>CAITPB010000114.1 GCA_903894145.1 Candidatus Firestoneibacteriota bacterium | reverse complement strand
TTCACAGAAGACATAAGAAGATTATGATTATTTTCAACTGCCGATGAAAACAATGACTTAACCTTCTCATATCCGGATTCCCTCTCAAAAAAGGCGAGCAAAGCGTAGGAATCAAGTACGCCGATCATCTTTTCAACTCCTTACCAAGATCCTTCTTTCTTTCTTTGAGCAGAGCTTTTGTTGACTTCCCTTTTCCGGGCAGAATTCCGGCAATATTCTCAAAATACTCGGCATTAACAGCCCTTATTACGAGTTCTTCCCCTCTTTCCTGAATATATACCCTTGTTCCTTTGTGCATATTCAAGTGCTTCCTCATTTTTGAGGGTATTACAACCTGCCCTTTAGTTGTTACCACAGATGTTGTCATTTGACCCTCCTTGACACCTAAGTATATACATTGTTATTCGGTATGTCAATAGAGTTTTGTATTACATATATTTTTCGTATTACTTTTATAATTCGTAGAACTTCTCGCGAAGGGGTTTACAAATAGGGGCGCGTAAACAAAAGCTTGTAAGGTTTATAAGGTAAAAGCGCTCGCGGTTGACAGGTTAGCATTCAGGTGAATTTTAAGCAGTTTTTCTTGCATTTGCCTTGCACTTACCTTACAAACCTTATGAACCTTAAGAACTTTATGAAACTCCCCGAGCTTACGCTCGGGGTTTCTGATGAGTTGTGATATTTATTATCATTCATGCCGAATTCATCCCACGGGCTCACGCCCGGGGTTTTCTTCGGCATTTGCATCATAAACTTTTAATTATCGCGTTCTTATTCTTAACGAATTTAGAACAACGCTCACCGAACTGGCAGCCATAAATGCTGAAGCTAACATCGGATTTAGCGAAAACCCGTTTAGAGGAATTAAGACACCTGCGGCTATCGGGATACCTATCACATTATAAAAGAAGGCCCAGAAAAGGTTCTGATTTATTATTCTCATCGTCCGCTTTGACATCTTTATCAGTTCAAGAACTTTGCTTAAATCACCGTTTATCAGCACTACATCGGCGGACTCTATCGCTATTCCTGTGCCGGTGCTGAGTCCTATGCCTACATCCGCCTGGGTCAGCGCGGGGGCGTCGTTTATTCCGTCACCAACCATGGCGACAACTTTGTATCTTTTTTGAAGCGCCTTTACGGCAAGGAGCTTATCAGCCGGAAGTATTTCAGCGCGGTAATCCTTGATTCCAAGCTCTTTTGCAACGGCTTTCGCGGTTGCCTTGTTATCCCCGGTCAAAAGAACCGGTTTAATCCCCAGTTTGAGCAGTTCATCTATTACGCGCTTTGAGTCTGCCTTGATAGTGTCCGAAAGCGCTATTAATCCAAGGACTTTTCGCCTGTCAGCGACAAATACGACAAGTTTCCCGGATTTAAGATACTTTCCGGCCAAGGTTTTCGCCTTCCCCGCGTTATCCAGGCTCTTTACAAGCTCGTACTTTCCGGCAGTATATTCCTCTTTTCTAATTATTCCCTTTATCCCAAATCCGGAAAGAGCCAGAAACTTCCTGACTTCAGCCGGCCTGATTGAATATTTCTTTGCTTCCCGCGTTATTCCTTCCGCCAAAGGATGCTCGGATTTTTTTTCAAGAGAGACGGCTATCCTTAAAAGTTCCTTTTCGGAAATAGCTCCAAAGGTCTCGACGCCGGTGACGCTAAGTTTTCCTTCAGTCAGCGTCGCCGTTTTATCAAATACCACCGCGTCAACATTCCTGCATTTTTCGAGGCTCTCCGCGTTCTTTATCAGCACTCCCTTCTTCGCGGCGGTTCCGACGCCTACAATTATTCCTATCGGCGTGGCAAGCCCGAGTGCGCAGGGGCAGGCTATAAGAAGCACCGCCATAAAATTGAGGGTGGCCGTTCCGGCGCCGGCAAAGAAATACCAGACAATAAATGTAATCAGCGCGAGCCCAAAAACAACCGGCACAAAAACATTCGCTATCCTGTCAACCAGGTTCTGAATCGGCGCCTTAGAACCGGCGGCATTCTCAACAAGCCGTATAATACCGGCGAGGACGGTAGAATTTCCGGCGTTCGCAACCTTTACGCGCAGGAATCCGTTTAAGTTAACAGTCCCGCCTATAACCTTGTCCCCCGGGTTCTTTTCCGAGGGAAGAGACTCGCCGCTAATTATTGACTCGTCAACGGAGGATTCTCCGTAAACCACAATGCCGTCAGCGGCAAAACGCTCGCCCGGGCGCACCGCCAATATATTTCCCTTCGAAAGCAGCCCGGCATCAATCTTTTGTTCCCGTCCGTTCTTGATGATGACGGCCTTTTTTGCCTGAAGGTTTGCCAGCCCGCGGATGTTCTCAAGCGCTTTCTTTCTTGAACCGGCTTCGAGGAGGCGCCCCAGAAGCACCAGCGTAATGATGACCGCGGAAGTGTCAAAATAGGCCCTCGCCATCGTTCCGGAGCCCGAAACTAACCCGGGAAAGAACGCGGCAAGGGCGCTGTAAACTAAAGCCGAACCGGCGCCTACCGCCACGAGAGTGTTCATGTCGGCAATATTCGCGGGTGGTTTGAAAGCTGAAACGGCGCCCTTAAAAAAAACTGATCCGCTATAAATTATCACGGGAAGAGCCAATACAAACATCGCGATATTAACAGCCTGGAGATGTCCCCAAAAGGAAAGAATCATTATGGCCGCGGAAAACAGCGCGCCCGCGATAAGCCTGGACTTTAGTTTTGAATACTCGGCGAGTTGTATTTTTTCCATCGCGTCCGGGGAAGCTGCCGCGCCAAAGCCGATGCTTTCTATCGCGCCTTTCATTTTGGCGAAATTGGCAACGGCGGG
>CAITPB010000113.1 GCA_903894145.1 Candidatus Firestoneibacteriota bacterium | reverse complement strand
TTTACGGCAATCATATTGTAATAATTATTGGTGCCCAAGCCGCCGTCGTATAGCGCGGGCAGTACCGCCGTAAGCGTAGTGTCAGAATTAACGGTCAGTGAAGAGGCCGTATAAACCGTCGTGGTTACGGGAGTGGACCTTAAAAGGAAACTGCGGACATCAGGAGCGTCCGCCCCTCCGTAAAAACCGGCGCCGGTCACGGAAATAGTCGCGTACCCGGTATTGCCTCTCGTTGCCGGGGAGCAGGTCAATACCGTCGGAACCGCGGTCGTCACGGAAAATTTCTGGGCGCTTGTAGTGTTTGAATCGGAGTTAGTGTAGACCTTGACATTGTAGGAGCCGGTCCTGATACCCGCGGGAACAACCGCGGGCCCAATCAGCGTGTCAGAGAATGAAGCGCCGGAAAGATTAAAAGAGGTATTTCGCGCATCATCAAGTTTTATAAGAGTCACCGGAACTTTGCTTCCCGTGCCCCTGAAGAAATTTGTGCCTGTGACCGTAACGGTAGTAAGCCCTGTGTTGCTGCCTATTGCCGGAGTTATCCCGGTGACGGTCACGCCGCTGCCGGGAATGCCGTATTGCGCCGTGCTGGCGTCGTTCCAGATCTGGTCGCTGCCGGATGAGCCAAGCTGGACTCTTAATCCGTAAGTGCCGGGAAGCATGCCAGAGGGCAGCACGGCCCCGTCTATCTCGGTATCGCCCGAGACTGAAAAACCGGTAAGCGGCGTCCAGATGCCGTTTATTAAATAGCAGGACTGAACCCCTCCGTAAAGCGAGAACCCTGTCCCGTAAAGCGTCAGCGTGGCAGGAGAAAGGCTTGTGCCTGATGAAGGAGAAACTCCGGTAACCGTAGGACCGGCAACCACAGTTACTTTTTTGGTGCTTGTTGAATTGCTTCCTGTGGTGTTCGCGACCTGCACATTATATGTGCCGGCCGGCAAGCCTGCGGGAAGAAACGCGCCTGTGATAACAGAATCGGAAATAACAGAATATGAACCCACCGGATAATTGAGGGCTCCGCCATAGAGATTTACCGACGCCACATCAGGAGTGGAAGTCATTCCTCCAAAGAACATGCTTCCGGTAATGGAGAGCGTCACGGTGCCGTTTGTCGCTATCCTTGAAGGATACACATTCGTGACTGCAGGCAGCTGGCTGGTAACCTGAAATGAGGAGTTCGCCGAAGTATCAGCGGTTACTCCTCCTGCAGTCACGCTCACCTGATACGCGCCAGCCTTGAGACCTGAAGGAACTCTCAACTCTATTGAAGTCGCGGCGTTAACAGTATAATTTCCCGCCATGCTGTAGGTTAACGGCCCCAGGAGCGAGATTGCGGAAACAGCCGAAGCTGCCCCTCCTCCGAAAAAGCCTGTTCCTTTTATGGTAGTGGTTGTTATTAAAGTATTAAGCCCGGAAACCGGGGAAAGCGAGCTCACCAGCGGTTTTAGAAATATTTTGTCAAGATACACGGACATCAGCGCGGAAGGCGGGTTACCCGGGCTGCCGCTGTTATAATTCGCTTCCGACCACATAATTGGCACTACTGTATTCACCCTTGACGGAAGCGAGAACGAGGCCGGATTATTCCTGTACATATAGATGCTGTCAAGCTGGCAGCCTCCGGCCGCGCCATAATTATAATTACCGGATTCTTGATAACGGCCCGTATAGAAACCGAGAGTGCCAAGTGCTGTTCCGCCGATTATAGACAAAAACGAAGTGCTGGTCGGGCCGGCTCCAAGCGTGTATTCCGGACCGCTTGACTGAAGGATAAGCCTGCAGTTCGGACTTGTTAAAGGATAACCGTTCCCGGTTGAACCGAAGCAGGTAACTCCGGTACTGCCGATCTGCGCGTTAATCTGATTCATCGCGGACAAACAGTCAGTCGCGGCGGAAGTAAAAGTTACGGTTGCGGACGCGGGAGATGTTGATTCCGTGTTTAAGATAAGAGTTTTGCCGTTAAGCGAGTAGGGACTGGAATAAGCGGCGCCTGAATCCGCAAACGCCGTCGCCCTCCAGCCAGCCTGCAGCATTATCCAGTAATTAGATATTCCGTTCACGCTGGTCGGCACCCAGTCTGAAGGAGAATTGCCGGCGGGAAAGGTTCCCCATAAAGAGAGCGCGCCCAACCACCAGGCGCTTGTGGCCCATAAGGATGATTGTGACAGCGCGGCGCCAACTCCGGTTATAGTCTCCGGCTGCGTAGGCATAAACCTCTGCCAGTTACCCGATGTGGATGACCAGTAATAGTATTTTAGAAGCGCGATACAATATGCCGGTGATGAGTTGTAAGAAAGAGGAAAAGCAGTGCCATAATCGCCGCACGTGCCGCCCGCTCCGGTCGGGAAGAAAGCGCTAAACGGCGTCGATTTACCAAGGAATATCCTGTCCCCCTTATTCGTAAGTGCGCAGCCGTTTGTATTCTTGATATCGCTGGCCGTGGAATTTGAAGCCTGCACGGTCATATCGGTGTAGTTGTTGTTCATGCTGGAAAAGCAGAAAACCTTGTCAAAAGCCACCGGTATCGGAGAATTTTTGAAGACCGTCTCGGAAGCGTCCCAGGCCTGGGTGGCAGCAGACCATTTTTTATAGACTATGCTGTAATCGCCGTTTAATGTGTTCAAGTGCCCCCAGAAGACCCACAGGTTAGAACCGTCTGTGGTTACATTGGGCCAAGCGACAATATCACCGGTTGTAGAAAGCTGTGTCCAGTTGTTGTCCCAAAAACCTGTAGCGCTTCTCTTCGCGTAAACAATATTGCCTTTATATTTCCCCACATAATGAAGCGCGCTGTCGTCAGTGCAAACAGTCCTGCCGGACCAAAGAATGTGGTCGGAGCCTGTCCAATAAGGCTGCGTATCTCCGTTAGCCAGCAAAATAGTTTCCCCGGAAACATAGGTGCCGTTTGACTTGAATTTTGACAGGTACACGGGACTGTATCCGGAATTAGTCGTAGAGGTAGTAAATATGGAGTCATAGCCGGCAGATAGAGTTGGGACAGAAGAACCTCCTGACTGCGGAATCGGAAATAGCGACGAAAAGGAATTCCCCGCGTCCGAGGAGTAAAGATACTTGTCGAAGGGTTGTCCCGTGTTTGCGTTTGCCAGATACAGGTAATCGTTAAAAGGAGTAACCGCGCTTAAAGGCGGGGCAAATGCTGCAACAGTATAGGGCGTGCCTGAGGCGGCAATCGCCCCGGTGGAAGAGTTGTAAGTGAATTTCTTAATAATGGAATATGTCCCGCTGGGCAAGCTGTAGGAGAAGAATAAATTGTTCGAAGAATCTCTTGCAAGGCTTATACCGCTGGCTGTCAGCGGAGTGGCACTTGTAAAAGAATTGCCGTTATCAAAAGAGACAAAGAACGCGTTGCCCGCAACGGCCACAAGCGTGCCGTCGCTTAATTCAACAATACGTCTTTGATTTGAAGGATAGCAATCTCCTTTGTCCCAAACAGTCGGGAAGCCTGATCTGGAACTGTTTATTGCCGTTACAAGCGTTGTTCCAGAAAAAAGAACAAATGGGAAGAGCAGTAGGCATAGAAAGAGTGAAACTTTTTTTTGGTTTTTCCGGGGCGCCATTTGGTAAATTATACAATAAAAATAAAGGTTATGTCAACAAAGCATTCCGCTAAAAGTATGACAGCGAAATGAGTATGGTGGGTTTGCGGCGTGGATTTCGCCTGAAAGAAAGGCGTCTTTTTTTCAGTTAAGCGGTCGGTAAATCCTCTGTATGGACTTCGCAAGTCCGGTAGTTTCGTCGGCTTCAATAAGACAACCGGCAAGAGCAGCGCCGTCTTCCGCGACCTCGAACTTTGCTTTTACCGAGGTCAGAAACCGTTCCAGAGCCATCTCTTTCTTTATCCCGATAACCGACTCGTAGGGACCGGTCATACCGGTGTCGGTTATATAGGCGGTACCGCCCAAGAACACCCTCTCATCCGCGGTTTGAACGTGCGTGTGGGTGCCAAGCAGGGCCGTGATTGAACCGTCAAGATAATGAGCGAGGGCGTTCTTCTCGGAGGTGGCTTCAGCGTGGAAATCAACAATTATTATCCTGGCGTCGGCCTTGAGTTTTGCGACCTCGGCCTTCCCGATCCGAAACGGGCAGTCAATTGGAGTCATAAAGGTTCTGCCTTCAAGGTTCAAGACCCCAATATTTACGCCGTTTTTCGTCCTAAAAACCCTTGAACCCCTTCCCTTTACGCCTTCCGGATAATTGGCTGGACGGAGAAGCCGTTCTTCCGAGTCTATTATGTTCATTACTTCTTTCTTGTCCCAGATGTGGTTTCCTGAAGTCGCGGCGTCCAGCCCGTAAAAGAAGAGCTCGTCAAGCACCGAAGGGGTAACTCCAAATCCCGATGCCGCGTTCTCCACATTGCCTATGGTAAAATCCACGGCAAGCTCGTCTTTAAGGCCGGGAAGGAGCTGCTTTACGCACTCCCTCCCCGGT
>CAITPB010000112.1 GCA_903894145.1 Candidatus Firestoneibacteriota bacterium | reverse complement strand
TTGTGATACGCACATAACAAATCTCGATCTTCGATACTGAAGTGCTTATATTGCTTTTTCATAGACACTTAGGTTATCATAACCCCCTAAGTGTTGCACTTCCTTATTGAACTCGTGAGAAACTAATCGTCCTGCTCGTTTTATTTTCAAGTTTTGCCCTTGCCGAAGAAATCACGGTCTTTAGTTTTGAAGAACAGGACGCCGCGGCGAACTGGAGCTCTTCAAGCGTGCCGGGTTTGAAGCCTGAAACCGCCGAGATAAAGGCGGAGAGGGTCAAGGAGAACGCGACGGAGGGGGAATATGCCCTGAAGCTTACTTTCAACGGCGGGAATATGCCTGCCGTAAAAATTGCAGCGCTTCCTGCCGATAAGAACATCTGGGGCGTCTACAAGACTTTTAAGGCCGATGTGACCGTGAGCAGGGAATGTGTTGTCTTCTTCGTTGCAAAATACGGCAAGAATGATTGGGTGAAGATAGCCCGCTTGAATGCGGGGAAAAACACCGTCATTGATCTTTATCCTCAGGCTGTCGATCCTGTGGCGGAATTCTACATCGGAATGTATGCCCCAAAGCAAGGCGAGCAGATATACATAGACAATATCAGACTTACCACAAAGCAACCGGAAACTATCACTCCCTTCAGATTCCAGGAACCGCTTGATCTCGCAAATTCCGCGCTCCGGTTCGAAAAAAAACTCATTCCTAAATTCGGTATCTTGGGCGGCAATCTCACCGCCGCCAATGTTTCGGACTTCTACAGCAAGATGAGCGGGCAGGAAAATCCCCTTGCCGGAAAATCAGCGGCAGAGATAGAAAAGGCTCTATCGACGCAATACGAAGAAATCAAAAAAACTCACCCGAAAGCGCTGCTTTCAGTGTTCCGTTCCGGAGACGCAGGATATGATCCCCAAGCCCCGTCAAAATTATATACGGGGTGGAAGGATTGCGGGTTGAGTTGTCACGGTCCTGCCTCGGTTAACCTGCATAATTATGCAAATATTGCCGGCGCACCAAGCCTTGAACTATTTTCGCGGGGGAGAGCGCCGCTTATGCAGGCAGACCTTTCGGTAATACCAGAAGGAGCAGAGATACTGTCAGCGCAGCTGGTGTTGGTTCTGGCCAAAGGGCCCGGCGGGCCGTACGCCGTGGAGGCGTGCAACCGACCGTGGGTGGAGAAAGAATATACCTGGACGAGGTACGCGAAGGATAAATTCTGGCAGGATAGTAACGGGTTCTCCTGGCTGGGAGATGACCCTGATTTCTGGCCGGTTTATATCGCTTATGGCGTTTGCTATGAAAAGACCGGGATCTTTGATTTTAAGGAAGCAGTTAAGTTCTGGACGGACGGAAAACACAAGAACTATGGCTTCATAATATATGGTTCCGGGCAGGAAAAGGCCAGGGCCTATTCCTGCAATGTTAAAGATGTGAAGCAGCGTCCTGCAATTTATGTGGTTTATGAACCAAAGTAATTTTTAATCGCTGTTGATCATTTTCTTAATCAGCGGCCAGGCCTGTTCCGGGTAGAACTGATGTCCCTTTGGACCAATCAAAAGCTTCATTTTGTCCTTCGCGCCTGCGGCCGAGAATATTATTTCAGTTATTTTAAAGGCTTCCTTTACGCCCGTCAAAGGAAATATTTTATCACGCTTTCCGGCCACTATCAGCAGTTTCTTCGGCGCGCGCAGTCCCGCAAGGTCCCCCATTTCGGCGTATTTTAAGATACCGGGAATGTAGTTGTCAACACAGTGCCAGATGCTCATAAGCGACTCTTTGAAAGTGCAGTAGGTGCAGCTTGGGACAGCAAGTTTTATCCTTTTATCAAAAATTCCCAGATAAAAACTAATTGTGCCGCCGCCGGAGTTTCCGACACAGCCGATTCTTTTTTTGTCTACAAAATCCAGAGTTTCCAACAGGTCAATTGCTCTTTGGGCATCCCGCACGCGCTCCGCTATCATACTCTTGCCTAGCATAAACGAGTGCAGAGCCGCATCCGTGCAGGGATGGTCGCACATATACTTCTGAAGCTTCAGCCTCCTTTCACCGAAGCACCGCTGTTCTATTGCCAGTCCGACAAAGCCGTTCAAGGCTGCCTGTACCGCGAAGTCCCGCCCGCCGCTTATGGCTCCCGCGTCTCCGGGATATCTGGTTATTCCCGCGGAAAGATGGAACCCGGTTGTATGGCCCTGCAGGCAGACCATCGCCGGCTTCTTCCCTTTCACGCCTTTTGGTATAAGAAGGTAGGCAGGAACATCCGCATATTCCTCGGAATTAAAGACCAGGCGCTTTCTGGTGAACGAGGGGAATTCCTTGGCCTCGCCCCAGGTAATTTTCAGCGGTTTTTTCTCCGGCTCTTCATAACCGGTCAATTCTTTCAGCTTCCGCAAGAGCGCGGATTTCCACTTCAAAAACGCTGTTCCTTTCCTGAAAGCAAGTTTTCTTTCGGTGGTTTTATAAAGTGCCCGGTGATAGTGCTGAGGGTCGAAATGGCGCTTCATTCTATTTTCCTTTTATGTCGTAAGCGTAAAGGTTATTCTCTCGCCTTAGATACAGGCGCCCGTCAAGAATGACCGGATGGTTCCAGGATTTATCCCCTCCGTCGGGAAGAGAGAAGGTTCCGTGTTCCTTGTAGCTTGAAGGCGAGGCCTCTACAAGCGCAACCTGCCCGTTCTCGCCCAGGCAGTAGAGCATCCCGTCTGCATAGAGCACGGCGCCGGCTCCGACGCCTTTGTTAACCCACATTTCATTCCCTGTCTTCCAGTCCAGGCAGTGCCAGCCTTTTACAGTATCCCCCGAGCCGTAGACATAGCCGTCGACAAGCACGACGCCGCCGAGCTGGCAGTCCAGTTTTTTGCTCGACCAAACCTGTGAGGCGGAAGCCCCGTCATCGCTAAGCTTAATCATAGCGTCTGCGGAACCATAGCCGCTGGTGATGTAGATAAAGCCGTCTTTATAGACGGGAGTTATGGGATTTATATCGTATTTTGTGATGTGCTCAAAATTCCAGAGTATTTTGCCTGTCGCGGGATCCAGGCCCAGGGCATTCTTCGCGCTCATCGTCAGGTACTGGCGCTTCTCTTTATGGGTTATGAGCGCCCCCGAGCAGTAGGACGCGTCATCCTTGATGCCTTCGGACGCCCAAACTTTTTTTCCGGTCTTTTTATCAAGCGCTATGATCAGCGCATCACTGCCGCCCGGCATGCAGAGCAGATTTCCGCCGTCTATGGTAACGGTTTCCGCGTAACCCCAGTTGCCGGCTTTTCCTTTAAAGTCTTTTACAAGGTTTAGGCCCCAAACTTTCTTGCCTGTCTTCGCTTCAAGAGCGATAAGGTCTCCGCTGCCGTTTAACTGGTAAAGCATTCTCTCGCTGTAAACCGGAGTTGATTTTGAGCCGGGGTATTTAAGTATGAGCATTTTGCCCATAGACCCTTCGCCGTTCTGCGCCGTCCAGAGAAGCTTGCCGCCAAGGTCAAGCGCGGTTATGACGGTCTTTCCCTTGATGTCGCCGGCCGTGAATATCATTCCTCCGGCAATATTGACCGAAGAAAATCCCCTGCCGCAGGCGTCGAACTTCCAGAGAAGCTTCGGGCCTTCTTTAGGCCAGTCCTTGAGCAGGTTCTTCTCCGCAGAGATATTGTCGTGGTTTTGCCCGTGCCAGCCGATCCAGGAAAGTTTCTCTCCAAGGCAGAGATTTGCGGAAAGAATCACCGCGGCCA
Source organism: Candidatus Firestoneibacteriota bacterium (assembly GCA_903894145.1). Taxonomy (GTDB): domain Bacteria; phylum Oederibacteriota; class D2-FULL-39-29; order D2-FULL-39-29; family CAIOVX01; genus CAIOVX01. The sequence goes on along the minus strand of CAITPB010000112.1, from coordinate 3,420 downwards.
GCATGACAAGTTTAAGCAGTTTCATCTGAAGCTCCTTTTGGCGTTAATTGTTGTTGCCGCCTATGAATGTCTTTATCTTGGGCCAGTACTTGCGTATTATGTATTCCGTGCTGATGTGCCCGCCGCGCGTCAGCGTGTTAAGTTTGATGCCGGCGGCGTCCGCGAACCTTTTTACGCCTTTGTAGGGAATGTAGGGGTCATCCTTCGCGTGAAACATCATTATCTTTGAAGGATTTAACTCGTCAGCGCGATCGGCGGGATTGAAGAATTTTCCGCTGAAAAGTTTCTTCCAGTTTTTCTCCGGCAGGCGGTAGCCGTTCCCGAAGGCCTCTTTTATATATGCCGCGTAACTTTTATTGGAAGTTTCCTTCTTCTGTTCCTGCGGCAGGATAGCCCAGTCAACAACCGCGCAGTTGGCTATAACTTTTTTTACGCGCGGATCAAGCGAAGCCATTAGGGCAGTCGTTCCGCCGAAACTTCCTCCGAAAACAAATATCTCGTCCGGCGACAAATTCCATTGCTTCCCGAAAGCCGGTTCTGCCAGGCCCTTTGGAAGCTCGTCAATGATAGCGGAGATATCTTCAGCCGGAGAGAATTTCAGGAATTCGCCGCCGCTTTCCCACGAGCCGCGGTACCTGGGGTATATTACCCAGAATCCTTTTGAAGCGAGAAATCCCGCGAGCAGTTGTTTCCTCGGGATTGAAGGCATTCCGTCACAGAGTATGATGACCTTTTGTTTCCGCCCCTTATGGGAAGGAGGAAGAAACTCGGCGACTATCTCTTTTTTAAAACGGGTTCTAAACATGGCTAATTTTATTAGATATTGCGCTGCATTACAAGCGATTCTTTTTGCTTGAAAAGAATACTATAAATTGCAATGATAATTGGTTGTAGGGGCCAATTATGCGAAAGGAGGGGGAAAATGAAGGAAACAGGGCTTATTCTTATAATGCTTTTTGCCGGGCTGCTTTCGGCAAAAGAAATCAGGCTTGACACGCTTAAGGATATCAAGTATGACGCCGTCAATCTGACCGCGGGAAAAAACGGCTGGAAGATGGAAAAATATCTGAGCGTTAAATCGGATGTTTATGTTGATATCATTCTGCCGAAGGTCTACACTGTCACAAAAATTGTTTTTGACCTGCCAAAGTATAAGTTCACGAGAGGCGGGCTTGACAGCAAAGAGTATCCGGGCCTTTATAACTTTCAAATACTCTGCATGGATCCGGTGTACAAGGAAATTAAGACTGTGAACACCTACAATGAAAATTCGCTCTACTCACTTACTATTAAAGAGAAATTCAAGACAGATACCATTCGGATTAAACTTGATCCGGTCTTTCCGGGAAATATGTATTGTTACTGGGGAGGCATAGGCAGGCTGCAGATATATGGCTTTGAAGGCGAAGAGCCAAAAAAAGAGAAGCTTAATAAGGACGATATCAAGACCGCCGATGAAGCGAAAGAAGCCTACAGGGACGGAGTACTGACTTCGGCAGAATATGTGGAATTGCTGAAAAAGTTTAAGTAATAACTTTTTCGAATATGAACTTTTCCCGGCCGATTGCTACTAATCTGGCAAGCGCAAACAAATAACAGGCAAGCCAACCGCAGGCTTAGCCTTGGGCTTGTTCCGCCTCCTGTTTAAGGGTCTAATGGAACAAGCACTCCTTCTTCACTGGCCGCCGGGCTCCGGGATTAACCGGCGGCCTTTTTTTAAATCAGGGCGCAAAAAAAGTCAAAAACAGTGTATTCAATAAGCGCATCCTGGCAATGATTTTAATGCGAATAAGCCTTCCTTTGGCAAAAAAAGAAAAAAAGAACTTGACAAAAAAAAGAAGTTTTGCTATAATCCCGTAAGACGATAGACAAAGTAGGGAAAGGAAAAATGAAAATATCATTCAAAGGCGACTACGCGACAAAGATAATACTGGATCTGGCCCTGACCTACGGAAAGGGAGTTACTCAGATCAAGGATATCGCAAAGCGCCAGGACATACCGGAACGATACCTTGAGCAGATAATCACCCTGCTCAAGAACGCAAGATACATAAATACGGTGAGGGGGCCCAAGGGCGGGGTCTGGCTGGCGAAAGCGCCTTCTGCGATTACTCTAGGGGAAATAGTCCGGCTTATCGAAGGCCCTACATCCCCGATAACTTGTGTAAGCAAGTCATGTTATACAAAATGCGATTTTGAAAACGGCTGCGTGCTCAAGAGTGTGTGGCAGGAGGTGAGGGAAAAGATAAACGAAGTGGTTGACAAGACAACTTATCAGGATCTTGTCGACAGAGTGAAAGCTCGGAGCAATGAGGCAGTGAATTACGCGATTTAGGATATTTTTTTGAAACAAAAGTCTACTATGTCTGTCGACTTTACGGAAATCAAAAAAAATTCAGCGGCAAAGGAGATAACACAATGAGCAAAATCGACACGAAATTGACGGTAGAAACACTGGCATTGCACGGCGGGCAGGAACCGGATCCTACAACCGGCTCAAGAGCGGTGCCTATATATCAGACCACCTCGTATCAGTTCAAGGACACAGACCACGCTGCCCGGCTTTTCGGATTGACGGAGTTCGGCAATATTTACACGCGCCTTATGAACCCGACCACGGATGTGCTTGAGAAAAGGATAGCCCTTCTTGACGGGGGAGTTGGCGCGCTCGCCGTGGCGAGCGGTTCGTCGGCTATCTCGCTCGCGCTCCTGAATATAGCGCAGGCCGGAGACGAGATAGTCTCGGCCGATAATCTCTACGGAGGGACCTACAACCTTTTCCATTATACTTTCGCGAAGTTCGGCATCAAGGTGAAGTTCGTAAAATCGAATGACCTGGATGCAATTGAGAAAGCCATAACGCCGAAGACCAAGGCTGTCTACGCGGAATCCATCGGCAACCCGAAGCTTGACGTGGCCGACATCGAAGGCATCGCGAAAGTCGCGCACAAACACGGGATACCGCTGGTAGTTGACAACACGGTCTCTCCGTACCTGGTAAGGCCCATTGACTTTGGCGCGGATATAGTTGTTTACTCGGCTACGAAATTCATCGGCGGGCATGGCACTTCGCTCGGCGGCCTCATCGTTGATTCCGGGAAATTCGACTGGACCAACGGCAAGTTTCCGCTCATTGCGGATCCGGATCCGAGTTACCACGGCCTTAAATTTGTTGAGGCGCTTAAACCCCTTGGCAATATCGCTTACATTATAAAGGCGCGCGTTGTGCTGCTCCGCGATCTGGGGCCCGCGCTCTCGCCTTTCAACTCGTTCCTGTTCCTGCAGGGGCTTGAAACCCTGCACCTGCGTCTCCCGCGTCACGCGGAGAACGCCCTGGCTGTCGCACAGTACCTTGAGAAGAATCCCAAGGTCGGCTGGGTTAACTATCCCGGCCTTGCGACCAGCCCGGAAAAAGCGCGC
>CAITPB010000111.1 GCA_903894145.1 Candidatus Firestoneibacteriota bacterium | reverse complement strand
TCTTAATTTGAGGCCTGATTCTAAAGTTTCGTTCATTCTAAGCCCGAGTTTCAGCATCAGGGAGGCAAGTTCGTTGTTAGGGTCAAACAGGACAAATTCCGAATCGTGCAGGTGCTTTGAAAGCAGGGCGTTCTTCATAATTCCGGGGGCGAATTTAAAACTGCCGCCGCCGACTAAGACAATCTTGCGTTTCATTAAATGGCCTCCGGATAACGCTTTGTCGATTATAGTATTGATGGTGGTGGCAGTCAATAGGTTAATATGGTTTATGAAATAGCGTTGTGGTAATATTATTCGTAGCAACTAAGTCTTGAGAAGTTTATAAGGTTCATAAGGTTTGTAAAGTTTGTAAGGTAAGTGCCAAAACCGTAGAAGCATGACAAAGGCAAAGTTTCCAAAGTACAAAGGTTGTGGGAGTTGCCTTTACCTTAAAAACCTTATTAACCTTACAAACCTTATAAACTTTTATTGAAGGAGCCTTATTGAACCGTAATATTTGGATCATACTTATTTCCTCCGCCCTATTCAACGTCTGCTTAGGCATGTACGATTTCGCCCTTCCCTATTTCTTTGACTCTATAAACATTTCCTACGCGAAGATGGGGCTAATCTTTGGAATATCCTCCGGGCTGATTTTTTTCCTGAGAATGTATGTCGGGGCGCATTCCGACCGGATAGGGAGAAAACCTTTTTACTCCATAGGGCTGCTGCTCTCATCGCTCAGCATCCTTGCTACTCCGCTGCTCCCGGGACTGATAGCGCAGGCCTCCTTTAAGACCATCCGCGAGGCCTCCCTGATAGTCCGCGACACCATGAGGTCAATCCTCGTATTTGAAAACACCAAGAAGGATTTCCACAAGATAATCTCCAAGATAATCGGCATAGAATTTTTCCTCCAGGGCGCGGGGACCTTAATAGCAGGAATAATCATGACCGGCGGGATGATCTCGTCCGGGTTCCTCGCGAAAGAAGTAAAGATTTCCCCCGCGCAGGCCTCGCTTCCGCTATATGCCTGCGGAGTGATACTGTTCTTAACTTTTATTTTCTTCTCCTCTCAGTTCAAAGAAAGCTTTAAAGGGAACGGCAGTAAGGCAGCCATCGGCTTTAAGGACCTTGTCAAAATCAACCTGCCGCCGAAACTGCTGCTCTTGACAGCGACAATGTTCATTTTCAACCTTGGCGTTTCCATTAGTCATTCGTTCTTTATGCCGCTCTTTTTCAAGAACAAGTTCCTGCTCGGGGCTGCCGTGGTCGCGGTCATTCTAATGATACACAGGTTTACTCTCGGACTGCCGATGTTCGTATTCGGGAACTTCATAAAGAGAAAGGATTTTAAAAAGGTTTATATCCTGTCGATGATTTACGAGGGGCTGGCCATAGGAGCTGCGGCGCTTATACCAAATTTCTGGATTGCGACCTGCCTCTGGCTCACGCACGACTTCTTCGGGGCAGCCTTCTGGTCTCCGATAAATACTTCTTTCATTCAGGAGTTCGCGAGGCCGGAAAGCCGCGGGAGGGATACCAGCGAGGCCGCGGCGCTCGGGTCGCTGGGAGCTATCCTCGGGCCGATAATCGCCGGCTGGTTGGCTGGCATATCCGTGGACCTTCCTTTCCTGGTCAGCGGGATTGTGACGGCGCTTTCAATAGTTCCGCTGTTCTGGCTTTGAAAAAGCTATCCGCGCCTGCACTTTCCCAGAACAGCCTTGTTTTAACCCTTCCGCTGTTATATAATTGAATCCGGTTCAACTCACTTTTCTTAAGGAGTTAACGCATGAAATACGGCAAAGCGGCAATTTACTATCCCCCGACTCTCAAAAACGGCCAATTTCCTCTGCTTGGCCAGAACCGCCAGTTCAAATTCACAAGCTCAAAAGAGATAAGGATATTCCCCCTTATCCCGGCGTCCACGGCCACTATGTTGAAACAGAACGGGTACGAAACGCTATTTCTTGACGCCATAAACCTCAGATTGAGCGCGGAAGAGTGCACCGGCAAGCTGGACGCGTTCAAGCCCGATGTCATCATAATGGAAACCAAGGCCCCTCTCTTCGGACTTCACTTGAAGATAGCCGCGGAACTCAAGGCTAAATACGGCGCAAAAATAATCTTCTGCGGCGACCACGTTTCCTTTTTCCCGGAAGAAACCCTCAAATCCGCGGCTATTGATTATGTCGTCACCACCGGCTATTACGATTTTATTATCACGGGACTTCTTGATTTCCTCAACGGAAAGATTTCCTCGATGCCGGGCGGAGTATATTTCAGAGAGAACGGCACGACGGCTAATTCCGGGGCAATAAAGGATTACGACCTTGACTCGGCCCCCTTCATAGACAGAGACCTTACTCACTGGGAGAAGTACGGCGAGGCCTATCTCTACAAACCGGCGGCCTACATCCTTTCAGGCAGGGGCTGCGGAGGCGCCAGCGCTAATCCTTCCGGGCTTGTATCCGAAAAGCCCGGTAAATGCGCTTTCTGTATCTGGCAGCACGCGCTCTGGGGCAGAGCGGCAAAACTTCGTTCCGCTGCTAACTTCGCTGAGGAAGTAGAAATACTCGTGAAGAAATACCGGGTAAAGGAAATTTTTGATGACAACGAATCCGGCGGCACCTGGCACGAAGGCTGGCTGAAAGAACTCTACGAGGAACTGAAAAAAAGAAAGCTGCTCGGCAAGTTCTACATCTCCTCAAACGCGCGCGCAGACGCGCTTACCGAAGAAAGATGCGCACTGCTTAAAAAAATAGGATACCGCCTGCTGAAGGTGGGACTTGAATCCGCGAATGACAAGACGCTTAAGATAATCCAGAAAGACGAAGATTTCGCGGCAATTGAAAAAGGCATCAAGACCGCCAAACGCTACGGGTTCGCCGTGCTCCTTACAACTATGGTCGGCTATCCGTGGGAGAACGAGCAGGACGCCGAGAACACTTACCTCAAGGCAAAGGAACTTATGCTTTACAAGACCCATTTCGGCGACTCCATGCAGTCGAGCATAATCCTTCCGTACCCGGGCACCCCTCTTTTCATCTATGCCGAGAAGAACGGTTATCTGACGGGCAACGCTTCAGACTACACCCTCTATGATATGGAGCACGACATTGTGAAAGGAACCTTTGACAACGCTGCCTGGTGCAAGAAAATGTGGAAGATACACCTGCACCCGCTCTTCATGTTCAAATCGCTTATCACCTTGCGCAGGCTCCAGGATATAAAGCTTGCCGTGACAGGGATGCTCTCCCTCCTTGGACACCTGAAGGATTATGGCGAATAAAACATTTATATCTTTCATCATCCCTCACAGGGAATCGGAGGATGTCTCCGGAACAGCCAAACTTGCAAGGGAAGCCTGTGAAAAGAACGACATAGAGTGTGAGATTTACGCGATTAGCGGGAATCAACCAACCAAACAGCGAAACATCTGCCTGGGACTCCCGCTGCAGGGTGAATTCGTCTACTTCATAGACAATGACACTTGTGTAACAGAAAAAGCTCTGGCGGAATTCAAGAGAGTGCTGGCGGCCAAAGGCCGTGAACTCGGCGTGCTCGGAGGCCCGACGCTTACGCCAGCTACCGACACCTATCTCATGAAGAATTTCGGGGCCGTGCTTTCCAGCCCGCTCGCTGTAGGCAGTATCTCTTCCAGATATTCAAAGCGGGGAACTCTAAGGGAAACTGACGATTCAGAACTCATCCTCTGTAATCTCCTCGTGCGCCGGGAAATATTCGATAAATTCGGCAAGTTCAGCGAAAAACTCTACCCGAACGAAGAAAATGAATTCATCTTCAGGCTCAAACTGGCCGGCGTGAAAATCTATTACAGCCCGGAGTTTTTTATTTACCGCTCGCAGAGAAAGACATTCAGGCATTTTTTGAAGCAGATGTTCGTGTACGGACGCGGACGCGGGGAACAGACCCGGTTGTCTCCAAAAAGCCTGCGCCCCGAGCTGCTTGCCCCTTCACTCCTTTTTCTCTATTGCGCCGCGCTTATCCCGGCGCTTCTCATTTCAGGATACCCGGCAATTGCGCTTCCGCTGGCTGTTTATTCGCTTGTTATCATACTTCCGTGGCTGCCAAAACCGGCTGCCGCCCCGCTTTACCCTGCGCTAGCTTTCATCGCGCACCTAACCTACGGCATCGGCTTTCTGTGGGGCGTCGTCAAAGGCAGATACAAAGCCGATAACATTGATTTTAATTACAAGCTCCACAAGGTGGAAAAATGACGGAAGTTATTATCAGGAAATGCCCCTCATACGACTCAAACCTGTTAAAGGCCTCCGCTTCTGAAATATTCAAACACTTCGGCGGTGTAAACGCGCTCTATAAAAAGGGCGGCAGGGTCGCTGTTAAGGTAAACCTGATAACCCCCGCAAAACCGGAAGAGGCAATTACCACTCATCCCGCGGTTGTCTGGGCTTTCTGCGAGGAACTGCTTTCAGCCGGAGTAACCCCCGTAATTATGGATTCCCCGAACGCCGCCATTAAATATTCCCCTGAATCGCTGAAAAAGATTTACGAGCAGTCCGGCTATTTTGAACATCTAAAAGGGCTCCCGGTTGAGTTTAACTATGACGTTTCAAGCGTTACGGCCAGAATACAAAACGGAAAAGCCGTAAAACTGGCGGAACTTATCTCTCCGGTTTTGAACGCGGACGGGGTGCTCAACCTGGCAAAAGGAAAAACACACGCCTTTACCTGTATTACGGGAGCTACTAAAAATCTCTTCGGAACGGTAGCAGGCATAAGCAAAGGCGCCTACCACGCGAAACTCAAGAATGTAGAGAATTTCTCGGACATGCTGCTTGATATCGCGGGGTTCGTCAAACCTGCCCTCTCTGTTATAGACGCCGTGGTATGCATGGAAGGCAACGGCCCAACCGGCGGGACACCGAAACCGGCAGGATACCTGATTGCCTCGACAAATACCTGCGCGGCTGACAAGGTATTCTGCGATCTTATCGGTTTCCCCTTCATGTCTTACCCTCTGCTCAAAAAGGCCTCGGAAAGAGGCATCCTGGAAGCGGATTCAATCAAGCTTACGGGCTCGTACGAAATAGTTAAAGACTTTAAAATGCCGGATACTTCTGCAAGCATTTATGGTTTTGTAAACCCCAACGCCGTTACCAGGCTATTCGCCCTGATGGCGAAGGACTTGCTCACTTTAAAACCGGACATGAACTCAAACTGCACTGGGTGCGCCGTCTGCGCCAAGGGTTGCCCGATGAAGGCTATATCTATAAAAAAGAAACGGGCGGTCATAGACCATTCCAAATGCATCAGATGCTACTGCTGCCACGAGATGTGCCCCAATAAGGCCGTTGACCTTAAGAAGAAAGTTCTTTACCGGCTCGGAGAAAAACTGCTCGGGAGGAAATAACATGTCGCTCATAAACAAAGTCCGGCTCGGCTCCTCGCTGCTGGGATCAAAGCTATCCGGACATTCAGCGCCGCTCATTATTAACTGGGCCATAACAGGCAAGTGCAACTTGCGCTGCACCCACTGCTACGGTTCCTACGGGAGAGTACAGAACGAAGAATTGAATTTTGATACCATAACCAAGACCATCGATGAAGCGCGAGAACTGGGGACTAAAAGAATAACTATTGAGGGCGGTGAACCTCTGGTCAGGCAGGATGTCGCCGAAATTATAGCTTATATCAGCAAGGCCGGAATGGAAATGAGTCTCTGCACGAACGGCGTGCTGCTGGGACGCTACGCCGAAAAGATAAAGGACAAGATAGACCTGGTAGTCCTGAGTCTTGACGGCACCGAAGCGCACCACGATAAAATACGCGTAGCGGGAAACTTTAAGAAGGTAATGGAAGCCATTGAGACGGCAAAGCAAAATAAACTCAGGGTGCTGCTCTTCTCCTGCCTTATAGACGAAAACATGGCCGACATTGACTATCTCGTCAAGCTGGCAGAAGAAAAAGGCGTAAAGAGCGCCTTCAACATTGCCGTGTCAAAACTTAAGGGAACGGACAAAAGAGAAGACGGGCTGAAACTTTCCGATGAGACCTACAGGCAGGCGATCGGGCGAGTAATAGAGCTTAAATCCAAAGGCGCTCCGATTTATTATTCCGACAGAAACTTCAACCAGGCTCTTTGCTGGCCTACTTTCTCTTCAGAAAAACTCTTCGGCGCGGACATAGAAAAACTCCAGGCCGCTCAGAGAAAAACGCTGGTGAGGTGTTTTGCGGGGAAGCACTTCTGTTACATTGAATCAAGCGGCGGGGTCTATCCGTGCTACCAGACGGTTGGCACTCTCCCGGCGGGAAACATAAAGGACGCCGGCGGTTTGAAGGGCGCATTTGAGAAACTCTCAAAACTTGACTACTGCAAGGCCTGCTACAATGTCACTCTCTCGGAATTAAACCTTCAGTGCAGCCTTGATATTAAATCCGTGCTCAAAGTAGGAGCTAATTATTTAGGAAAGAAGTAGCGGCGTTGAGCAGGCTTCCGGCCAGTATTATCTCCTTCTGCCTGGCATTCAAGGTTATCTTTGCCTTAAACTTTTCTTTCTTCGTCAGGTTGTTTACCGTTAGTTCATCGCCGCTTAAACCCGTTTTAAAACCCCTAATTTCAAGAGTGTCTCCCGCCGAGAGCTTTTCGTAATCTGATTCCAAATCGAAGGTCAGCGGTAGTATGCCAAAGTTAATAAGATTCGCCATGTGTATCCTCGCGAACGATTTGGCTATGACCGCTTTGACGCCGAGATATTTCGGGGCAATAGCGGCGTGCTCGCGGCTGGAGCCCTGCCCGTAGTTCGTCCCTCCTATGATGAAACCGCCTCCGGATTCAAGCGCCCTTTTGGCGAAATCCTTGTCGAGTTTGGAAAAGACAAACTGAGAGATTGCGGGAATATTCGAGCGGAGCGGCAGTATCTTCGCGCCGGCAGGCATAATGTCATCTGTCGTTATATTGTCGCCAAGTTTTATCAGGACTCCGCCCTTCACCGTCTCTTCCGGAACGTTGAATGCGGGAAGCGGTTTGATGTTCGGCCCGCGGATAACTTCAACTTTATCCGGAGTTGCCGACGGGGCAAGAATAAGAGAATCGTCTATATCAATTGCCGCGGGAAGCTTGATTTCCGGAAGGGAACCCAACTCAGCAGGATCAGAGAAAACACCTAGAAGCGCGCTATAGGCGGCAGTCTCCGGGCTCACAAGGTACACGGAAGCGTCCGCGGTGCCTGAGCGTCCTTTGAAATTGCGGTTGAAAGTGCGGAGCGTCACTCCGCCGGAGCAGGGCGCCTGCCCCATGCCGATACAGGGGCCGCAGGCGGTTTCAAGAATCCTAGCCCCCGCCTTAATTAAGTCAGCGAGTACTCCGTTTCGAGCGAGCAGTTCCAGCACCTGGCGAGAGCCGGGCGCAATCGCAAAACTTACATCCGGGCTTATTTTTTTACCGTTTACTATATGCCAAACGGCCATCAGGTCACGGTAGGAAGAGTTTGTGCAGCTGCCGACAATAACCTGGTTTACTTTAACGCCTTTTAAAGAACTGACAGCGGAGACATTATCAGGGCTGTGCGGTTTGGCGGCGAGCGGAACGAGCCCAGCAAGGTCAACAACTATAGTCTCGTCATATTCAGCGTCCTTATCGGCGAGCAACTCGGCCCAGTCCTTCTCCCTCTTTTCAAGTTTGAGGAAAGCTTTTGTAACGCCGTCGGAAGGGAAAATAGAACAGGTAGCGCCGAGTTCAGCGCCCATATTACAGATGGTAGCGCGGTCAGGAACCTCAAGAAAAGAGACTCCTTCGCCCGCGTATTCAAAGACTTTCCCGACGCCGCCTTTCACCGTCCGGCGCTTCAATAGTTCGAGGATTACGTCTTTCGCCGAAACGCAGGCAGGAAGTTTGCCCTTTAGTTCCACTTTAACAACCTTAGGCATCGTAAGATTGAAGGGTTCTCCCGCCATTGCAAGCGCGACATCAAGCCCGCCCGCGCCTATAGCCAGCATTCCCACGCCGCCCGAAGTCGGAGTGTGGGAATCGGAACCAAGTAAAGTCTTTCCCGGCGCGGCAAAGCGCTCGGTGTGCAGCTGGTGGCAGATGCCGTTGCCGGGTTTTGAAAAATAGATACCGTATTTCGCGGCAAAACTCTGCAGAAATAGATGGTCGTCAAAATTCTCAAACCCTTCCTGCAGGGTGTTGTGGTCGACATACGAGACTGAAAGCTCCGTCTTTACCTTCGGCAGTTTCATGGCTTCAAACTGAAGGTACGCCAGAGTTCCGGTCGCATCCTGCGTCAGAGTCTGGTCTATTCTTATGGAAATATCGGCACCCGCTTTTATTTCTCCGGATACAAGATGTTTCCTTATTATCTTTCTCGTTATATTTTCGCCCATTTCTCCCGCCTTAAATGTGTTCTTCGGCTTTGCCGGCTTTGCCTTCGCTTTTATACTCGATAAGTTCATACTTGCTGGAGCCCAGGCCGTATTTTTCTGATTGCTCTATGGTAATATTCGTATCTCTCTTGTTAACTTTGCTCAGCACTTCTCCGGCTTCTTTCAAACCGTAATCTTCAGCCCTGGACTGCGGCAAAGGCTTTGCTCTGTTGACCATATCAAGCGAGGCGCGGTCAACCGCCACCAAATCGTCGCTTATAAGAATGCCCTGATCCTGGACCACGGGAGTGTCCGCCACGGGCATGCAGTCGCATTCCGGCTGGACCTCCATAATGAAATTAACATAGATGATTTTTTTAGGCTTAAAAGTGCTTATTACAGCTTTGGAGGCTTCCGCTATATGGATGGCAAGCCGTTCTGAGGTTATCGGCATCGCAAGCGCCTCGGCGGGGCAGATTCTCGCGCAACGGCCGCAGATCCAGCAAAGATCCTTATTAACCTTAAGGGATTCTTTTCCCTTGATGCTAATAGACTTTGTCGGACAGACTTTTTCGCACCGGCCGCAGAAAGTGCACTTCCCCTTCTGCCATTCCGGCGGAGTCGCGCTTACCGAGTGCAGCCTTCCCCTGTTGTTATGGCCGCAGTGCGTGAAGGGGCTTACGCCTCCCATGCCCATATTCTTAATGGCGCCGCCGAAACCCGCCTGTATGTGCCCTTTGAAATGGGAGAGCACAACCATAGCGTCGGCGTGATAAATCGCGCTTGCGACATCTATCTCTTGAATATGTTTCGCTCCGGGAACCTTTACCGTAACCGCGTCCTTCCCGAAGAGCCCGTCAGCAATAATCACGGGCGCTCCGCAAGTAAGGTGAGTGTAACCGTTATAAGCCGCAACCTCAAGATACTCAAGGGAATCTATCCTGGTGGTATCGGTGACAAAGGGTCTACCGCCCGCGGCCTTTATTGCGTCCACCGTCTTCCTTACGAAGACCGGGCGCACCGTGCGGAAACAACCCTGCGAGCCGAAATGTATCTTTACCGCCACTTTCTCCTTCGGCGAGATATATTTCTTCAGGCCGGCAAGCAGCAGCAGCTGATCATACTTGAAAGGCAGAGAACAGCTTGAATCCCAGACTGTGCAGCGAGCGCTCGTGAAGTAGACCTTTGATGCCGGCATATTGCCTCCTACAGGGCCGAAATATCAGGCCGCATTTATCTGCTTACAAAACCGCACTGTGCAGGCACATTCACAAACCGGGGGAACTGCGAAAGCCTATGTTTCAGACGTTCCTTCTGCGCCATAAATAGTAGACGGCTTTCAGAGAAGCAAAATTATGAAGCGTAACGTAGTATGCGGTTTTTGATATACCGGTAGCGGCCGCCGCGTAGAAAACGACCTGACCTCCTAGAATAAAAACAAAGGAAATATCATAACCTACCAATAAAATGTTCAGGACAAAAAGCAACAGAAGCGCCACACCTGAAGCTGGAAGCAGAATATTATCCAAGAGCGCGCAAAGCCACGAGTTGAACTTCTTTTTCCTGAAAAGTTCTTTCACGGAACTTCCGGAACCGAGAGCCGAAGCCAGTTCCTGTGCTTCCTCCTCCACTAGCACGCCGGCCTTGCCGTGAAGTTCAAGTTCCGTAACGGCAAGCGGTTCAAAACGCGAGGCATAACCGTTAAAGAGTGACCGGAGCGGCACCGCCGAGCTTCCAGCCGAACCTGCCGGAATCCCGTCAACCGCTGTTTTTCTGAAAGCGTAGAGCAGTATATTCGCGGAAACCACCAGCCCGGCGGCATCGAGCAGGCGGGTCACATATTCACTGTACGCTTCTAATACATTAAGGCCTCCGCGGTAGTTATCAGAGCCGCCCGTGTAAATCGCTTTTCCGGAAACAGCACCGGTTTTCGAATCGGCGAACTTCCTGAGAATGTTTTTTGCCGCGTAAGGATCAAGCTTAGATGCCGTGTCCGTCACAATCACGGCCTCACCATTACATTCGGTAACACACAGAACCATGGTCTCGGCCGGTGTCTTTTTTTCGACAGGATAAAACAGTTTAACTCCTTTCTTAAAATACCCGGAAACCAGAGCCTCGACAGAGGAATCGCGCTCGTTTACGGCAACTACCAGTTCCAGTGCCGCTCCGGTAGGTTCAAGCGAAAGACAGTTCTCTATCTTGTCTTTCAGCTGTTTAAGATTGTGGCCGTAGAGTATCATCAGAGACGCGGAAGGTATTTCTCCTGCAGAGGATACCGTTTTTCTCCTAAAAAGCGCGAGAATCTTGAGGTAACCAGGGAAAAGAAAGTAAAGCAGAACCATAAAAAACACCAAAAACCAGAATATGAAGTAAAATATAACAGCCATGTGTAAAGTATAGCAAACCGGGGGCTTAAAGTAAACAACCGCGGCCCTTAAGGCCGCGGTTGCGGGTTAATTCAATATAAACGGCAAATTTAATCCGGCATCTTCTCCAGCATCTGCATTTCACCCTTAATCCTTTCCACTTCCGAATCATTCGGGTTATAGAGCAGGTACTTCTTCCAAATATCTATTGTCTTTTTCTTCTCCCTGTAAATATTTGCGTAGATTATGCCGAGATTCTTGTACGGGGATGAAAATCCCGGGTCCATCTTAATGGCGTCAAGATACTCCTTCTCAGAATAGCCGAAGAGCTTCTTGGTCGCGGCCGAGATGGAGCGTCCAGACCTCATATCCTCGTTGAGCATTTGTCCGGCGTAAAGATCATAGGTCCAGCCCTGGTTGAAGCGCGCTTTCGCGTAAATGGTTACCAGCTCGGATTCAAACGAGTTAGGATCGTAGAACTTAGGTTCAGCGCGCCTCAGGACGTATCTGGCCCAGGCGCGGTCGTTCTCGGCTTTCAGATCCTCCACTTTCACGTCCTGTTTCATGTCAAAAGCTATTCTTAGCAGGCCCGAGGCCAGCAGTTTGTAATCTTTGTCCATGCTGGGGTCGCGCGGCCCTGAAAAATACATCCTTCTTCCCGGGTTTGCTTCGAGGAATTGCCGTATAGGGTAATTTACCCCGTCGTAAAGCGGAAACGGAACGTTCACATCTTTCATCCTGTACCTGAGCTGGTCGCAGTACCAGGGGTAGGTCAGCTTTTCCTGGTCTATGACGTAAATATTCGGCCTTCTCTTGTCGACCATCTGGTAGTAGTCAAGCCCCATGGACAGCGTGTCGCCGCTCACCACCATAATGGAGCCGTGCGGCTCGTAGCGTATCATATTTCCGCAGAAGTCGTAGAGCAGCCAGTTCTGAGACTTGTTGGGATTCCTGGAGTTGGGGCCGACCGTAATAATGGCAAGGAAGACCAGCAGCCCTACTATCAGATATTTTCTCGCTTTGACTCCGGCACGGTCCAGCACAAATTCGTAGCCCGCCGCGACAAAGATTCCAAAAATCAGAAAGGAGATGATGTACATTCTGTGAATGACGTGCAGCACAACCTTGTCCCGCACTATGTCAAAGAGGCCGACAAAGATGAAACTCATAAAGATGAAAGTTATTATGAGGAAGACAGCTTCCTGTCTCTTCTTCATGAACAACCTGATCATTCCAAGAACCCCGAGGACCATGCCCAAACTCGTGTAGAAGGCAAGGAAGACAAGCTGGCCTGCAACCGGGATATTGGAAAGGGATTTCCAGTTGATTGAAGGGTGCACGCCCGCGACAGAGAGAACCCCGCTCACGCTTATTCCGAGGAATTCGTCGCAGAGCTCGCGCAGGTAAAGATACGCCTGTCCGATTTCCAGGTCGAAAAAATGGTCTATATGGAAGGTGGACGGCGGATAATTCTTCCTGAAAAGCATGTGCAGAAAGCTCTCTATGCTTGTGGGATTATCCCAGTTCAGCGGGGGATGAGTTGAGGCCGATATCGGAAGATAGATATAGAAGAGCATGCCGATGAGAGCGACCGCGAAGCCGAGCATTACCGCAAGGCCGCCTTCCAGAAAATAGGTGCCTCGGTCCGGCATTCCGAACTGCTTGTAGTATTTGGACATATAGAGCAGGATCACGAACATGCCCGGGCCCAGGATAATGATGGTATGGTGATGGGAAGCGCCCAAACCTATGCACAAAAACATAAGAAGGAAGGTCTTCAAGTCTTTCTTCTGCCTGAAAAGCAGGAACATATAAATGGTGAGGTAAATGAAGAAATTGTTAAGGCTGAAAACTTCGGCAACAACCGAGTATTCCCAGATTATCGGCACAAAAGCAAGAGTGAGCAGGCCGAGCAGCCTGGCAGCTTTGCTCTCAAGCAATTTTTCAAGGATTTTGTACAGGAAGAAAAGCGAGAGCAGCGCAAAGAAAACAGACATCGCGTTCACCCTGCAAGCCACATTGCTGATTGGCAGGTAGGTGAAGACTTTGCCAAGCAAAGTGTAGAGCGGGTAGCCGGGTTCGTGCGCCACGCCCAGGGTAAACGAAGCCACCACCATCTCTGAGGAATCACCGGTGGCGGTTATGCAGGGAGCCAGCGAGAATATATACGCGGCTCCAATAACCAGAAGAGCGATGATATGTATGTATTTTTTCATCTAAGCCCTCAGCCTGCTGTACGGCGCGAGCACCGATCCTTCTCCCAGCACTGTTTCCCCTGTGACGGAAGACGAAGCGCCCACTTTGACGCCGCCTGCAAGCACACAATCCGAAATCACGCAATTGTCGCCTATTGTGACATTATCCCATAATATGGCCCGCTCGACCACACAATTTTTCCCGATGACGCAGTTTTTTCCGAGCACGGAGAGTTCGCCAATCCTTGAGTTCCCGCCGACGACCGTGCCGCTCCCTATGCAGGAAGGCCTGACGGCCCTCGAACCCCCGCCGAACTTCACGTTCTTTCCGGCGGCTTCGAGGCCTTTCACTTTGTAAGCGCCTTCAAGTATGTCCCTGCACGCTTTGACGTACTTCGCCGCCGTGCCGAGGTCCATCCAGTAGATATTGCGGGAAACAAACCCGTAGAAACCGTCGCCGATGAATTTCGGAAAGATATCCCTCTCAATGGAGTAGACCTTCCCGTCTTTCATAAGGTCAAGCGTTCCCGGTTCAATGATATAAACCCCGGCGTTAATGTTTAGGACTTTGCCGGCGACTTCCTCGGGGGAAGGTTTTTCAAGGAACCTGAGAACGGAACCGTCCCTCCCCGTCTCAACCACCCCGTAAGACGAAGGATTGCTTGCCTGCGTAAGGGCAATGGAAACCCTGCTCTTCTTCTGCCTGTGGAACTTGAGCATTTTTGAGAGGTCAAGATCGGTAAGAATATCGCCGTTCATTACGACGGTAGTCCCGTTTATATATTTCTCGGCGCGTTTCACCGCTCCGCCTGTGCCGAGCGGGCTTTCCTCATAGATATAATCAATCTTCATGCCCCTGTAAGTCCGGCCGATGACTTTTCTCAGTATGTCCGGCTTGTAGCAGGCGCTAAGCACAACTTCGCTGACTCCGTGCGACTTCAGCCAGTTGAGTATTAAAAACATCATCGGGCGGTTGACGACCGGAACGACCGCTTTCGGAACGCAAAGCGTCAGGGGACGAAGCCTGGTTCCCTCGCCGCCAACCAGCACTATTGCTCTCAATTTGCCTCCGCGGTACATCAGAGTTTCTCTTTTATTATTCCGGTTATTCTTTCGGCCACCTGCGCAATATCAAGCCCGGTCGTATCTACCGCCACCGAGTCCTTCACCTTCACAAGAGCGCCGAAGGGCCGGTTCATATCGCGCGAATCTCTCTCTTCAATATCCTGCTTTACCTGCGGCAGGCTGGTCTTTATCCCTTTCTCCGCAAGCTCGATGAAGCGACGCCTGGCCCGCTCTTCAACCGAGGCGTCAAGGTAGATTTTGACTTCCGCGTCAGGGAAAACCACCGACCCGATATCCCTGCCGTCCATTATGACGCCGCCGGCCGCTCCCATTTCCTGCTGTTTCTTCACAAGGGCTTCCCTGACCCCCCTGGAGTCGGCTATATCCGAAGAGGCTTTTGAGACTTCCGGAAGGCGAATCTTTTCGGTCACATCCTCGCCATCCAGCAAGACCGTGAACCTTTCCCCGTACTCAAACCTGATGACCGTCCTGGCGGCAAGCCCCGTTAAAGCGGCTTCGTTTTTCCTGTCTGTCCCCTCGCGCAGGGCTTTTAAAGTCACCGCCCGGTACATAGCGCCCGTGTCAATGTAATGCAGACCCAGCGAAGAAGCAGCGAGTTTTGCTATTGTGCTTTTGCCGGAGCCCGCGGGCCCGTCAATGGCTATTACCGGTTTTCTCTTCATCTGAACCCAAGAACTCCTCGTGAACGTTTTAATGATTACGCAGATTACAAAAACAGATTACACAGATTAGACCATTCTCAACCGGGAGGCCAGGCGAGGTGCCTGCCGCCAAGCAAATGGAGGTGGAGATGAAATACCGATTGCCCGGCTTCCGCGTTGGTATTCATTACGAGCCTGAAACCGCGCGAGTCAATATTTCTTTCTTTGGCGACTTTGGCTGCCGTTTCATGCATGCGGAAGAGGATTTCTTTGTGAACAGAAGTAAGTTCAAGAACCGTGGGAATGTGTTCCCTGGGTATAATCAGGATATGGACCGGTGCTTTCGGATCCAGATCCTCAAAAGCGACCACAAGCTCGTCCTCATACACAATTTTACCGGGTATCTGCTTGCCCGCTATTTTGCAGAAGATACAGCCTACCATTCACCCGCCTTTTCCAGCCTTGGAGGTTTTTGATTGTTCTGCCCTAACTATGCTATTTACCAGTTTTTCACGGCCATTTTCAAGGAAAACTCTT
>CAITPB010000110.1 GCA_903894145.1 Candidatus Firestoneibacteriota bacterium | reverse complement strand
GACCGCGTCAACAAGATCTCCGGACAGCATTTCATCCAGGGAGGTAAGTTTTTTTGTTTCCGTGAGCTTAAATCGGCTGGTTAGCAGGTCCATTCTTTCCGGGGTTGTGTCGCAGATGGCCGTAATCACGGCCTCTTCCGGTACCTTTGTCAGTTCATTTATATATGTAGTTCCGCGGTGTCCGGACCCTATGATTCCTATCTTCAACGGTCTGCCGTAAGCGCCTTCCTTCATATATGTCTCCTATGATTCCATTAGTTTAAACAATGTTCTATTATACTTAATGGCACAGGGCTTTCAATAGGAATTTAACCTGGCACTCTCCGGATAGAATATTCTATTGACAAGCTATTTTCGTGTGGTATAATTTCAAATGAAACTATTTCATCAGAAAGTATTAAGTTGGGGGTTATAATGCCGGACATATTTGAAAGAATAGAGCACGTAAGGGGTTCAATGATGAAATCCATGATGAAATATCAGCGGGCTTTCGGGGCGGGTGCCCCGGAGTCCTGCGAGACGGACATGTCCATCAACGAAACCAAGATGCTTTACCTTTTCAATGAAAAGGCCTCCTTCAAAATGTCCGAACTCGCGCACGAGCTGGCTATTCCACTGCCGACTGCGACACATCTTGTTGACCGTTTTGTAAAGGAAGATCTGCTGAAGCGGAGTTTCGACGAAAAAGACAGAAGGGTCGTCCTCGCGGAGCTTACGGAGAAAGGGAACGGCTTGCTCAAGAAATGCATGGAAGAGCACAAAGCAAAAATCAAAGGAATGCTTTTGATGCTTGACGACACCGACAAAAAGAAACTTCTCTCGGCAATGGAGACTTTTACTTCCGTGCTGGAGGATGTTTCCAATAAAATGGAGAAGAAGATGATAAAAAAATCGCTCCTGGTCATATTTGCTGCGGCGTTATTCGTAACAGGGCTTGCGGCTTCCGACATCACTCTTGATGACGCGCTCAAGTACGCTTCGGAGCACAACCAAAAGATTCTCGCTGTAAAAGAAAAAGTGAAAGCCGCGCAGGGCACGCTGACTGCCGCGGGCGCGCAACTCTGGCCCTCGCTTTCGGCGACGGGAATATACAGCAGAACCTCCGGCCTCTCTAATTTTTCAACCGGCGGAACCCCGACAAATATTCCGGTTTTCAACAGCGGCGGAGTCCCGACAGGAGATTACCTCCCTTTTTCACTCAGCATCTCATCTGACAGGATCGGCGATATTTATATGGGAAAGCTCGGCATGTCCTATACGCTCCTTTCCTGGGGCAGGGTACAGGCGGGCGTTGAGATTGCTGAAAACAATTACCGCTCCGCGCTCGAAGATCAAAAAAAGACCACAGGGGATGCCCTGCTTGAAGTTAAGAAGAACTTTAATTCAGCCCTCCTCGCAAAGGAACTCGTTAAAGTTATGAGCGAGACCAAGCGTTCAATGACCGCGCACGTAAAGACGGTGCAGGACAGGTATGACCAGGGGCTCTCCTCTAAATTTGATCTCCTCCGGAGCAATGTCCAGCTTGCAAACATAGAACCCCAGCTCGCGCGCGCGCAGAACGCCCTTAAGCTTTCCGTGATGGCCTTTAACCTGAGCCTGGGTTCAAAAGAAACCGCTGATTTTGCGCCTAAGGGAGAGCTCGGCTTTAACAGGGAAGTATTCGATGAAAAGGCGTCCATTTCTGAAGCGCTGGCAAACCGCGCCGAGCTTAAACAAATGGAATACAGAGAAAAGGCGGCTGAAGCCGGCGTGACTATGGCTGTCTCAGGTTACCGCCCTAATGTCTTCCTTACTGCTAATTACAATTACAACCGCGGGCAGCAGATGCCCCCGAACGACGGCACCTGGTACGGTTCCTGGGACGCCGGGGCAACTATTTCCATTCCGCTATTTGACGGCTTTGCCACAAGCGGAAGGTATGATGAGGCAATGGGAAATCTAAACCAGGCGAAGATAGGGAAAGAATCACTCCGTGACGGAGTGGTAATGGAAGTCAGGGCAGACATACTTACCTTGAATTCTTCTGCAAGCGTAATTGCTTCCCAGCAGGCAAATGTTGAGATGGCTAAAGAGAGCCTGCGGGTTGCAAAGGAAAGGTATAATAACGGGCTTTCTACAAATCTTGACGTGATGGATTCGGAAGTGAGTCTCCTTGCCGCGGAAACTAATTTTCTGCAGGCGCTTTATGATTACGCCGTGTCAAAGGATGATTTGAAGAAGGCGATGGGAAGGTAGGAAGGGCAGAAGCTAAGATGCGCAGATGCGCGGACGCGCAGCGGGCAGAGTAAAATCAAGGGCAAACACTAAACACTAAAATGATAAAAGAAAGAAAGGGAGGGGCAAATGATTAAGTGCAGGAAAATAACAATAATGCTTCTGGCGGTTATCGCGCTGGCAACAGGCTGCGGCAAGAAGGCCGAAGAGGCCCGGGCCGTGCAGATCCAGGGAATACCGGTCTTTACGGCCGAGGCCAGGCAGGGAGAGATAATGGACAAAATTCACCTTTCGGGTTCCGTTGTTCCTTTTGAAATGGTGAACGTCTTCTCCAAGGCTCCTGGAAAAATAGCGAAATTTGCCGTTGAAGAAGGCTCGCGCGTTAAAGTTGACGATGTTATCGCCTACATTGACAGGGATGAGCCGGGTTTTGATTTCACCGCGGCCCCCGTGAAAAGTCCCGCGAAGGGAATAGTCATAAAGAAGTATCTTGATGTCGGCACCACCGTCACTCCGGGTTCCGCGGGAGCGGCAATGGCGACGCCGATAGTTTCTGTCGGTGATATTTCAAAATTAAAAATAGTCGTGAACATTGTGGAGGAAGACATTGGCAGAGTAAAGATCGGACAGGATGCCGATATCAGCCTTGACGCTTTCCCGGGGGAGAATTTTCGCGGAAAAGTTTCAACTATAAGCCCTTCCGCAGACTCAATGAGCCACACGAGCAAAGTTGAGATACTGCTGGACAACAAAGCAGGAAGAATAAAGGCGGGGCTTTCTGCGGATGTTTCGCTTATTGTCGGCAAGGCCCTGGGGGTTGTTATTCCGAGGGACTCGGTCATTATGAAGACCGGAGAGGTATTTGTGTTCGCGATAAAGAACGGCATTGCGGAAAAGAGGGCTGTTGCGACCGGTTTTGACGACGGCAAGGATGTTCAGATTAAGAGCGGTGTGACGGCCGGAGAAAAGATAGCGGCCAGTGATTTCAATGTGCTGCAGAACGGTTTGAGAGTGAAAGATTCAGGAGCGCTGAAGAATTAAAGTTACCGCCAAAAGAGAGGTAATAAATGACTATCTCAGAATTTTCCGTTAAAAGGCCCATCACCAGTATCATGCTCATGCTGATGTTTGTAGTGCTGGGCTTGATGAGCCTGTTATTCCTTAAGATAGAGCTTTTTCCGACATTTACGTTTCCGAACCTTATGGTCATAACCGAATATGACGGGGTCGCGCCGGAAGAAGTGGAAAAATCGGTTACAAAAATAATTGAGACAGCGGTAAGGAGCGTTCCGGGCATCAAGAACGCCAAATCGCAGTCTATTGAAAGCTATTCCATTATAAGCGCAGAATTCAATTACGGCACCGATCTTGACAACGCGTCCGCCCAGATAAGGGATCGCGTTGGTCAGGTGAAAAACTACCTGCCTACGGGTTCCAAAGAACCGATAGTTTTCAAACTAGACACTTCCGGAATACCGGTTGTGGTCATGTCGGTCCGCCCGAAGAAGGGCGCAGCTGTTTCGCCTGACACGCAGCAGATGTATAAATTCGGCAAAGATGTTTTTCAGCCGAAACTTGAGAAAACCCCGGGCGTTGCGACCGTTTATACAATGGGCGGCAGGGAAAGGGAAATAAAGATTGATTGCGACAGGGGAAAACTTCTTGCGTATACGATCTCTCTTAGCCAGATAGCGGCCAAGATACGCATGGAAAACCTGAATGTCTCGGCCGGCTCGGTGGCTGATTCTGCGCAGAAGGAATTTCTTGTCCGGGCCATCGGAGAGTTTCAGAATCCTGAAAGCATCGGGAAAATAATAGTCGGCAGCAAGAGCGGCGTTCCGGTCTACCTTAAGGATGTCGCCAAGATCAGCGATGACTACGAGGATGAGATGGGCAAGGCAAGGAGCGACGGCTATCCCGGCATCAGCGTCATCGTAACAAAAGAAAACGACGCGAACACCGTTGACGTCGAAAGAAACGTGCAGAAGACCATTAAGGCCGTGAAGAAGGAACTGCCGGAAGGCATGGAAATAAAAATAATGTTCAATACCGCAAGTATTGTGACGGATTCTATCGGCGCGCTTGCCAGGAGCGCCCTTTACGGCGCGTTCTTCGCGGCTCTCATCATCTTCGCATTTCTTGGAAGGGTGCGCCCGACGCTTGTAATAACCATCGCGATTCCGATTTCTCTTTTCCTCGCGTTCACTTCGATGTATTTCGCCGGCTCGACGATAAACATCATGACTCTCGGAGGCCTGGTAATAGCTCTCGGGCGATTGGTTGACGACTCCGTGGTCGTAATGGAAAATATTTTCAGAAGGAAACAGCTGGGGGAGGATTCGGTCAGCGCGGCAGTGCTTGGGACCAACGAGGTCGCGATTCCGGTGGTATCCTCCACCATCGTCACCGTCATAGT
>CAITPB010000109.1 GCA_903894145.1 Candidatus Firestoneibacteriota bacterium | reverse complement strand
GTTATCTCCGAAAAGTTCGTTAAACCTGGCGTGAGAACCTAAAAGTATCGCCGAGCAATCGTGAGCGCGGGGTATAATGAGAGGAATAGAACCGGCCTTCAGCCCGTTGGCAGCGTTTCCGCAAAGCCCGTAACCGAGAATCAGAGCGTCATACGGAGCGTCGATTGAGTCTATCTTTTTCTGAAGAGCTTCCCGAAGGACATCCGATCTGTCGTGAAGGCCCTTCTCAAGATATTCCGCATCAACAACATTTTCAGTCAGCGCGGCGGCGTACGAGAGTTCTCTCGCGAAGACCTCACAGGAAATGAGTTTGAGTTTTTTCTTAGAGATATTTTTTTGCAAATTCCACCGCGTTCCTAAAGATAAATACGCCGTCGCCCTCTTCAGGCAAGTCTTCCCTGGTCCATCGGGGATGATTATACCGGGTCATATATCTTTCAGGATGAGGCATTAGCCCCAGAATATTCCCGTCGGGGTTGCAGATTCCGGCAATCGCCTCCTGCGAACCATTCGGATTCTCCGGGAAACTTATCACTTTTCCCTTCCTGTCGCAATAACGGAAAACAATCTGTTTATTTGCCTTAATTTTCTCGAGGACTTTCTTGTTGAGCGTCACAAAATTGCCTTCACCGTGCGCTATCGGCAGGTAAATAACCGGTTTGTTCTTTCTGGTAAAGATACACTTGCTCTCTTCGGTGCGCAGGTGCAGCCATCTGGCTTCAAACTTTCCCGAGACATTATTCGCGAGAGTTGTGAACTCCAAATCGTCAACGCCTTCAAAGCCCGGCAGCAAGCCGGTCCGAACCAGCACCTGGAAACCGTTGCAAATGCCTATTATCAGCCTTTTTGCGGCTATGTACTTTCCAAGAGCGTCAAAGAGTTTATACTTAATCTCATTAGCGAGGATTTTTCCCGCAGAAACATCATCCCCGTAAGAGAAACCGCCCGGTATCGCCACAATCTGGTAATTCATTATATTGATTTCTTTTGAAAGCAGGCTGTTTATATGAACCAGGTCAACTTGTTCCGCTCCGCAAACCCTAAAAGCGTTGACCGTCTCATAATCACAGTTGGTCCCTGCCGTTCTTATCACCAGTGTCTTTGAATGCATCCCTTTCCTCCATAATCCATCTCAAACAAATTACGTTTCTACCGCCAAGTTATATCCGACCGGTTTCGTTTTTGATTTTGGTTTACGTTATAAACGTTACGAACGTTTATAACGTTAAGAACATTACAAACCCTTTTGGTTTCTTTTTGACTTTACTTTACAAACCTTATAAACCTTAATAACTTTTATTATCAGGGATTCCTGAGAGGTGCCTGCCACGCTTCCTTCAGCGCCCCAATACTTTCATTAACAACCCTTCCCCCTTTCACCCCATCAACAACCAGTTTCTCTTCTTTGGTTACCTTTCCTATGCGCGCAATCTTCAAGCCCTTAAATATTTCTTCAAACTTTCCGGCTGCGGAGTGTTCCACTTCAACCAGAAACCTTGTGTGCGATTCAGAGAAGAGTACCAGGTCGTCACGGGAAATATTCTCGGCTCCCGGCACGTTAGCAAGGCCAATTGCCGCTCCAAGCCCCCCGGCAAAGGCCATTTCTGCCGCTGCCGCGCCCAGGCCGCCTTCGGAACAGTCGTGACAGGAAACTATCACGCCTGACTTTATACCCGCGTTAACCGCCTTAAAGATTTTTTTGCCGGTCTTCGCGTCGACCTTCGGCACGGAATTGCCGATAGCGCCAAGAGTCTTATAATATATTGAACCGCCGGCCTCATTAAAGGTCTCGCCTATTATGTAAATCAGGTTTCCTTCCTTCTTCAGGTCCATCGTGCAGGACTTTCTGTAATCATCCAGCACTGAAATGCTTGAGATAAGAAGCGTGCCCGGAATCGCGATTCTCTTGCCGGTCGCCGAATCCATATATTCATTATTCAAACTGTCCTTGCCCGAGATAAACGGAGTGCCGTATTCCTTGGCGATATCGTAACAGGCAAGGCAGGCTCTCGTAAGACCTCCCATCTCGTCCGGTTTCTGCGGATTTCCCCAGCAGAAATTATCCAAAATGGCAATCTTGTCTATATCCGCGCCTACCGCGACTATATTCCTTAGGGCCTCGTCAATGTTTCCCGCGGCCATCCAGTAGGGATCTATCATCCCGTAGCGCGGGTTTATGCCGTTTCCGACCGCGACGCCTTTCTTTGAAGTAAGGTCAGGCCTTGTCACACAAGCATCGCCCGGGCCGTCATTAACACAACCTTGCAAGGGTTTAATAATCGAGCCGCCCTGCACTTCATGATCGTACTGCCTGATAATCCATTCCTTGGAAGCAACGGATGGATCAGCAAGTATCTTCTTTAATGAGGCGCCGAGATTTCCAGAAGGAAGATTCACCGGTTCTTCATTGTGTTTCAGGTTCCAGGTTGCTTCCAGCTCAAACTTTGGCCCGCCGCCGTGAACGAAAGACATATCGATATCGCAAACCTTTACCTTCCCGTAGAAGAGTTCAAGTTTCTTTGTGTTGGTGAACTCGCCGATAATGGTCGCTTCCACATTCTCTGAAACGCAGAGTTTCAGGAACTGGTCAAGCTTATCAATAGGCACGGCGAAGACCATCCTTTCCTGCGCCTCGCTGACCCAGATTTCCCAGGGAGAAAGGCCGTCATATTTCAACGGAATCCTTTCAAGGAAAACCTTCGCGCCGGTTTCCTCGCCCATCTCGCCGACAGCCGAAGAATACCCGCCCGCGCCGCAATCCGTTACCGCGCGGTAAAGCTTGAGGTCTCTTGCCTTAAGCTGAACATCCAGCGCTTTCTTTTCAACTATCGGGTTGCCTATCTGCACCGCGCTTACTTCTGTATCCTTATCAAGGGCTATTGACGAGAAGGTCGCGCCGTGAATACCGTCGCGCCCCGTCTTGCCGCCTATGGAAAGAATAATGTCCCCCGGCTTTACACTCTTGAAACACTTATCAGCCGGCAGGATTCCGACAGTTCCGCAGTAAACCAGCGGATTGCAGCTGTAGCCTTCTTCAAATATTACCGCGCCGTTAGCGGTTGGAATTCCCATACGGTTGCCGTAATCCCTTACGCCAGAAACCACGCCTTTAAAAACGCGCTTCGGATGAAGCGTGCCTTCAACAAGCTTCTCGTACGGAGTGTCAAGCGGTCCAAAACAGAATACATCCGTGTTCAACACAGGTTTCGCGCCGAGCCCGACTCCCATTATGTCCCTGATAACCCCGCCGATGCCCGTGCCGGCTCCGCCGTACGGTTCAATCGCCGAGGGG
>CAITPB010000108.1 GCA_903894145.1 Candidatus Firestoneibacteriota bacterium | reverse complement strand
ATCCATTATTTCGTCTTTGCTTTTAAGGTCGAGGTTGCCCGTTGGTTCGTCGGCGAAAATAATAAGCGGCTCGTTCACGAGCGCCCTGGCTATGGCCACCCTCTGCTGCTGCCCGCCTGACAGTTCCGAAGGGTTGTGCTTGACGCGGTCCTTCAGACCCACGCTTTCCAGTTTTTGCTCGGAACGCGCCTTAAGATCTTTGCTGCCCGCGTAAATCAGCGGGAGCGAAACATTATCCGCCGCGCTTAACCGCGGCAGCAGGTAGAACTGCTGAAAAACAAATCCCGCAACATTATTGCGCAGCACAGCGAGGCTGTCGTCTTTTAATTTTGACACGTCCTCACCGAGCAGGGTGTAGGTTCCGCTGTCGGGCCTGTCAAGGAAACCCAGGATATGAAGCAGGGTTGATTTGCCGGAGCCGGAAGGCCCCATTATGGACACGAACTCGCCCTGTTCTATCTTGAGAGACACGCTCTTTAAGGCCTGCACGTCTATGCTTCCCATGCGGTAGGTCTTACTTATGTTTTTAAGTTCTATCACCTTGACTGCCCCTGTCCCGAGCCCCCGCCCTGCGCGGCCTGCCCGCCGGTCGTGGTTCTTGCCCTCGGCGGATTGAAGAAGGGATTTGTTCCGGAAGCCTGAGCGTTTAACGCGAATTTCTTGGAGGTCACTATGATTTTATCGGCTTCCGTTATTCCGCTTACAATTTCAACATTTGAAAGGTCGCTCATCCCTGTTTCAATTTTTCTTTTCGCCGGCTTGCCGGGAACGCCCGTGTCAACGCTCACATAACTGCCTGTGTTGTCAACGCTCACAGCTTCAAGCGGGAGCACCAGTACATCAGCCTTCTGCTTGTCGAATATTGTCACATTCGCCGTCATTCCGGATCTAAACACCGCGGGCACTTTGTCCGGAATAATATCTACCGCGTAAGTGGTTACGTTGTTGACGGTTTTCGATTCGTAGGAAATATGGTCCACTTTCCCGCGCGCAGACACATCGGAATAGGCGTCAAGCCCGACAAGGGAGTTTTGGCCGACCAGCACTTTGCCGATGTCCGTTTCATCAACGGTGGCAACTACTATCAACCGATCTGAAAGAACCAGCACCGCGGTCGCAGCCGTGACCGACTGGCCGGGTTCAACCGCGCGCACAATAACTTCGCCGTCTATGGGAGCGATAAGAGGGGTTGGTTTATATACATCCTGCCAATACTTAAGTTCTGCCGAGCCCTTTGCCCTGGCCGCGTCAAGCAGGGAAGCTCTTTCCTGAGAGCTCATCCACGCGAGCACCTGGCCCTTTTTCACTTTGTCGCCTTCGTTCACCAGAATGGTCTCCACCCTGCCGTCAGTGGAGGGCTTCATTTCAACCCTGTTCTTGGGCTGAACCGTACCGGTGGAAGTTATCTTAGATTTTATGGAACCGATAGAAGCGTTAACTATCTTCGTTGTTTCGGCGGTGCCGGCCTTCTTCGCCGCGCAGCCGAAAAGGAAAACCGCGCCGGCGGCAAGCGCCAGGACCAGTGTCATGAACTTTTTATTATTAAGCGTCATCTTGAAGCCCCCTTGTAACGGCAGTTATCATTTGAAATAGGATTCCATTGTCCTTCCTAAAACATTCAGCCACGCGGCCTCGGCTGAAAGAGCCGATGCCCTCGCGTTCAAATAATTTTTTTCCGAACTTATCATCTGATCTTCTATCAGGGTCCAGTTGTCAAAAGTGAGCAGGCCCTGGTCGTACTGCGCGTCCGCTATCTTTGTGCGCTCGGCGTTGGCCTCGTAGAATTTCTGCTGGGAGTCGACCTGGTCCGCCGCGTTCAACAGGGCCGTCCAGGACTGTTGCAGCTGGAATACGGCGCTGGTTACGGCATTCTCCAGGTCTATCCTTGCCTGTCTTAACGCCGACGCGGCCTTGTCGGAGTTGTTCTTTGTCTTCATTCCGTCAAAAAACGTGTAAGAAGCCGAGAGCCCGAGAGAGAACTGGCTTGACAGCGCGCCGCCGTTCACCGCGCTTCCGCCGTATCCCGCGGTGGCGTTGAGCGAGGGATAATTGCCTGTATAAGACTGTTCAAGGGCGTATTCCGCCGAGCTTGCCAGAAAACCGGCGCCTTTAACCTGCGGAGACATTCCTGCCAGCGCGTTAAAATCATTTTTTGCCGCAAGATTTGTCGGCAAAGTAAAGTTCTCGGCGACTTTAAACGGGCTGTCCGAGGTTCTGCCGAGGGCCAGATAAAGTTCTTTACGCGCTATGTCAATACCTCTTGCCGCGGCAGCCTGGTCGTATTTTGCCTGGATGTAATTGGCTTCGGCAAGCAGCCAGGAGCCTTTATGTTCGTTCCCGCCCTCATAGCGCAGTTTAATCATTGCCGCGCTCTGCTTCCTTCTGGCGGTTATGTCCGCCGAAAGGCGCGTAAGATTTTGGGCTTTCATCATATTAATATAAGCAACCCTTACCTTCTGCCGGACTGATGCCGAGGCCGCGTCATAAACTGTCTTCGCATATTTAAGCTGCTCTTCGGCCTGGGCTATGGAATATTTCGCGCTGAACCCGTCGAAAATTCCGTAGGCGGCAAGCAAATTATATGAAGCTGTCTGCGTTGAATTCGTGACATTTTCGCCGAGGGACCCTGTGGCGCT
>CAITPB010000107.1 GCA_903894145.1 Candidatus Firestoneibacteriota bacterium | reverse complement strand
CGTAAAAAGAGTCTTCACGCTTACCTACATTCCCAAATTCTTCCGCAAGTTCGGATTTAAAATTGTCAAGCGCGACTCGCTTCCGCATAAAGTCTGGACTGAATGCATCAATTGCCCAAAGTTCCCTGACTGCGGCGAAGTGCCGCTTGCAAAAGTCATTAGCTAATTTTATTTATTTTTTCGAATTTCAAATTTCGAATTTGATTTTTTAATACCGGAGGCCCAATGAATGTTCTCGTGGTAGGCGGCGGCGGGCGCGAGCATGCCATCTGCTGGAAACTGACCCAGAGCAAGAAGCTCGGCAACCTGTACTGCGCTCCGGGAAATCCCGGCATAAGCGCTTTTGCCAAATGCGTTAATATCCGCGTGGAAAACATTCCTGCGCTGATTGATTTTGCCTTGAACAATGATATCGGCCTTACCATAATAGGGCCGGAAGTGCCGCTTTCCATGGGAATAGTTGACGAGTTTGAGAAAGCAGGGTTAAAAGTTTTCGGCCCCTCACGCGAAGCCGCGCTTCTTGAATCCAGCAAGTCTTTTGCAAAAGAGTTTATGAGAAGGTACGCTATTCCTACTGCAGCCTATGAGATTTTTTACGACAAAAACGAAGCTCTTTCCTACCTTAAAGACAAGAAATTCCCGGTTGTTATCAAGGCTGACGGACTGGCTGCTGGGAAAGGCGTGATTATTCCAAAGAATCTTGACGAAGCTAAAATTGCGCTCGAAGAAATATTGGTTAGCAGGGTTTTTGGAAATGCCGGCAGTAAGGTTGTTATAGAAGACTTCCTGGCAGGTGAAGAAGCATCTTTTCTCGTTTTTGTTGACGGTTCAAACATAATACCCATGGTGTCGGCACAGGACCATAAGCGTGTTTTTGACAATGATCAGGGGCCAAATACCGGCGGGATGGGCGCATACTCTCCGGCCCCCGTGTTGAATAAAGCTATCGAAAATGATACAATTAACAATATAATTCTCCCTGTTGTTGCGGGCATGGCTCAGCTTGGCAAGAAATTCAAAGGCGTACTTTATGCCGGTCTGATGATAACGATTGACGGCCCTAAAGTGGTAGAATTCAACTGCAGGTTCGGAGATCCTGAGACTCAGGTTATTCTGCCGAGACTGAAATCAGACCTGCTTGAGATACTTATTGCGTGCGCAGACGGTAAAGCCAATACCGTCACTGCAGAATGGGATACCAGGCCTGCCGCTTGTGTTGTGATGTCTTCGGGCGGATACCCTGGTAAATACGAGAGCGGGACAGAAATTAACGGGCTAGAAGACGCCGGTAAACTCCAGAACACAATGGTTTTTCACGCGGGTACGGCAGAAATTGACGGAAAGGTGGTTACTAACGGAGGAAGAGTTCTTGGAGTAACAGCTATAGGAAATGATATGCGCGCCGCGGTAGACACCGCTTATCGCGCAGTTTCCATTATCTCGTTTCAAGGTGCGCATTACAGAAAGGATATAGCTAAAAGGGCGTTTAATAGGTAAGGAAAAAGTTTATAAGGTTTATAAGGTTTGTAAGGTTCATAACGTAAAGCCAAACCAGGAGGTTTAATGCCAGCAGTTCCGGAAATGAAACTTACAAGGGAAGCTCTTGCGGATTCACTCGTCAGGCTCGGGAAGATAAACAAGAACATAGTAGTAATGGACGCCGACCTTGCAAAATCAACCCTTACAAATAAATTCGCTAAAGAATTCCCGGATAGATTCTTTGATATGGGCATCGCCGAACAGGATTTAATTGCCGCGGCAGCCGGGCTCGCGTTGACAGGTAAGATTCCTTTCTGTGCCACCTACGGCGTTTTTCTGCCGGGCCGCTGCTGGGACCAGATAAGGGTCTCTGTCTGCTATCCTAACCTCAATGTTAAGCTTATTGCCGCGCATGGAGGCGTCTCTGTCGGCGCTGACGGCGCCACACACCAGGCGCTTGAAGACATAGCAATGCTGCGCGCTATTCCTAACATAGTCCTTCTGATGCCGGCCGACGCGATAGAAATGTCCAAAGCGGCCGATGCTGTGTTAAAACATGTCGGCCCGGTATGCATAAGGATGGGAAGGGAAAAAGTCCCGGTAATCACAAAACCGGAAGACAAATTTGAGATAGGCGTTGCAAATGTCCTTCTTGAAGGTTCCGATGTAACTCTTATCGGACAGGGAAGCCTGATACTCTACGAGTGTCTTCTTGCGGCAGAAGAACTTAAGAAGAAAGGAATAAGCGCGCGTGTGGTAAACATGCACACCTCAAAACCCATTGACGGAAAATGCATAGACAAGGCCTCTCTTGAAACAGGAGCGATTGTTACCGCCGAAGAACACCAGGTTATAGGCGGGATGGGCTCGGCGGTTGCCGAGCACTGCGCAAAAAGCATTCCAACTCCGATAGAATTTATAGGAGTTCAGGACAGGTTCGGGGAATCTGGAACCCCCAAGGAACTATTTGAAGAGTTTGGCTTATCGGCAAAGTTTATAATTAGGGCGGCGGAGAAAGCGATTAGTAGGAAAAGGAAGAAATAGACATTTAGAAATGTTTGTAAGGTTTATAAGCCGCACTTGTGCGTCTTGTTCTGTAAGGAAGGATATAATTCATGCCAGACTACGTCTGGCATAGCAGAATAACGTCCATAACGTAAAGAAAGGCGGAGAGAAAATGAATATAAAACTAATCGCAGGGTTTGTTGCATTGTCGTTTGCGATGTTGCTTCATGCTGCTCCGCCGGCGCCGGGAATACCTTCCGCAGGAATGCCTAAAGACAGCGTTCATATAAATCCCGAAACCGCAAAACTTATCGCGCAGGGCGCTCCGTTCTATGCGCAGACAAGAACTATAGTTGCTACAGGCACAAGAAATATTGCCGTGATATTCGTAGGGTTCTCCGGGTCGGCCTTGACGGCGCCTCAAGTTGCTGCCTACACAACCTCCTCAACATCGTCTACTTCAGGTTACCTTAAAAGGATGGCTGATTATTTTACCGAGTGTTCCTATGGCTCGCTGTCACTCAATACTACGGCATACACAAATACAGGTTCCGGCTACGCTCTCGCAAACACAATGGGCTACTATTCTGCATCTGATTACACGAATGTAACTAACGGAACTCTCTTCCACGACGCCTGCTTGGCTGCGGGAGTTACAAAAGGCGCCTACGACGCGCTGTTGGTTGTTCACGCCGGGAACGGGGCAGAATCCGTCAGTTCTCCTACTAACGAAATCTGGTCAATGTTCACGGGACCGTTTTCCGCAGGCGCCGACGGGTTCACGGAAGGTGAAACCGTTCCGGTAACTGAAGCGGGAGTACTCTCTCCATTCGGAGTTCTCTGCCATGAGTTCGGCCACCAGCTGGGGCTCGTTGATCTTTATAATACTTCCGGAGTTGCTCATCCGTCAAACATAGGAATGTGGGATATCATGGATTACGGCTGCTGGGCCGACAACGGGAAGAATCCTACCCATCAATCAGCCTGGTCCAAACAACTTCTCAAATGGATTTCGCCGGTTCAAGTATCCTCCAGCACTCCATTGACGCTGGTAAACTATGAAAGCACCTCAAACACGGTTTACAGAATACCGATACTAGGAAGTTCAACCGAGTACTTCCTGTTGGAATTCAGGAAGCAAATAACCGCAGACAACTTTCTACCCGGTTTCGGAACTGTTATTTACCACGTTGACGATTCAATTGGCACCGTATCCCTGAATAATGTCAACAGCGTCTCGCCTCATTTACGGGTGGCTGTTATCGAATCCGACAATAACGCGGATATTCCCTCAAATCACGGCGACTCCGGAGATCCGTGGGCCGACGGGTCTCTCTTTACGTCACCCAGGAGCGACGGTTACTCGGGTCAGAGTTACATGACAGTATCAAATTTCTCGGGGTCATCCACAAATACGGTAACGGCAAATCTTGCGGCTATTCCGGCTACACAGGCCTTAAACATCACGAATCTCTTTAATTTCCCTAACCCTGTAAAGGGAGCGGCTGCGACAACAATCAGGCTGACGCTCTCAAGGCCTTTCGATAGTGCACAACTCAGGATTTTTACTATTGCAGGAGAACAGCTCCTAGACAAAACAATTGATTTCTCGAATTTCCAGGCCGCGCTTTCCGATACCAGCAAGAGTTGGATTTTTGACTACGCGTGGGATCTCAAGAACGCCGGAGGGAATGCGGTCGGAAGCGGCCTCTACCTTTGCGTGCTGACCGCGAAGATATCCGGCTCCACACAGACAAAGATCAGCAAGCTGGTTGTCGTCAGATG
The DNA here is from genome assembly GCA_903894145.1 of Candidatus Firestoneibacteriota bacterium. GTDB lineage: Bacteria > Oederibacteriota > D2-FULL-39-29 > D2-FULL-39-29 > CAIOVX01 > CAIOVX01. Next base: position 1,448 of record CAITPB010000107.1, on the reverse strand, counting down.
AAATACAACCTGGTCCGGGGAACAAAGGATGTTCTCCCGGGAGAATCCGGCAAATGGCAATACCTGACGCAAAAAGCTTCCTACGTCTATTCCGTTTTTGGCTATTGCGAGATTAAGACCCCTATATTTGAAGTCACCGAACTCTTTACGCGTGGCATCGGCGAAACTTCTGATATTGTCACAAAAGAGATGTATACCTTTCTTGACAAGAAAGGAAGAAGTATAACTCTCCGGCCTGAAGGCACTGCCGGCACTGTCCGCGCCTATATTGAAAACAACCTTAACACTCTTCCTGCTCCGGTAAAACTCTATTACATAGGACCCATGTTCCGTTACGAACGGCCTCAGGCAGGGCGCTACAGGGAGCACTGGCAGATGGGAGTTGAGGCCTTCGGCTCTGACTCGCCGGCTCTTGACGCGGAAGTAATAACCACTGCTCTAACTTTGCTAAAAGAACTCGGGGCAACCGGCCTTAAAACCAATCTAAACTCAATCGGGTGCATTAGCCCTGATTGCAGGCCGCGTTATGTAACCGCGCTCAAAGATTTCCTTAAATCCAGATCAGAAAAACTATGCGACACCTGCAAGGTCCGGCTGGAAAAAAACCCTCTGCGCATTCTTGACTGCAAGGTTGAAACCTGCAGAAGCGTTTTCAACGAACCCGGCATACCCAAAATGCCTGAGTATCTATGCCCGTCTTGCGGCGCGCACTTTAATAAAGTTAAAGAATACCTGAAACTCCTCAAGACAGATTATTCCGAAAACTACAAGCTGGTCAGAGGTTTTGATTACTACACAAAAACCGTCTTTGAGATAACCTGCGATAAGCTCGGCGCGCAAAACGGAGTGCTTGGCGGAGGGCGCTATAACGGGCTCGTGGAAGAACTCGGCGGCCAGCCGACGCCGGCAGTTGGCTTCTCGGTTGGACTTGAACGCCTTTTGATGTCCCTGGAAACCCTGGGAGTCAAGTTTCCGGATGATGACGCTCCGGACGTTTATATCGTCACGCTCGGCGGGGAGGCCATAAAGAAAGCTCTTGTTGTTGCCGGAGAACTCCGCGGCGCCGGCATTAAGACCATTATGGCCTGCGAGGATAAGAGCATGAAAGCGCAGATGAAACTTGCCGACGCGCTCAAAGCCAAAAAGGCGATAATTATCGGCGATAACGAACTGAAAGAGGGAGTGGCAGTCATAAAAGATATGGCGTCAGGCACACAGCAGAAAGTTGCCTTGACTGAACTCAAAGGATTCTTGTCTAAAACCTAAGTTCGAATTTCCATTTTCTTGCTTCGAATTTGGATTACTCATTGGAGGCCACATGATTCGTACTCATTATTGCGGGGAGCCTGATATAGCGCTCCTGGACAAAGAAGTAACGCTTACCGGCTGGGTGGATTCCAGACGGGATCACGGCGGGCTGATATTTATTGACCTTCGCGACAGGACCG
>CAITPB010000106.1 GCA_903894145.1 Candidatus Firestoneibacteriota bacterium | reverse complement strand
TTTGTCTATCCCGGGGACTGGCTGTTACTCCGTCGCCCTAAAACTTTCTTTGCTCTTTCTCATGTTTAGTATAACACGGTATTCAGGAACTGCCTACCCTGAAAAGAACGAAAAGCGAATTAATGGCGGAAACCAAAGAGTTTTTGGGGAAAGGGCTATATTTCCGGCTGTTCTTCCATTCCTTCCTGGGAAGGCAGCTGCTGCGGCAGCGACTGGTAATTCGGAGCTATATTTTCAAACTTGGCGTACTGTTCAATGAAGGCTATTTTTACTGTTCCGGTCGGGCCGTTCCTCTGCTTTCCTATGATAAGTTCAGTCAGCGCTCTCTTTTCGGGGTCGGTCTCTTCTCTATTGTAATAGGATTCCCTGTAAAGCAAGAGCACCGCGTCAGCGTCCTGTTCAATAGAACCGGATTCTCTCAAGTGGGAAAGCTGCGGCCGCTTCTCTGATTTTTCCTGGCGCTCGGTGGTCCTCGCGAGCTGCGAAGCGACAATCACAGGGACATCCATTTCCTTGGCAAGCGATTTTAAACTTCTGGAAATCTGCGATATTTCCTGGACGCGGTTCTCGGTCTGCTTTACGCCTTCCATCATCTGCAGATAGTCGACGACCACCATACCTATTCCCTTGTCCGCCTTGAGCCTTCTGGTCTTGGCTTTAATCTCCAGCGAATTTATAGTGGAGGAATCATCTATGTAGATGGGAGCGGAAGCAAGCCTGCTTGCCGCCTGGGTGAGTTTCGGCCAGTCTTCCGTGTAGAGCTTGCCCGCTCTTAAGCGGTGCAAATCAACCTTTGCTTCGGAACAGATCATCCTCAAGACTATCTGTTCCTTGGCCATTTCCAGCGAGAAGATAGCTACCGGAACCTGATGTTTTATGGCAGCGTTCTGCGCTATGGTAAGCATCAGGGATGTCTTTCCCATGCCGGGACGGGCACCGATAATAATAAGTTCGCCGCCGTGGAAACCCGTAGTCATCTCATCAAGTCTGTCAAACCCCGTAGAGATGCCGGTCACGAGTGTTTGGCGCTGGGAGAGCTCGTCAATCTTAGCCATCGTGGGATGGACAAGGTCTTTAAGGGCGATGAATCCGGGTTTTATTCTTTTTTCCGAGACGGAAAAAACGGAATGCTCCGCCTTATCAAGAAGCTCATCAACATTTGAGCCTTCCTGGTAGGCCTGGGTGACTATATTCGTGGCGACATTGATGAGGTCGCGGAGGGCGCCTTTCTCGCGGACAATATTCGCGTAGTACTCTACATTGGCTGCGGTGGGGACAGCGTTCATCAGCTCTACAAGATATTCGCTGCCGCCCACCGCTTCCAGTTGTGAACGCTTTTTAAGCTCTTCGGAAACGGTAATGATGTCAACCGCCTGGTTTGTTTCGAAAAGAGCGACTATCACGCCGTAGATTTTCCTGTGGCTGTCTTTATAGAAAAGTTCCTCGCGGAGCATCTCTATTGCCCTGGTAATAGCTTCCTGCTCCATAAGCATGGCGCCTATTACCGAGCGTTCAGCCTCTATGTTCTGCGGCGGTATTCTGTCGCTCATTTTCCCCTCGAAAGGCAAAAAGCAAATCCTACTGCTTAACTACCTCAACTTTGACCTTTGCCGTCACTTCGTGGTGAAGTTTTATCTCCACTTCGTGAAGGCCGAGCGTCTTGATCGGTTCCGGCAGGTGCACTTTCCTCTTATCAACCTCAAAGCCTTTGGCTTTTATCTCGGTTGCGATGTCTTCGGCGGTCACCGCCCCGAACATCTTGTCCTCTTCGCCGACCTGCCTGGATATGGTGATAGAGAGCGCGCTTATCTTCGCCGCAAGCGCTTCGTGCTCCCCTTTCTCTTTGGCAACCTTGGCCGCGTATTTCTTCTTTTCCTGCTCAACCTTTGCCATGTTGGCCGAAGTGGCTTCCATTACAAGGTTCTTGGGCAGGAGG
>CAITPB010000105.1 GCA_903894145.1 Candidatus Firestoneibacteriota bacterium | reverse complement strand
GGTCTTGTTCTTGAAAATAAAGTTTATAACGTTTATAACGTTCATAACGTTTGTAACGTAAGGGAAGAGCGAAGAGTAACGTTTGTAAGCCGCACTTCGTGCGTCTTGTTCTGTAAGGAAGGATATAATTGATGCCAGACTACGTCTGGCATAGCAGAATAAGCCGCACTTCGTGCGTCTTGTTCTGTAAGGTAAGATATCTTTCATGCCGGGCTGCGTCCGGCATAGCAGAATAACGTTCATAACGTAAAGATAGAAAGCTGGAGAGGAAAAGGAGTGAAGATGAAGAAGGCGGTTATACTTTTATCGGGCGGGTTGGATTCAACTACAACCCTATATTACGCCAGAGCAAAGGGTTTTAAGTGCTTTTGCGTAATCTTTGATTACGGTCAAAAACATAAAAAAGAAATCAGGGCGGCGGTGAAGGTCGCGAAACTTACGGGAAGCGATTTCAAGATAGTTAAGATAAAACTTCCGTGGAGCAAGAGCGCTCTGACGGATCCTATGACAAAGATACCCGAAAACAGAAAGGCCGAAAGGATGAGCAAAGATATCCCCGTAACGTATGTGCCGGCAAGAAATACCATATTCCTTAGTTTTGCCGCTTCGTACGCGGAATCCATCGGAGCTTCAAGGATCTTTATCGGCGCAAACGCCCTGGATTACAGCGGGTATCCGGACTGCCGGCCGGCATACATAAAGGCGTATGAAAAGATGATAAATCTCGGCACCAGGCGCGGGGTGGAAGGCAAGAAGCTGAAGATTGAAACCCCGCTAATCAAAATGACCAAGGCGGAGATAATAAGGCTTGGAACGAAACTTGGAGTTCCTTACGGCCTTACCTGGTCCTGCTATACCGGAGGTAAATATCCCTGCGGAGTTTGCGATTCCTGCAGGTTGCGGGAAAAAGGATTTGCCGAACTGCTGTAAGGCCGGCGGCAGGCTTTGATAATAAGTCATTGCGGATCTTTTACTTCCCGCAGAAACTTGGCGTTTTCCTCCGGTAATGACACATTGATAAACATCCCGGAACCCAGTTCGAAGCCAGCTGATTTTGTTAACCGCGGGATTATGCTCAAATACCAGTGGAAATAACCTGCGTCGCAGCAGTCAGTCGGAGCGGACCTGATTACGTAATTATAATCCGGATCGCTTAGCCCAAAATAAAATTTCCTAAGAGACAAGCGCAGTATTTTAGCAAGATCGTCCAGTTCTGCGCCGGTTATCTGTCCAAAACTTGCGCAGTGCCGCTTTGGATAGATCCAGGTATGGAAGGGAGTGAGAGCCGCGAAAGGCGTGAAGCACGCGAAATGCTCGGTCTCGGCTATTATCCTGACGCCTTCTTTCAACTCGTCCTTTAAAATCCTGCAATAAAGGCATTCGTGATGGTCGTCGTAGTTGATTATCGCGATATCCATGCGGCTTCTTACCTGATGCGGCACGACCGGCATCGCCACAACCTGCGAATGCGGATGCTCCAGGGAAGTTCCGGCGGCGGCTCCGTGGTTCTTGAAGATTATTATTCCTTTGATTTCTGGATCCTGCGCCATGAAAATATAGCGGTTTTTATAGGCTTTTAGTATATCGGCAACATCATTTTCAGGAAGCAGCGCGGTAACAGCATTGTGTTTCTGCGATTCTACGATAACTTCGTGGTAGCCGTAACCGGCCATCTTCCTGAAAATTCCGGTGTCGGAGGAGATGTTCCCCGCGTCAGGAGTAAGAGCGGCGAATTTGTTCGGCATCACCCTTACTTTCCAGCCTTTTCCGTCAAGGCCTATTCTGAAACTCTCTGCAGGCGTTTTATCCTCGTTGCCGGCGCAAAAGACGCAGTCGGGTTTTGTCTCGGGGAGGGACTTCTTTTGTTCTTTTGACCTGAATTCTTCGGGGCGTTTCGCGCGTTCTGACGCTATTATAACCCATTCGCGCGTGGTCTTGTTCTGTCTCAGTTCGGGCATATCCAGGCCTCCGTGGCAAGAGGAATCCAAAGTTCAATGAAATATTACCCCTTTTTGCGTTGAACTTCAACGCAATATTAAAATATAATTAGTAAGGCTGGTTCCGGAGGTTGAAATGTCCAAAACAAGAATGCTGTTTTTGCTGCTGGTTTCGTCCTCAATGATTTTCGCGCAGGAGTTGAAGAAGGAATATTATGACGACGAAAAAAGGCGCATAAAGGAAGTGTACACCCTGCTTGACGGCAAAAAAGAAGGCATGAATAAAAAATATTTTGAGGACGGAAAAATAGCCGCCGAGGTTCCCTGTAAGGACGGAAAGCCTGACGGGCTCTGCAAGTACTACTATGAGATTGGCGGGCTCAGGTTTGAAAAGAATTTTAAGTCCGGGGTGCAGGAAGGACCGGTTAAGGAATATGACGGGAACGGCAAGGTAATCTCGGAAAAGTCCTATGTGAACGGCAAGGTCGAAGGGGAGAGCAGGATTTATTCAGGAGGAAAGCTTCTGACGCAGGAAAATTTCAAAAATGGACAGAGGAATGGCCTGTCTGTTGATTTTTATCCCGACGGAACCAAGCGCCAGGAAACGCCCTATGTGTTTGGAAATATTAACGGGAGTGAGAAAGAATACGATGTTAAAGGCAATATCATTACGGAAACCGAGTATAAAAAGGGAAAGAAGTACGGTTCATCCACCTCCTATATGAACGGAAAACCTTCAAGCGTTGCCGAGTACAAGTCAGGGGTGCTTGCGGGGCGTAAGAGATTTGACGACGACGGGAATGCCTGGATGGAAGAGACGTATGGCGGTAAAGAGAAGAAGGTCCCGTTCAAGACAATTGCTGATCCGGCGCTCAAGAAACTCTCCCCTGTGGAGAGAAAGGAATATGAAACCAAACTTGGGCTGGTTGAAATGCGGAGGTTTGCAAAGGCCTGTTTAAGCGAGATTCACCAGGATGGCGCAAAAGGTTTTAAGAAGAAACTACTGAAGCTAACCGGCGGGTCAATACCGTTGAATGCCTTAAGCGATAGCAGCGCTATTTCCGGATCTTTCAGCGGTAAAGGCGGATGGTATCTGGACAGATCAAGCGCTGAGGTTTTCCTGAATCTCAAGGGAAACGACAGCGCCGGCGTCGCATACTTCGACTACCCTGATACTGTAATTAAAGAGGATAAATAAGCCGGTCTACTTTGGAAGGTTCAATCTGTACAAAACAATATCTTTTCCGAGTGTTTCCATGACTTCAAACAACCCGGCGGATACAAGCTTTCCCGTAAGCGCCAGTCGGACCGGGTGGACGATATCTTTGAGTTTGAGCCCCTTTTTTTCTACAAATCCGCGCGTAAAAGCCTCCAGAGAAGCCTTGTCAAACGCCGTGTGCCGCAGTTCATGCTCGTATTCTCCCAGAAGCGCGAGCGTGTCCGCGTTCTTGAAAAACTTTTCGTAAGCGTCCTTGTCGTATTCAAGGTGGTCAGTAAAAAAGAATCCCGCGTTCTCCACGATGTCACTTAGCTTCTTGAGGCGCTCTTTTTCAAGTCTTATTACCGTAATGAGTTTCGCTCCGTCAGGAAGCATGTTTTTGGCTGCGAGATAAGGTTTTACAAGCCCGGCCAGCTCTTCATCGGACTTTTGCCTTATATAGAAGCCGTTCAGCCACTCCAGTTTATTCATGTCAAAAACAGCCGGGCTCTTGTTGATGTGTTCTACGGAGAATTTCTCGGTGAGGTCTTTCAACGAATAAACCTGCTCGTCGCTTCCGTAAGAACAGCCGAGCAGCGCCAGGAAGTTTAGGGCGGCTTCTGGCAGGTAGCCGGCGCCGCTATAATCCGTAACGGCAACGCCACCGTCGCGCTTTGACATCTTTGCCTTGTCCGCGCCGATAATCAGCGGGATGTGCGCGAAGAGCGGTTCTTTGAAACCGAGCGCTTTATAAAGCTGCAGTTGGCGGGGCGTATTGCTGATATGATCCTCACCCCTTATGATGTGGGTGATATTCATCAGGGCGTCGTCTATTACGACGCAGAAATTATAAGTAGGAACTCCGTCGCTTCTTGTAAGCACAAAATCATCAAGCTCCCTGTTGTCAAAGGTTATGGTGCCCCTTACAAGGTCGTTTATGACAGTCGTGCCAGGCCCTATCCGGAAGCGGATAACGTGTTCCCTGCCTTCGGCTTCAAGCCGCTTTATCTCATCTTCGGCAAGCCGAGAACATTTTCCGTCATACTTGTAGGGTTTTTTCATCAGGTCGCATTTTCTGCGCTTCTCTTCCAGCTCGGGCTTTGTGCAGAAACATTTATAAACCTTTCCGTCGCGTTTTAGCTTCTCAAGGTGTTCTTTATAGATATCCATCCGTTCGGATTGCCGGTAAAACTCGTCCCAGTCCATCTTGAGCCACTTCAGTGACTGGAGGATATTGTTTTCATACTCTTTCTTTGACCGAGCGGTGTCTGTATCTTCAATGCGCAAGACAAATGTTCCGCCATGATGTCTGGCGAAAAGATAATTGAAAAGCGCCGTCCTGGCGCCTCCGATATGAAGGTTTCCCGTAGGGGAGGGGGCGAAACGGACTCTAACGGACATAATCCTCCTAAAAAGTTTGTGAAGTTTGTAAGGTTATAAGGTTTGTAAGGTTGGACAAGGCGTGGGAATTAGAACTTACTTTATGAACCTTATAAACCCTATTCTGCTATGCCGGACGCAGTCCGGCATGAACAATATCTTACCTTATTAACTTATTCTTTACCGATGTTTTAAATGCCTTCTCACATACCATACAATTCCCAGCACTATAAGCACAACTATTGCTGCGTCAAATTTATGAAGCAGGGCCTTGAGCATCGGGAGTCTTTTCCCTCCCTCAATGCCAACCCAGCCGAGGGCGCCGCACCAGATGAAAGAGCCTAGGAAAGTGTAGATGCAGAATTTAATAAAGGGAGTTCTTGCTATGCCGGCCGGCAGAGAAATAAAGGTGCGCACAACCGGCATTAGCCTGCTGATGAACGAGGCAAAGTCGCCGTATTTGGCAAAAAATTTGTCGGCAAGGTCCATGTCGTGTCTGGAGATTAGTACATATTTACCGTATTTTTCCAGCAGGGGACGCCCGCCTTTAAGCCCTATCCAGTAAGTGAAAATGGAACCGATAAGGTTTCCAAAAGCTCCTGCCAGCGCGATGCCGAAAAGAGAGAATTTGCCTTCATGCACAAGAAATCCGCCGTAGGGCATAATGAGCTCGCTCGGAAGTGGAATGCAGGAGGATTCGATAGCCATTGCTATCACAATTCCCCAGTAATTTAGAACATCCACCATCGGGCGCACAATGTTAATATCCATGAACGACAGAAAATGTTCTACCATCTATACTCTCTCCATGGGGTCAAAGAGCCTCTTGTGCTCTAAGAGCGCGAAATTGTCCGTCATGCTCGCTATGTAATCGCATACAGCCTGTTCCTTTGTGGTCTTTAGTTTGTGATGTTTATCCAGCACTTCCGGAGGGAGTATGCTGTAGATATTCTTCTCCCTGTTTTCGTCGAACTTGTTAAGGTAAGTATTGAAGAGTTCCTCTAGAATGCGCTGGTGTTTTACTTCCATGCGTATGACCCTGTAGTGTTTGTACAGGTTTCTCATGAGGAAAGCCTTGAGCTCGTTCTTCTTCTTTGCCGTTTCCGCGGAGAACGCGGCTGTGGGGTCCTTAAATTTCCTTACGTCTTCAACCGTCTTTATTCCGCGTTGCTCGATGTTGGTTTCGGTTTGCCCGATTAAGTCCTTAGAAAGCACGTCTATGATGTTCCTTACTATATGGTAGCGCAGGCTGTTCTTGTCCATGCCTCTGTTTTTTGCGTACATTTCGCTGCAGATGGCAAGACCCTTAAGTTTCTCAACATCGACCAGGTTTGATTTTATGCCGTCATCAAGGTCGTGAGAGTTGTAGGCGATTTCATCCGCGAGATTTACGACTTGCGCTTCCAGCGTCGGCTGGCTGCTGCCGGAGGACGGTTTATCGAAATCCGTCCTGTGCTTGTCAATTCCTTCGCGGACCTCATAGGTCAGGTTAAGGCCCGTGAATCCCGGGTAACGTTCCTCAAGCAGAGTTACGATACGCAGGCTCTGGCTGTTGTGTTCAAAACCCTTCTGGCCGTGCGCTTTCATAAGCTGATCAAGCTTTTCTTCCCCGGAGTGTCCGAAAGGGGTATGTCCGAGGTCGTGAGCAAGCGCAATTGCCTCAGTCAGGTCTTCATTGAGCCGCAGGTTTCTCGCGAGAGTCCTTGCTATCTGCGAAACTTCCATCGTGTGTGTGAGCCGGGTCCTGTAGTAGTCGCCTTCGTGCACGACAAAGACCTGTGTTTTGTATTCAAGCCGCCTGAAAGCGCCGCAATGAACTATGCGGTCCCTGTCCCTTGAAAAGCAGGTACGCAATTCGTGCTCGTCATCCTTTGAGTCCCTGCCTTTGGTTTCTTTGCTCTTCATCGCATAGGAGGCAAGATTGGCTTTTTCTATGTCTTCATATTGGATTCTTTTAAGCGACATGTTTTTCGTTTTCCTGTATTTCCAGCATGATTTTAACAATATATTTGGTATAATACGGCCTAATTCAATTTTAGCACAAAAAAAAAGTGTTTTATACCTGAAATTGTTAAGTTAAAATAGGCGCTGAAATCGCTGCGTGGGAGGGTATTATGAAAATATTCATCGGGTTCATTCTAGCGCTGGTCCTGCTTTCCGGATGCGCCGAAGAAAGAAAATTCGTGAAGAATCCTCTCGGCAAAGAGGACGTCCTGCTCTGCCAGGCTGAGGGCTACAGCCCTTTCGGAGGATTTTACAACAGCAACTCCCAGGTTGACAGGTCTGCTTTCCCGGGTTTTTTTACCTTTGAAGGAGATGCCTCTTCCACGGTTGTTTCGGGAGTCGTTGGGGAAGATAATTTAATCCGGGAATTGAGAAAAGGCGACGCGGTAACATCCGTGGACGGGGTCCCGGTAATATCAAAAAAGCAATACATCCAGCTCGTGCAGGGCTATAATCCCGACCAGACAGCCATCTTCACATTCAGGCGTCTTAACCGCGAATTTTCACTGGCAATCAGGCTGAACACGTTATATGCGCCTATGCTGTATTCGCTGGTGGCAGACAGGTTAAACGCGGGAAGCAAAACGAGCATCGCGGTAATTCCTTCCGCGAATACTGCCGCTCAGAACTCTAACCTTAACGTATCGGGGCTGATTGAGAATGATAAGAGCCTGATATCTTCCTCCTATGAAAAGATGCTGCTGGACGAATTCAGGCCCTTTGCGGGGTTTTCCGTCATAGACAGGGATATGCTCGAGAACATTATGAAGGAAGTTACGTTCCAGAAATCAGGTTTTGTGGACGACCAGACCATTGTCAGGATCGGGAAAATGACCGGCGCCACGCATCTTATGTTCGTGACGCTCAGCAGGTATGAGGACTCCACCGCCTACGTGGAAAGGCTCGTTGAAGTGGAATCAACGAAAGTGCTTTACAGCAACAATTATAAAATAATGAAACCCAAGGTGGTCAAGAAAAAGATATATGAGGATGAAGGTGACGGGAGAAGAAGGGAGAAGAGCGGGAAAAAAGACGATAAGCCGGTCATAATCATAAACAACATCAATAATAACGGCGGCTTAAACAACACTACCATTAATAATAAGTGATACCGGGAGGGAATATGAAATCCGCGAACATTTTCTGGCAGAGCCAGTCAGGCAACACATATGCCTGCGTTATAAAAACCAAAGAAGCTCTTGAAGCGGTCGGTTTTTCCGTTTCCCTCCGCCATATTCTGTCCAGTGCTCCGGATGCCCTCGAAGCAGACCTGCTGGTCTTTGCTTTTCCGGTCTACAACTTCAAACCGGCCACCGCAATGGCGGGATTCATAGAAAAACTGCCGGCTTGCTCAAAAGAAACTCCGGCGCTCGCGCTTATAACCTGCACCGGCCTTATGGCGAACATCCCATATATTCTTAGGAAGAAACTAAAACTTAAAAACATATTGCTCTCGGAAGCGGTAAAAATACCGGCTTCCGAGACCTACATACTGCTCCGCAAGTATTTCAAGGGCACCATGGAACTTGACTCGCGTTTGAATGAGGCGGAGTTGGAAGGCGTCAAAAAGCAGATTGCCGGAATTCTGGACGGCGGGCTCAAGAAGAAGGCGTATATTTTCAACCCGTTTTCTCTCTGGCACTGGCTCGGTAAAATGAGCCCGGAGGCGGCGCCGGGTAAACCTTTTCAAAAAAGAAGCTGGGATGAAGAGAAATGCACGCTCTGCGGAGATTGCTACGCCCTTTGTCCGTCGGGCTCGATTAAGCGCTCAGGCGATAAGCTGTCCGTAAATACAAGCACCTGCGTTGGTTGCTGCGGCTGTTTCAATATCTGCCCGTCAAACGCCTGGAAGATGGAAAAATTCGGCGAAGAGTTTTTCCTGAAGAACAGGCATACGGCAAAACTGGTAGAAGCAATTAGGGCAAGCACTAAACGGTAAATTCGAAATTCGAAGCTTGAAATTCGAAAAGTGCTTCTGTTTATTTTCGAATTTCAGATTTTTTACTTCGAATTTGCCCTTAAAGGAGGCATTATGCCATTCATAGATTGGCCGCTGAAAAAACTGAAAAGCTACAAGCCGCAACTCACCAGAGAAAAAGATTTTGATTCTTTCTGGAAGAAGAACCACGCTGAATCAAAGAAACAGCCCTTGAAACCGGAATTCATAAAAATAGATTATCCCGTAAAAAGCCTTGATGTTTATAAGGTGTTCTTTGAAGGTTTCGGCGGCGGGCGCATCTGCGGGTGGTACTTGAGCCCGAAAGGAAGCGCGAAGAATCCGACTATTCTCTGTTTCCACGGCTACTCGGGAGGGAAAGGTTTTGTCTATGACTGGATAGGCTGGGCACTGCAGGGGTATACGATATTCTCGGTTGATACAAGAGGGCAGTTCGGGGAGAGCCAGGACCACGCTAAGTACCCGGCAGGCCATTTTATCGGCTGGATGACACAGGGAATACTTGATCCCGATACCTACTATTATAAATATGTATATATGGACGGCATAAGGGCGCTTGACCTGCTTGAGACCAGGAAAGAAGTTGACCCGAAACGTATCGGCGTGATGGGAGCAAGCCAGGGAGGCGGGCTTTCCATTGCGGCTGCGGCGCTGGCGGGAAAGAGGGTTAGAACAGTAATAACTGATGTGCCGTATCTTTGCCATTACAGGCGGGCCGTGGAAACTGCCACCGGGAATCCGTATCTTGAATTGAATAACTATATGAGGTTCAAGCCCGAAGACGAG
>CAITPB010000104.1 GCA_903894145.1 Candidatus Firestoneibacteriota bacterium | reverse complement strand
CCGTCTTTTCCTATTTTTACCGGCACTCCGATGAAGACGCCCTTAATTCCGTACTCGCCTTCAAGATAAACGCAGGAAGGGAGGATGCGTTTCTGGTCCTTCAGAATGCTCTCAACCATTGAGACGGCCGAGCTTCCGGGAGCAAAATAGGCGCTTCCGGTCTTAAGCAGAGCAACTATTTCCGCGCCGCCGTTCCTGGCCCTTTCCGAGAGCTTCGCTATCTTTTCGGCCGGAAGAAGTTCGGTAAGAGGAATGCCGGAGACCGTGGTGTAGCGGGGAAGGGGGACCATCGTGTCTCCGTGGCTGCCGAGCAGCATCGGAAAGATGTCCTTTATAGATACTTTGAGTTCTTCGGCTATGAACAAGGCAAACCTGGCCGAATCCAGCACGCCGGCCATTCCGAGCACCTTGTTCTTCTTGAAGCCGGTGGTCTTGTAGACCAACTGTGTCATTATGTCCAGCGGATTGGTCACGGAAATAATAATGGCTTCGGGAGCGTAAAGTTTTACTGACTCTGCGGCCTTCTTCACTATATCCGCGTTTATCTTCAGCAGGTCCTCGCGGGTCATTCCCGGTTTTCTTGCAACACCGGCTGTTATGACCACGATATCGCTGTCTTTTATGTCGGCGTAATTGTTTGTTCCTGTCACCTTCGCGTCAAAATGCTCCACTCCCGAGGTTTGGCTCATATCCAGCGCCTTTCCCTGGGGCATTCCCTCCACTATGTCAACCAATACCACATCGGCCAGCTCTTTCTGCGCCAGCTGAAACGCTACTATGCCGCCTACCTGCCCGGCACCGATTACCGATACTTTGGCTCTTTTCATGTTTACTCCGCTCTTGGGTGGGATTTGATTTGCTTAATATAATATAGCAAAAACGGCTAATTTTCTCAATTCAATTGCATTGTTTAAGTTATACCCGGGTTCAATTGAATCACTCGAGGCAAAAACGCATAATCAATATGAACAGGGATGTTTGTTTTACAAGGGAATCAGAGGAGGCGGGATGAAATCAGCCGCTAAGGCCGTGAAAGATAGGGACGGTTTTGCTTCAATTATCGGCGCCATTCGCGAGCCTCTCCTGGTGTTGGACAAACACCTGAGGGTTATATCAGCCAGCCGGTCTTTCTACAATACCTTCAAGGTGAAGGAAAAAGAAACTGTGGGAGAACTGATTTACAAATTGGGCAACGGGCAATGGAATATACCCGCTCTGAAGAAGCTTTTGACGGACATTTTGCCCAAGAAGAAGAATTTTGCGGATTATGAGGTGGAACACGAGTTTAAGACTATCGGAAAAAAATATATGATCCTGAACGCGCGGGGATTAAGACGAGAAGGAGGGCAGGACAGTCTTATTCTTCTTGCAATAGAAGATATCACGGAAAGGAAGAAGCTGGAGCTGGAGCTGGATGCCGCCGGAAAAATCAGGAAAGCCAATGAAAAATTGAGCGTGGCCAACCAAACCCTACGCGAAACAGCTGCCTATCTTGACAATCTCATGGAGTATGCCAGCGCGCCGATTATAGTCTGGAATCCGCAATATATTATCACCAGGTTTAACCGTGCTTTCGAGAAACTGACCGGAAGAACTTCAAAAACAATGATTGGCAAAACGATGAACATGCTTTTTCCGGGAGCTTTGGCGAAAAGATCAATGGAAATTATAAGGGAATCATCGACCGGCAACCGTATGGAGGCGGTGGAAATTGAAATCGCGCATATTGACGGGAAGTCCAGCGTTGTGCTCTGGAATTCATCAACCCTGTTCGAAAAAGACGGAAGCACTCCTGTGGCAACCATTGCCCAGGGCCAGGATATTACCAAAAGAATAAAAGCGTTGCTGGCTTTGGAAACTTCCAACCGGCAATTGGCAGAGGTCAACAAGAAACTGCTGGCGAGCGACAGGATAAAGGCAGCCAATAAAGAACTGCAGGCACTAAATAAACAACTTTTTGAAACCAAGGGGTTGATGAATCAGGCAATGGTTGAACTCGAACGTTCAAACAAGGAACTTGAGCAATTTGCCTACATTGCCTCGCACGACCTGCAGGAACCTCTGCGTATGGTTGCAAGTTATGTTCAACTGCTTGAAAAAAGATATAAAGATAAGCTGGATAAGGATGCGAACGATTTTATTTTTTATGCCGTGGACGGGGCAAAGAGGATGCAGCTGCTTATTAATGATCTACTGACTTATTCAAGGTTAAGCACAAAAGCAATGCCTTTTGAACTTGTTCCCGGCGAGGTTATTTTAAAGAAAGCGCTGAAGGACCTCGAGATAGTGATACAGAGCAGCAAGGCGCAGATAACAAACGGTATATTGCCTGATGTACTTGTGGACTCGATACAGTTTGAACAACTTTTATTGAATCTTATAGGTAATGCTCTAAAATTCAACGAACCCGGGAAAACACCCAGAGTACACGTCTCCTGCCTGAGGCAGGGCGACGATTGGGTTTTTACGGTTAAGGATGAAGGGATAGGCATTGAAAAACAATATTTTGAAAAAGTATTCCAGATATTTAACCGGCTGCATTTGAGAAAGGAATACGCGGGGAACGGTATAGGCCTGGCAGTATGCAAGAAAATAGTTGAGAGGCATAAAGGCAGGATCTGGATTGAATCGGAACCGGGCAAAGGCACTGCTTTTAATTTCACGCTGCCGGTTTTTGAGAAAGCAGAATAAAGACCGCTGCCCGGCGGTATTTCCGGGCATAACGAAATAAAGGAGGAAAGTTTATGAGCGACAAAGTAAGCGTTAAACGAGCAAGGATTTTGCTGGTGGAAGACAGTGAGGCGGATGTCCGTTTGACAAAGGAAGCTATCAAAGAAAGCAAAATAGATATTGGTTT
>CAITPB010000103.1 GCA_903894145.1 Candidatus Firestoneibacteriota bacterium | reverse complement strand
TCGCCTCTCTTGACGCGGTATAAAGCGCGGCGCCGGCTTCTTTTACTTTCGCGGCTTTTTGGGCTACACTTTCCATATTATCTCCGTGGCAGGTTCTCAGGAACCTGCAAGAATCACAAGATTATCCCTGTGTATGACTTCCTTAAACTTGCAGGAGGGCAGCCTTTTCGCGAGCTCCTCCGTTCTGCAGCCTTTGATAAGCAGCATCTCTTCCCTGGAACAGGCAGACTCCCCTCTGGCTATCTCCGAGCCCCCTATATCCCTGACAGAGATAGTTTCCCCCGCCTTAAACTCGCCGCCGGCATCAATCACGCCCGAAGCGAGCAGGCTCTTCGCGCGGTTGAGCAGGGCTTCTTTCGCTCCCTCATCAACAACAACGAATCCTTTTGGATTAGCGACAAAAGCCATCCACCGTTTTTTATTCGTCATTGCGTTCTTTTTTGGCAAAAAGAGGGTTCCCTTAAAAGTTCCTTCAAAAATTTCCTTCAAAATACCGGGTTCTTCCCCGTTGCAAATTACCATAAGAATACCGGCGGAGACACACTTCTTCGCGGCCTGGATCTTTGTGAACATCCCTCCGGTTGAAAGCTCGCTTCCCGCTTTTTTTGCTGACCGCTCAATCCCGGCGTCAATCTTTTCAACAATAGGAACAAGCTTTGCTTCGGGATTCTTTGAAGGATCGTCGGTAAAGAGCCCGTCGATGTCGGAAAGCAGCACCAGCAGGTCCGCTTCCACCAGGTTTGCGACCATCGCGGAAAGATTATCGTTGTCTCCTACCTTTATTTCTTCCACCGCGACAGTATCGTTCTCGTTTACGACGGGAATTATCCCCTTATCCAACAGGGCGTTGAAAGTATTTTTCGCGTTAAAAAACCTGGCCTTGTTTGACAGGTCATCATTGGTAAGCAGAATCTGGGCAATATGCTTCCTTTGTTTTCTGAAAGCGTTCTCATAGGCTTCCATCAGCAGGGGCTGTCCGACGGCCGCGACCGCCTGTTTCTCGGCCATGGCTTTGGGTTTCCCTTTTAGGCGCAGCGCGGCGACACCAGCGGCCTGAGCTCCGGAAGAGACGAGGACAACGCTCTTTCCTTTATCCTGCAGGCAGCTGATAGCCTTTGCAATGGCGTCTATCCTGGAAAGATTTATCCCGGCGGATTTGCTGGCAAGCAGGTTTGAACCGACTTTCACTACAACCCTGCCGCAGTTATTTACAATATCGCTTAATTTATGCATAACGGAAGTATTATAACATTAATAGGGCGGGTAAGAAAAGTTTATAAAGTTATAATGTTTATAAGGTTTGTAAGGTCATTGATAAAACTATGGCAAAATACTCGAAAATGAACAGTAACGCCGCTGTCCAACCTTATGAACCTTATTAACCTTATAAACCTTATAAACTTTTTCCGTTATTTTAGATTCTCCTGAAACACCTTCACCATCTCCGGGTCCTTCAATATCTCCCCGAAACTCGCGACGGATACACCTTCCGCTCCTTCTTCGCGCAGGATTTTCAACTCCTCGGCCAGGCGCGACGCAGACTTCTTATTCTCGTCGGCGTAAATGCCGAGGAACGGTATGCCGGTGCCGTCCTTATAGTATTTCTTCGCATCCTTAACAACCACGCGGGTGTATTCCCTTACCTTGGCTAAATCCCAATGCGGCAGGAAAAACCACGACACGGTCTGCTCGGGGTATTCCATGTTTAGCTTGTTACCGTAAAGCGGATTAGGTTTAAAGTACGGATAGACATGGCAGGTAAACTTAACCGCGGGGTTAACTCTTCTCCCCTCAGCGATAACCGCGTTCATAAAATTCACCAGAGAATCTTCCGAAAACTCCGCCTGAGCCTGTTCGGGAGAAAGTTCAGGATGGGCTTTGGCGAAAGCCGCCTCTTTTTCAAGGCAGATGTCGCAGTAGCAGGCAAGATAATTCCTGTAGCCGAACCAGTCAAAACAGACTCCGGCAGCCCTTTTGTCGGCCGCAAGCTCAGAAACTTTCGCTTTTGCCATTTTCAGAGCTTCTTCCCTGTTGAAACACATCATATCGTTCTTAAAAATATCATCCTTTTCCACGGGCTCGCCGCCCACCTGATCTTTGTAGGCCTTGCCCTTCTTGCTCTTTACCATAACTTTTTTTATATCAGAATCCGAAATGACCTGGTCGCATTCCGGAAAATCATTGGCCTTAAATTCCATAACCCTGTAGACTTCAATGTCCCGTTTTCCTGCTTCAGAATATATTTTTTCCAGTTCGGCTCCTGTCTCCATGCCCACATAGACATTGAAACCAAACTGTTTCAGCGCGTCAAAGAACTTGGCGTCGTGGGGCACGGACCAGTCCCACGCGAAGTTATGTTTGAACTGTCCCGCGAAAAGAGAGCAGGAAAGAAGCATCAAAACCGCGCAAATTATTTTCCTCACTAAACCCCCTGAGATTACGATAATGTTACTTCCTTATACAGGCTTTCACTTTCCCGGACAGAACCTCAATAAGATAGGGTTTTACAAGGCTGTCGCAGAAACCGTATTTGGCAGGGTGGGCCATAGCATCATTTTCAGCGTAGCCGCTCGAAGCAATTACAGGCACATCTTTGTCAAGAGACCTCAACTCCTTAAAGAATTCCATTCCCCCTTTTCCCCCGGGAATAGTCAGGTCTGTTATTATCAGATCAAACGGGTCTTTTTCGGCAGCGGCAGTCTTAAAAACGCTAAGCGCTTCGTTAAGATTGGCTGCGGTTGCTACGCCGTATCCCAGCCCTGAAAGCACGGTAGTAGCCATCTTCAAGATTGCAGGTTCATCATCCAGAATAAGTATCCTGCCTTTACCTTCAACCATTCCCTGAGGTTTTTGATTTTCCTCGATTGCTCCGCCGGCCGAGTAAGGAAGATAGACCTTCATGCTGGTTCCTTTCCCTGCTGCTGAGTCCACCGAAATAACCCCGTTATGCTTGTTGATAATGGAATAGGCGGTGGCCAGGCCAAGCCCGCTTCCTTTGGGCTTGGTTGTGAAGAACGGGTCAAATATCTTGCCGAGTACATCCTTCGGGATGCCCTCGCCGGAATCAATAATCTCGAAATACGCATAAAGCCCCGGTTTCTCGTTCCAACGCAACTCGGTTTTGTTGAGCGAAGTCCTTCCCGCCCTGACCTTCAAGGAACCTCCGGAAGGCATCGCCTGAATTGCGTTAATTACTATGTTATCAATAACCTGGCTGATCTGGTTTTCGTCCATGTCGCAGATGAGACTGCCCTCGGGAATGGAATACTCGGTGGCAATATTTGAACCGCTCAGGGCAAACTTAACATTTTTCTTAAGCAGTTTCCCGAGGTCTGCGGGCTTTTTTGCCGGCGTCCCGCCCTTTGAGAATGTAAGCAGCTGCTGGGTCAAGTCCTTTGCCCTGCCGAAGGATTCCACGGCTGAATCCAGGCTCTGTAAAACCGCCGGGTCGTCTTTGGCCTTTAGCCTGGCTATCTCAATGTAACCAAACATGCCGGCAAGCAGGTTGTTGAAATCATGAGCGATGCCGCCGGCTATAACTCCCAGGGAC
>CAITPB010000102.1 GCA_903894145.1 Candidatus Firestoneibacteriota bacterium | reverse complement strand
CGGCCCTGCGGCGTGCGAATCATGAAACCAAGCTGAATGAGAAACGGCTCGCATACATCTTCTACGGTATCTGACTCTTCGCCGACGGCAACTGCAATGCTTTCAATACCGACAGGACCGCCGCCATATTGATCTATTACTACCTGCATAACTTTACGGTCTAACACATCCAAACCTTTATAATCTATCTCAAGCATTGACAGGGAATAATCCACAACATCCTTAGATATGACTTTAACCTTCTTTACCTGGGCATAATCCCTTACTCTCTTGAGCAGGCGATTTGCCACCCTCGGAGTACCCCTGCTTCGGCCGGCAATTTCCCACACCCCTCCCTCATCAATCTGAATATGGAGTATTTTAGCTGATCTTTTGATGATTAGCGCAAGCTCTTCGGGGGGATAGTAATCCATCCTAAAGGTTATGCCAAACCTGTCTCTGAGAGGGCCTGTAAGCAGGCCGGCGCGCGTTGTAGCGCCAACAAGAGTAAATTTTGGAAGGTTTATCGTTATTGTCCTTGCTGAAGGCCCTTTCCCTATAACAATATCAAGCCTGCAGTCTTCCATGGCTGGATACAAAACCTCTTCGACTATCCTGGGGAGCCTGTGAATTTCGTCAATAAAGAGAACCGATCTCTCTTCCAGATTGGTTAAAATAGCCGCCAGATCACCGGCCCTCTCTATTAAAGGACCGGATGAGGTCCTTATAGGGACGCCCATTTCACAGGCAATAATATTCGCCATGGTGGTCTTTCCGAGACCGGGCGGTCCGTAAAAAAGCAGGTGCTCCAGAGGTTCCTTACGCTGCTTGGCTGCTTCGATGAATATCTTAAGGTTTTCCTTTAACCTTTTTTGCCCTATATATTCATCCAAGGCCTTAGGACGGAGGTTTGTGTCAAATTCAAAATCTTCTCCTCCGAGAATTGGGTTTAATATTCCGTCTTTATTCTTTTTCACCATATCACTTTGGGCTCAATTCCTTAAGAGCTTCCTTTAGCAGTTCATCTATACCGGGTTTTCTCTCTATATACTTAACTCTTAATTTATCAATAACATTCCGCGCCAGTGTCGCATTGTACCCAAGCCCTATCAGAGCTGACACCAAATCAGACTCTGTTTCACCATCAAGAGCCGTCTTGTAAACAGGAATGTTAGCATTTGACTTTAACTTCTCCCTCAGATCGACTATGATTCTTTCCGCAAGCTTTCGGCCAACCCGCGGCACCGTCTGTAACGTTGGAGAATCCCCGCTGACAATCGCAGACCGAACCTTGTCAATGCCGAGAGAAGCTATTATAGCAACAGCCACTTTAGGCCCAATATCCGGAACGCTCATCAGGGTCCTAAAGAATGCTTTCTCTTCCTGGGTTAAAAACCCATAAAGAAATTCATTATCATCCGTCTTATGGTAGTGCGTGTAAACCTTTATTTCAGAACCTAATTCAGGAAGACGGTTGATGTTTGGAGTAAACACCTCATACCCAACTCCATTGGCCTCAAGAATAATTCTATCGCTCTCTTTGACTATAAGTATTCCCTTTAGAAAAGCTATCATTTCGGCTCTCTCCGCCTTGAATGCGCGTGACATATTGCTATTGCCAAAGCATCAGCCGTGTCATCCGGCTTAGGTATTTCCTTGAGTGAAAGTATTACTTTAACCATCTGCTGTATTTGACTCTTATCAGCCCTTCCATAACCTACAAGAGCCATTTTTACTTCCATAGGCGTGTATTCGCTTATATCCAGATGGCCTTTCCTGGCTGCGGCAAGCATAATAACGCCCCTTGCCTGGCTTACCATCATAGCTGTTTTAACATTTTTAGCAAAAAAGAGCTCTTCAACGGCAATTTCATCAGGTTTGAACTTGCGGATAATCTTTGAAATGGCGTCAAATATCTCATTTAAACGTTTGACCATTGGCTGGTGCGGCGCGGTTCTAATTGAACCATAGTCTACCGCAAAACTTTTGTTTCCGGAATGTTCAATAAGACCGTAACCAACCGTCGCTACCCCGGGATCTATGCCCAGTATCCGCATGGTTTTGCTTCCT
>CAITPB010000101.1 GCA_903894145.1 Candidatus Firestoneibacteriota bacterium | reverse complement strand
CGTTGATACTCCGGTGATCCTGGCAGGTGTTATGCCGCTCTTCGCGCAGACATATTCCAGCGCCTCTTTGGGCAGATACCTGTATTCCTTCTGGATGTCCTGAAGAATAGGTATAACTGAGGTCTCTTTGACCTCGTATTTTGCCAGGATAGCGTCTATTTTATCTTTAGAAAACGTCAGCATAGTTTTTTTAAGTCCAAAGACTCTGTTTGATTACACCGATGAAGGGCATCGATGGCACCGATGAAACTCCCCGAGCTTACGCTCGGGGTTTCTGATGAGTTGTGATATTTATTATCATTCATGCCGAATTCATCCCGCGGGCTCACGCCCGGGGTTTTCTTCGGCATTTGCATCATAAACCACACGATTCTACTTATTACCAACGCAGTAAAGGTTCTTTTCCGTCCTGATATAGATTTTTCCGTTGACGAAGGCCGGCGTCGCGGCTGTCCGCTCGCCTGTCTCAAATTCAGCCAGCGGCTCGTATTTATCCGCGAATTTAAATATGTGCCAGGAGCCTTCAAGCCCGGGCACGTAGCAGATATCGCCTGCCAGCACCGGTGAAGCCCAGAACTCGCCCTTCACTTCCTGCTTAAAAATGAGTTTTCCGTCATTCTTGTAGCAGGCTATGCTTCCGGCTTCAGCGATAATAATCTTCTTTCCGTCGGTCACCGGCGAGTTAATATTTGTGTCTTTTTCAGCTTCCCAGAGCTGCTTGCCGGAGGCGTCCAGCGCAAAAAACGATGTCGCGCTTGCCGCATAGGTAATCCCTCCGAAATTAACCGGCGATGAGGATATTTCGCCGTTTATTACCGATGCCTTCCATAGCTCAGCCCCGTCCGCGGAGTAAGCTATCGCGTCCGGATCTGCAAAAGTGATTATGCATTTCTTTCCGTGGAGCTCGGCAATACCGGGCGTTGACCAGGAAGCCTGCACTTTGCGCTTCACTTTCCAGGCAATCTTACCGTCTTTTTTATCAAGCGCCGCGAGGAGCGCTCCCTCTTTTAGCTTGTCCAGCTGGAGTATGACTTTATCGCCGAGCAGTACCGGCGAGGAAGCGAGCCCGTAAACGCTGTCGGGCGTCCCAAGGTCAACCGTCCACAACTGCTTGCCGTTTAGGTCAAAACAGAAGACATCAGCGGTCGGGGAGATCATTATGATATTTTCCCCGTCGCAGACTGGAGTTGCCGCTGCCATGCCGGAACCGCCGTCTTTCTCCGAGGGGATCTGCTCGTCCTTTTTTGCTTTTGGAAGGGCGGCCGAGGTGAAAACTATTTTTCCCGTAGCGGCATCAAAACACTTAAGCTTTAGCGATCCGTCAGATTCTCCGGCCAGATAAATCCTGTTCCCGCAAACCACAGGAGAAGAATAGCCGTTAACGGAAAGCTTCGTTTTCCAAATTATATTCTTTCCAGTTTTGTAATCAAAACTTACAGGGTATTTCCCCGGGGAGGCAATAGCAGACCCGGCAGGCCCCCGTAATCCCGGCCATTCGGCTGCGGCCTGCAAAATTGCCGGGGCAGGCTGCGTCGCTTTAACTGAAACCGGAGCGGCCGGCTCATCGCCTCCCCACTCATCCGCCGGAGCGGCCGGCTTAGGCTTAATGCTCCTGAAATAACTGCTCGCGTCAAAGAAAGCGCTGATCAGCATTCCGGCGCAGAGTACGAGGAATATGCCGCTAAGCGAAATAACGGCCCTGTACCTGAACTTTCCCGGCTTGG
>CAITPB010000100.1 GCA_903894145.1 Candidatus Firestoneibacteriota bacterium | reverse complement strand
TACTCGCCCGGCGCCGCGGATTCCGGCACGGAAAAGCAAACATAAAAAATCCCAAGCGCTTTTTCCGGCACATTCAATGTCTTCGCATGTGTAAGCCGTTCAGGAACGTTCCTGTAGGTGGTGTCCCAGGAGGAACCGATTCGTTGGTCGTCATAAACAGCCTGCCTGATTTCACAGTTTATTCCGGTTTTTTCTCCAGCGAAATCTGGCGGGGAAAGAGAGATATCTCCGGGCCCTCCGCCTATTCCCTTTATGGCGACTATGATAGATTCAAACTGCCCCGGGCAAGCATACGCTTCCACGGGCGTTTTTGTCTCTCCGGGAGCCGCGTTGGAGTTCTTGTAAAGCTGCCTGTTTACAGGAGGGAAAAAGACCCTAAAACCCCTCTCTTTTTCCTCTTTCGTGAATTCGGCAGACAAACCGGGATCCGGGAGGCCAAGATCATGAAACTTGCCGGAGAGGCTTTTCTTAAGTTCCGCCCGCCGGCCGGCGTCATCCTCAACTGCTTTTGCTATTATTTCCTCTTTGTCCTTGATCTCTTCGGCCGCTTCGGAGAAAAGAGTCATCTTGCTGATCTTTATTTCATAGCCTATCCCTCCAGCGGAAAAAGTAAACACCTTTCCGTCAAAACTCCTTAGCATTGACCTTGGAATGATAAGAGTCTCTTCTTTCCACTTGCCGTCAGACTTGCCTCCGATAAAACCTATTGGCCCTTTTCCATAAAGGCCGTCCCCGCCCTTTCCGGAATAGAAAGCAACCTTGCCGCCTTCATCCTTGAATTTGACTGTCAGGTAAAAAGCATGATTTATTGCGCCGTAGTTTTCCTTATCAAAATCAAACGCCGGCAACGCCCATATACATTGCGGCACATTGGATTTCAGCTGCCGGTAGGAATTGCCTTCGTCTGTCCCGGATTTCGGCGCTCGGTCAGGCATTGTGAAATAGGCGCCGTTGCCGGGGCTCAGGTCAGACGAAGTACCGAGGTTCCAGGTAAATGAATTTTGCCCGGAGGCCAGGACTGAAGAAACAAGAAAGAGAAGGGGAAAAAGGATGCGGGGGAACATGGGCCTCCTAATAAAAAGTTTAAAAAAAGTTTATAAGGTTCTTAAGGTTTGTAAGGTAAAGGCGAGCCTCTGGGCTTGCTTTTCAGTTTTTACTTTATAAACTTTATGAACCTTACAAACCTTATTAACTTTTGTTACTTTCTAACTTGCCCGCTCCCTCTTACCACAAACTTTAGAGAAGTGAGTTCCTTAAGACCCATTGGGCCCCTCGCGTGGAGCTTCTGCGTTGATATTCCCATCTCGGCGCCGAGGCCGAACTCAAACCCATCATTGAATCTCGTGGACGCGTTAACGAAGACCGCCGCGGAATCAACCTCGCGCAGGAACTTTTCCCCCGCTGCCTTGTCGGAGGTGACTATCGCATCCGAATGATGCGATCCGTAATGATTGATATGCCTGATTGCCTCGTCCAGCCCGGAGACTACCTTGACGGCAATCATCAGGCAGGAATACTCTTTCTTCCAGTCTTCTTCAGTGGCGGCCGCGGAGTCTTTTACAAGCATCCTGGTCTCTTCGTCGCCCTTTATGGAAACTCCTGCAGCCATAAGCCGCGCGGCTACAACAGGCAGGAATGTTTTCGCTATTTTTGCGTTCACAAGAAGTTTCTCGGCTGCGTTGCAGACTGAAGGCCTCTGCACTTTCGCGTTGAAAACTATTTCTTCCGCCATCTTCAGGTCAGCGTCCTCGTGGACATAAACGTGGCAGTTCCCTTCGCCGTGCGTAATGACCGGCACTGAGGAGTTTTCAAGAATGAAATTTATCAGGTTCTGTCCTCCCCTGGGGATTATTACATCCAGCAGGAGTTTCTGTTTTACCATTTCGAGAACAGCCGCCCTGTCGGTGGAGTCAATGAACTCCACGCAATTTTCGGAGAAGCCGGAAAGCTTCAAAGCCTTCTTCATTATCTCTACGAGCTTCCTGTTGGAATTGAGGGCCTCTGAACCGCCTTTTAAAAGCAGGGCATTTCCTGATTTCAAGGCTAATGCTGACGCGTCAATAGTAACATTGGGACGCGCTTCATATATAATACCTATAACGCCAAGTGGAACCCTCATGCGTTCCACCGTCATGCCGTTTGGCCTTTTTACCGATTCGGCAACCTCGCCGACGGGATCGGGAAGGGCAATGATATCGTTTAGACCTGTAATCATCGCATCTATTCTCTTGTCGTTTAATAGCAGCCTGTCCAGCATGACCTCTGACAGTCCCGATTCTTTCGCTCCTTCCATATCCTTCGC
>CAITPB010000099.1 GCA_903894145.1 Candidatus Firestoneibacteriota bacterium | reverse complement strand
ACTTTTTTTCCCGGGGGCGCCCAGGTAACAATCAAAACCGCACTGCCCGGTCGCCGGCATATGATACATTCCCGCGGGAGCCGTCAATTCAACCCTTATTGCCAGCCGCTTTGAATCCGTGCGGAACAGCAGCTGCCCGCCGGCCGTGTTATTCGCGAGCGCGTCGACATTTTCGTTAATCTTCCACTTCGGCTTAAGCGGCAGCCTGCGGTACAAACCTTCTTTTTTGTGCCAGGCAAAACCCGCAACAACGACAGGCGGCTTCGGGGACAGCCATTTTATCCCTTTAAGCGGTTCCCCGGTGAAACTCATATTCCTGTCTGATTGCCACGCCTGACCGTTCTTTTGAGCCATATACATATTCCTTTTGTCCTTGGAGTTTTACAGTCCGATCTCTTCGTAAGCCATTTTCACCCATCTCGTAAACCTTGTAATATCATTCCCGCAGGTGTGCGTATCTTTCATTATTATCTCAACCTGGTTGCGGATGCCTTTTGCGGCCTTAAGGGTGCTCCTGATGTCATTCCTGAGGTCCGGCTCGCTGAAAGAGGCGCTGAGCAGGGACGGGTTAGGCTTCCTTGAGAAAACCGCTTTTCCCTTAAGCCTGTCCGCGCATATTTCCTGGTCGGCCCACGGCGAAACCGACACCCTTCTTATATTCGGGATTTGCATTATATAATCAAGGCGCTTATCTACCGGCTCGCAGCAGCCGTAGCAGTTCAAACCAAACCTTGAAAGTATCGGGAGCTGATAGGGAAATATGAATTCCGCGAATTGCTCCGGGCTCACACCCACCGTTTCCTGCGATTCACCGAAGCCCCAGCGGTCTTTTAAGCGTACGGGCATTCCGGGTTTCCAGTCTTTCGCGGGAAGTTCATCCGTGTAGGCGGAACCGCCTGAGCCGACATACTCATTTTTGTTGTATTGAGTAAGCAGGTTCTCTTTTTCGCACAGGTCAAGCAGGTTCATCGCGTTATCGCGGAGAAAAGCCATCAACCGGTGAACCCCTTCCGGGTTGTCGTACATATAAAGCATAAAGTTCTGAAGCCCTACAAGATATATAGCGTCCATCGTCAACCCGAGAGTCCACCAGAAGGAGCTTATCTCGCGCGGCGGCAGGAGATCCCCGAATATTTCCCCGGCCAGAGCAACCCTTCGCGCGGTCTCTTCACGGTTATACTTAAATGTCCGCGTCTTCAGCTTTGAGAAATCTTCGTCAAGATTTTTTAGCGGAGCGTCCCAGACAACACTCCCATTTTCGGAAGTCCGGTGTTCTACATAGGGGACTCCGTAATCGCTTTTGAATAAAACCCTGTTTATCATAAAATCAGGTTCCAGCGCGTTGTCATCCCTGAAGTTTTCCCACCAGATTATCTTTGACCTAAGCTCATGCTCCCATTCACGCAGGAGAGGGTCGGCGGTTTCGAGTTTTGAATCAGGCAGCAGTTCCTTCCAGGAACCTTCCGGATAAACCAGTACGGCAGGACGGTCAGCCTTGAGAGAGTTAAGGGCCGTCAGCCTCTTCTTCCTCTCCGGCATAGACCTGTCTTCCGCAATCTCCCTGCACTTGCCTGCCAGTTTTCTTAATACTTCTTTTTCATTGTTTGAAATGTTCACCATACTTGTCCTTTCCGCCGGGGTATTATTTTTTGTGCGAATGAGAGGGTTTGGGAAGTTCGTAATTT
>CAITPB010000098.1 GCA_903894145.1 Candidatus Firestoneibacteriota bacterium | reverse complement strand
GCGTGCATGCCGGTCGAATCTATGAAAGGAACATTACGGAAGCGAAGTATTCTCGCCTTAGGTTTTTCTCCGACGGCTTTGTCTATTTCGTCAAACTGTTCTGTCGCGTTGAAGAAGAGCGGGCCGTCTATCTCAAACACCTCCACTCCTTTAGGGATGGTAAAACCGGGTTCCTCCCGGCTTTCCGCCTTTTCATCTTTCCTGAGCTCTTTGGCAAGGAGATGCACGCTGGAAGTTTCCGACATGCGCTTCATAAAGATAAATGCGTACAGGACCATGCCGACTTGAATTGCGGCAGCGAGGTCAACAAAGACAGTCAGGAGAAAAGTCGAAAGGAGCACTATGATAACCCCTTTTGTGCTCCTCAGAAGTTCCAGGAAAGAACGCCATTCGCTCATATTGTACGCCACTACAGCGAGTATTCCGGCCAGGCAGGCGAGCGGGACATAAATAATATACCTTCCGAGAAATATCACGATGAGCAGCACGACAAGCGCGTGAATCAAACCCGCAACAGGGGTCCTTCCTCCGTTTTTTATGTTTGTCACGGTCCTGGCAATGGCGCCTGTCGCCGGTATGCCTCCAAACAGCGCCGCGCCGATATTCGCGACACCCTGCCCCACAAGCTCCATGTTTGAACGGTGCTTTGCTCCTATCATTCCGTCAGAAACCACGGCGGACAGCAGGGATTCAACCGAACCAAGCAAAGCTATTGCGAAAGCAGAAGGAAAAAGTTCTCTTATGAGTGTCAAACTGACCTTTGGGATAACCGGCATAGGAATTACGGAAGGCAGGTGCCCGAACCTGCTGCCTATGGTTTCTACAGGCAACTTAAAGAGTACTGCCAGGATAGAAGTGAGCAACAGCGCAATCAAGGCCCCCGGCATGCGCCGCGAGATTTTAGGCCAGAAAACTATTATAAGAACGCTCAGCAGTCCCAAGGCGGCCGCGTAAAAGTTTATGCCGGCGCCGCTGTAGCCGCAAAAATCCTTAAACTGCGACTTAAATATTATCACCGCGATACCGCTCGTAAAACCCACTATCACCGAATGCGGAATAAACTTGATAATAGTCCCAAACCTGGCAAGGCCCATTGCCACCAGCAGTATGCCTGCCATAAGCGTGGCGACGATAAGCCCGTCAACGCCGTGTTTCTGCACCACCGCGTAGATGATAACTACAAACGCCCCCGTCGGGCCGCCTATCTGAACCTTGCTTCCGCCCAGCGCCGAGATCAAAAAACCGGCAACAACAACGGTAATAAGCCCTCTGTCAGGCGATACTCCGGAGGCAATTGCGAAAGCTATGGCAAGCGGAATAGCTACAATTCCTACAACGATACCGGAGACGGCATCGGAATAAAATTGCTTTAGCGTGTATCCTTTCAGGGTAGTGAACAATTTCGGCGTTAACATCGCTGATTCTCTCCGGAAAGCAGGATTTACAGCGTAAATGAATAAACCGGCTTCAACAAATTTGGGGAATGAAAGCGGCATACTGAATCTGTATGTATTATACATGATTGGCGGGGATTTCAAAAGCAGTTTATCAAGGCCTGTGTTTTATCTTTGTTTCTGAATCCAACAAGCTGAAGAAATCTTTCATTACCTCAATGCCCAAAGCAGGATTTACGGTCAAACCACGCCGCACAGCTTGCCCGCCTATAACAATTCTCGGGCGCAAGAACTTCGGAAGCTTGTCAAATTTTTTTGCAAGCGCTCTGACGCTCTCCATTTGAGGAACAAGCGACACCGAAATACCTAATATTTCAGGTTTCAGCTCCATGACAAGTTTTTCTACTTCACTCACGGGAAGTCCGGGTATGACCACGTACGAGGGAATCTCTTTCACAACGAGGAATATCTCTATTATACGAAGACCTATCGTGTGGTAATTGCCGTCCGCCAGAACCAGCAGCACTTTTGGTTTCAAAGAATTCCGGAGCTCGCCCGCTTTTACAAACTTATTCAGAAGCACCTCTATGAGCTCCGTGCAGTGCGCGGTAACCCTGTGTTCCTCCGCAACTCTTACCCGCCCGGCCGCCCACATTTCGCAATCTCGTAAAGCAGGGGCTGTATCATTCCTATTGCGATGTCTTCCGGCTTAACGCCAAGTTCGAGCCCTTCTTTTATGATTTTTTCAACTTCTATTGGAGAACCCAAGGAAACATATTCTTTCAGTTTGCGAAAGTATTCAATTACAGTGTTTGTCTTCTGAAAAAAGGCCTTGTTCAGCGACCCCGCGGTTTCGCCGCATTTTTCGCACATTCCGTGAGTAATGCCGTAATCTTCAAATGGTTCTTTTTCCCCGATATACCGCTGGCAGAATGAACACCACCGGATCATTTGCCGGTATCCTTAGCCGCAGAAATACCTGCTTTTATGAATTTGGAGATTACGCCGGATTCCTCTGTGTTAAATTCTGAGCGAGACACTTTCTCAAGAAGTTCAAGGTGTTCGACAAAATCGCTCACAGGTACGTTCACCCGGACAAGTATCTTCGCAAGCCAGGTAATATATCCTGTAAAGGCGCCAAGGCTTTCTGCCGCGACAGCTTCGGCAAGGACTTGGACCGTGTGTTCAGCGTCGGAAACTGACTTATCGTATCCCGTGGGAGAGTATTTCTTAAGGAGTTCAGGCCGTCTTTTAAACTGTTCATCCACTGAAGCTTTAGCGAGCGCGGGCCCTTTCGCTTTCATGGATGCGGCAAGCGCGGAGAGCTGATCGATGGTCATGCTTCCTCCCTTTCTCTCAAACTTGTTGCCGGGAAACACTAATCCTCCGCTTCAAGACCGGCAACCACTACTCGTATTAGTATACCCTTATTACTCCTAACTTAAAGGACAATTATGCTCTATTTAGAAATAGCTTTTGATGCCGAGCAGTTCTTTCAATCGCGGCAGGATTAACGCAGTTGCTTCTTCCCCGGCTTTGATTGCTTTTTTGCCCTCTAAAAATTCAAGCAGCTCAATATTTCCTGTCTTCGGAGAAATGACTATATCAGCGCCTTTAATATTTAAG
>CAITPB010000097.1 GCA_903894145.1 Candidatus Firestoneibacteriota bacterium | reverse complement strand
TGGCGTAACAATCACGAAGAAAACCACAGAGAACTCGGAGATTTAAAAATGAACAGGAAAAAATATCTATTGCCACAAAAAAGCACAGAGGGCACAAAAAATCTCATGTTATAATTTGTCCGCCAGGCGTTGTGGACGAGGACTGATGGTGAAATTTAAATGAAAATATATCATAAGGAGTTTGATGAGTGCGCCAAGCACAGCTAATATAAATCAGTTGGACAATCCAACACGGACAAAGGCTAACCACCAGTCCGGAACTAACCCGAGCGTATGAGGAGGCAACGAATTATGCGAAGCCTTGGGAAAGGTGCGACATCAGCCACAATGCGAAAGCGTGAAGGTGTCGAGCCCCGAAATTATCCTTGTTGCATAGGGTCAAGGGTTTCATTTTCTGGAAGCCAGTATCGGTTCGCGCGTAAATATGGTGAGTGTGAAACCGGCGTGCCGGGGTCTAAGTCAGTGGCGGGTGAGCGAACGGTTTGTATTGGAACTTGGGAGAGCCGCGGTGCTCCGTATAGAAGCCCCCTAGAAGCCGAAAAGGCGGGGAGGGGGTATGGTGCCGTGGCAGTCGGACTGACTCGTATTAGAGGCGTAGTCAGGGTAATACCTGGCGAGGGTCGGAGATCCACTCGAAGGGGTCAGCGTTTTAACGTAGAGAGGGAGAATTGAACATGCCAGACACTGAAATTGGTAAAACATGGGCAAAGCTGTCTCTCATATCCGATCATGCCCGCAGAGATCACGGCTTTCAGTTCACAAGTCTAATACACTTGCTGAATGTCGAATTTATGCGGGATTGCTACAATAGCCTGAACAGGAATAAGGCTGTAGGAATTGACGAAGTAAGCTGGGAGGATTACGGAGTAAATCTAGAAAAGAACCTCGAAGAACTGGTGTCGAGAATCAGACGCAGGAGCTATAAGCCGATGCCCGCAAAGAGGGTTTACATTCCCAAGAATGAGACTGAAAAGCGGCCACTGGGTATCCCTGCGCTGGAGAACAAAATAGTGGAACGGGGAATCACGTGGATACTGGAAAGTATTTACGAACAGGATTTTCTGAACTGCTCATATGGCTTCCGACCTGAACGGAACTGTCATCAGGCGCTAAAAGCACTGAATGATAT
Organism: Candidatus Firestoneibacteriota bacterium; assembly: GCA_903894145.1. Lineage (GTDB taxonomy): Bacteria > Oederibacteriota > D2-FULL-39-29 > D2-FULL-39-29 > CAIOVX01 > CAIOVX01. Next base: position 1,175 of record CAITPB010000097.1, on the reverse strand, counting down.
GATAATGTTCAAGCCGGTGAACCATATCGTGGAAGCCGACATAAAAGGATTCTTCGACAACGTTCCTCATCATGAACTCCTGGACTTTATCCGCATAAGGATAAGGGACACGGCGTTGCTGGAACTGCTTGGCAGATTCCTCAAGGCCGGTTACATTGACGATGGCATGTTGATAGGGACTGAAAATGGAACCCATCAGGGGTCAATTCTTAGTCCGATGCTGTCAAATATTTTCCTCCACTACGTTCTTGACGTTTGGTTTGAGAAAGAGGTGAAGACGCATACGGATGGATTCTGCGAATTGATACGCTACGCAGATGATTTTATCTGCGTAGTGCAATATGCGGGAGACGCGAAACGTATTGAAGAAGTCCTGAAAAAGAGGTTTAATAGATACGGACTAGAAATACATCCCGAAAAGAGCCGGAAGATCAGCTTCGGACGCTATGAAAAAGAGAATGCGGATAAGCAAAATCGCAAGCCAAACACATTTGATTTTCTGGGTTTTACTCATTTCTGTGCAACATCAATACGTGGAAAGTTCAAGGTGGGTCGGAAGACCAGCCGTAAGAAGTTCACGAACAAATGCGTAGAGATGAACGAATGGCTGAAGGCGGTCAGAAACAAAGTTCTGACAAAGGAATGGTGGAAGACGCTTCAGGCCAAACTGCGGGGTCATATACAGTATTACGGGGTGAGCGAAAACTTCCAACACGTGAGGAAGTTTTGCAAAATAACTGTAATGCTGGCCAGGAAATGGCTCAACAGACGAAGCCAGAAAAAGAAGATGAGCTGGGAAAAATACAACAGGTATTTAAGGAAGTATCCATTGCCCCAGCCAAGAATAGTACACAGTTTTTATACATCGGCACATGTATGGTGAGTTAAAATGAAGAGCCGGATGTGGGAAATCTACAAGTCCGGTTCTGTGAGGGGCATTGTATTTCCCTCTCATGATTTGATAAAACTAAATCTAAAATAGGAGAATATTAAATGTCTACTCGACGAAGAATATTTTTGTCTGTAGTTGCTTTGGTTGTCCCGTTTTATGCGATGTTCACTTTTGCGGAGAATAAGAAAGACGCTGCGGTGTCTGAAAAGCCGTCCTGCGCCTTGTCAAAATACGCTTTGCGGGCGGTTTCATTATCGGTTTCAGGGGCGGCAAGCTCCAGGCG
>CAITPB010000096.1 GCA_903894145.1 Candidatus Firestoneibacteriota bacterium | reverse complement strand
GGATTGGTAACCTGCGACGCGTTAAGAAGAATATGATCGAAGTATTCTTTGTATTCCTTGTCGCTGCCCATTCCGGTAAGGAGTATCCCTCCGGTCTCGGCCTGCTTGATAATGCCGTAAACATCGCCCGCCTTCCAGTGAGCGTTCTCCCGTATCTCGGGTGCGCTCTGCACAATGGTAAGAGCGGAGGTCGGGCAGATATCCTCGCAGAAATGGCAGCCGACGCAGTTGCCGTCGCAGGAAGAGATGGTGTTGCTCTCCTCGTCGTAAATATGAGCGTCGTTGCTGCACATGCGGACACAGGCCTGGCAGTTAATGCACTTCTCCGGGTCCCTGTTTATTTTGAAATTTCCCCTGAATTTTGACTTTGCCATTTTAATCCTCTTTTCCCAGTTAATGTTTTTTCGTTATAAACGTTGAGAACGTTATAAACCTTATAAACCTTATGAACTTTATAAACTTTTTGTTTTTGTAAACACCCCTATCACCGGTTTCCCCGCGTCCGGCATCCATATCCTGTCAAGCTCCGGGCTGACCGTGCGGATGGAAGCTTCTTCCGAGGCAATGTATAATTTCGTCCCTTTCTCTCCGCAAACCAGAGGCCTAAGTTTAGTCCTGTCGTTTAGGCCGAGCATCATATTGCCGTCGGAGACGATGATGGCGAAAGGCCCGTTTAAAAGCGCCGGCGCGTAGATCATTCTCATCCGCGTGTGCAGTTCTTTGTCTTCGGGGCTCATTCTTTCTATCTGGGACCAGAAAGGAGCCGCTATGGCTTTGCAGGCGTACTCATAGGAGAGCCTGTGCTTCCTGACCAGCAGGTCAAAAAGGTAGGCAATGACTTCCGTGTCCGTAAAAAGAGTGCAGTAGTAACCGAAATTCTCGAGGTACCTTCTGTTTATACCGTAAGAGGAAATCTCGCCGTTATGCACGACGGTCCAGTTGAGAAGACCAAAAGGATGGGCGCCGCCCCACCACGCTACCGAGTTTGTCGGGAACCTGTTGTGCGCGGTCCAGATATTGGCCTTGTAATCGGGTATCATGAAGAACTCCGCAATCTCGTCGGGATTTCCCACGCCCTTGAAGGCTCCCATGTTCTTTCCCGACGAAAAAATGAAGGCTTCTTTTACCGTGCGATTGAGCTCAAAAGCTTTTTCAGCGGTGTATTCGTCCTCGGTTTCCTTTCTGGAAAAACCATCCAGAAAGATAAGTTTCTCTTCTTTGGGTTTCAGAAAATATCTTTTTAGTATCGGGGGCGTCTTCAGCGTTTTCACGGATTTAGTGGGAATAGGCTCGGCAAGCCTGATCTCAAAGCTCTTCTTCAGGAAAGATTCGGATTCTTCCACAGCGGCTTCCCTGCCGAACATCATATGGAAACAATAATAGTCCTTATACTCGGGATAAATACCGTAGGCCGCGTAGCCTGAGCCCAGGCCGTTTCCCCGCTCCATCATATTACAGATAGAAGCAACAATATCTCCTCCGGAAAATACCGCGCCGCTCCTGTCCATAATGCCGGTGACGCCGCAACCGGATGGTATCTTGTGAAGCCTGTCATCCAAGGGTCTTAACATCTCAATCTCCTGTTTTCCAAAAAAAAATATCCGCCGCGGCTTTTAACCACGGCGGACATCATTGTCTGCCACAACTTTGTAGGTAGATTATATAACAGCGGGTACCGCTTGTCAAGTGCTCCGGACGGGAAAAAACGCATTTTCCGGCGCCGTAAGCCGCGATTTCCCTCAAATAAATGTCTTTTTAAGCGAAAAGTACTGCAACCAGCATCATGCAGGAGTTGCAGGTCATTTTACTCCGTGCTCGTACAGCTTTTCAGCCGCGGGAGAAAAAGTTTTCTCTAATTCCAGCGCTTTTTTGTAGGATTCTACTGCCTCTTCTTTCAGGCCCAGCCTGTCGAGAATCAGACCCATATTGTAGCGCGCGTCAGCGTTATACGGATTTAAGGCTATCTCTTTTATAAACTCGCCTCTTGCTTCCGCATATTCTCCTCTTACATAGTATATATTTCCTTTATAGAAATGGGTGCGCAGATCCCTTGTATAGTCAAACCTCTCGCTGCAGGTCAACGACCGGTCAAAATGCAATAACGCTTCATTGTACCTGCTCCTGTCATACATCAGTATTCCGTATCCTGTTTCCAGGTTTGCAGCGAAGAAAAAAGCCGCGGCAGCGGAGAGCGATCCACAGACGAGGACAGCAATCACGACAATTATTTTTCCGCTTAACCGGTTCTTCATCCCGGCTTGCGCCGGAGAACCGGACATAAGTATCCCGCAATAGACGCAGAACGCCGTGAAAATTGGCGCTATCTTCATAGGAAAGTTGAAGAACGCGTGCGCGGCGTAGCCTGCTACGGCGGCGAGCAGGCCGAAGTAGATTATTCTCTCATGGGTATTTTTTTCTTTCGCAAAGGAGTACCCGAACGCGAGAGAAGACCCTATTATCAGGAGGAATACAAGTAAACCGAAAACACCCAACTCTGCCCAAATCTGAATGTAGTCGTTATGCGCGTCCTTGGTCATCTGGTAGGGGTAATCCGTATACCCCGGAGAGTTGAGAACGCGCCCCTCGTATTTTGAGACATATATTTTGTAGGACGCGGCGCCGAAACCGGTTACCGGCCGTTCCTTTATCATCTCAAGCCCGGCTTTCCACATCACAAGGCGGCCCCGCTCCGAAATCGTGCTGAAACTTCCCGCGTTCCGTATTTTTAAAATAGCTTCCTTTGGATGCAACACCGCTATCGCGCAGATCCCGAGCACCAAGATGGCCAACAGAGAGACGCAGAGTTTTTTCCTCCTCTCCCCCGCGTAGATTACCGCAAGAATTACAAAGATAAGCAGGCCGAGAGCCGCGGCAACCCAGGCGTTCGCTGTCTCGGTCTTGACCAGACAGAACAGGCCCAGCAGGGAAGCTGAACCGTAAAAGAGCCCCCGTTTCAAACCGTCAGTTCCGATAAAGAGCGCAAAGGCCACGGGCAAGGACATCACCAGATATCCACCGAAAAAATTGGCGTTCCCCATCGTGGAGGATATCCTTTCCTTGAAGTTGAGAAACGCGGTTGAGCGCTCCGAAAAGAGCAGGTTCACGGTCAGTTCAAAGAAATCAATATGGAACACCTGCAATAACCCCAGCACCGAGACGGCAATCGTCGCGGCGCAGACAGCGTTGCCGAAAGCCGTTATGTTCTTCCTGTCCGAAGCGGCGCAATGGGCCGCGGCCAGAGCAAGCACGCCGTAGAGAAGAATGTCCCCCGCATATTTCAGAGAAATAAGACTATTTGAAGAATATAAACAGGAAACTGCGGAAATAAGGGAAAAAGTCCCGAAAAACAGAGCCGCCGGGACGGATAATTTTATTTTCTTGAAAGCCGCTCTCTTTGCGAGCAGAATCCCGAGCAGAGCGCATATTAAAATAACAAACAGGTTCTTGGGAGCGCTGAAGGCGTCTTTAGCGACAGGCAGATAGAGCAGCGGAGTTAAGAGCAGTATCAGGATTATAAGGGCGACCATCCGGCAATTATGACATTTGGAAACGCTTATTTCCAATAAAATACTTGTAATGTAATGATTTCGGTGATAATATTTTTACGATGAGCAGATTAACCCGCTTCTTTTATCCCGGTGTCAGGCTGAAACGCTGGATATTCCTCTTTATCCTGAGCTTCATCCTCTTTTCCATAGGCATAACCGGCGCGATCGGCAAAGGCCTGATCGGCTTTAACCTGCCTTATTTCAAGATAGACAAATATATTAACCCCCTGCGGGATTTCCTGTTAAAATCCACAAAGCTAGTGACCATAGACATCTTAGTCGTCGTGCTGGGCGGGTTCGGCCTTTATTATGTAATAAAGAGTTTTTCCAGATATATCAGGGCTGTCTATCCGGAAAGAGCTGACGCGGAAAAAGCAATCTACGACGAGATACGGCTGGGCAAAGGGCCGAAGCTCGTGGCCATTGGCGGTGGCACGGGGCTTTCCACCCTGCTCAAAGGCGTAAAGCGCTACACCAGCAACATCACCGCCGTTGTCACCGTGGCGGATGACGGAGGAAGTTCCGGACGGCTCCGCAAAGATATGAAGATTCCCCCTCCCGGAGACCTCAGGAGCTGTATGGTGGCGCTTGCCGACTCTTCCGACCTCATGGGGAAAATATTCCAGCACCGGTTCAAAGGCAAAGGCAGGGAACTTAACGGGCACAGTTTCGGGAATCTTTTCATCGGCGCGCTCACAACCTTATCCGGAAGTTTTGAAAAAGCAGTCAAGGAATCAGGAAACATCCTCTCCATCCGCGGTCGAGTGCTGCCGGTCACATTGGAAAAAGTAACTCTGACCGCCAGGTTAAAGAACGGAAAGTTCATAAAAGGCCAGAGCGCCATAACCAAGATCGGCAAGCCGATTAGCAGGGTAAATATTGTGCCGGAAGCTCCCATCCCCTCCCCCGAGGCCCTGCAGGCCATCCGCAAAGCAAATCTTATAGTAATGGGTCCGGGAAGCCTGTACACGAGCATAATACCAAATCTGTTGGTCAAGGGAATCTGCGAAGAACTAAGGAACACAAAGGCCAAAGTTGTCTATGTCTGCAACATAATGACTCAGCCCGGAGAGACCAAGACGCTCTCCGTTGCCGGGCACATCAACGCCATCATCAAGCACGCGGGAGAGAACTTTATCAATTATGTCATCATCAACACCGGCGAAATTCCGGAAGCCATTATAAAACATTACCGCAAGAAAGGCTCGGAACCGGTCAGGATAGATTACAAAGCAATACACGAGCTCGGCATAAAGACCGTGGGAGACGATCTTACATATATCGCAAACGGTCTGGTCAGGCACGACACTCATAAACTCGCAAAAGCCGTAATGCGGCTAATCGTCTAAAAGGAAGGTCCTATGAGCACAAAAAGCCCGTTAATGATAGGTGTTTCAGGTGTCAGAGGGGTAATCGGAGAGACTCTTACCCCCGAGGTGGTCACGCGACTCTGCATGGCCTTCGGAACATATCTGAACGGAGGGCGCGTGGTAGTCGGGCGGGATACCAGAATTTCAGGCCTTATGATAAAACACTCCGTCCTTGGGGCACTGCTTTCAACCGGCTGCGAGGTAATGGACCTGGATATTGCCACAACGCCCACCTGCGCGCTCATG
>CAITPB010000095.1 GCA_903894145.1 Candidatus Firestoneibacteriota bacterium | reverse complement strand
GTTACAAACGTTATGAACGTTATTCTGCTATGCCGGACGTAGTCCGGCATGAACAAATACTTCCTTACAGAACAAGACGCACGAAGTGCGGCTTAGAAACCTTACAAACTTTATGCGCTTGTGCCAAAGAACATCCCGCCATTCATGGCGATACGGGATGTCCGCCAAAGGCGGATCCGCCTCCGGCGGAAATTTGGCACGAATAATTTTTACACTACAGCAGAGACACACCGGACTTTAGGCCGGGGAGGCTCATGAACCTTATAAACCTTATAAACTTTTATAACATACGTCCCCGCGCCAAATTAGGGCCGTTTTTTTGTATCCTCGCGACTATTATTATTTATGTGCCCTTATATTCCATGCCCCCACTGCCCGGCCTCAAACCTTCAATAATTCCCGTTGAGCGTGTTCACCAAAACGCCGAAGCGCAGCGTTTATTTATGCTGGGCGCTCCCGCGGCGGCTATCAGAAAAGCCATTGCTCCTACAGGCAGCATCAAAGTTGCCATTATTTTTGTCAGGTTCACAAGCCATGCTTTTTCGGCAGGAGAGATATCGAATTATACCGCGCCGGGCACCGGCTACCTTCAGAAGTTTGCAGATTATTACGCCGAGTGCTCGTCTTCTTTGCTCTCCATAAACTGCTCAGCTTTTGACAACGGCGGCTCGGGCTATACCGTGCCTGACCAGTTAAACAGCGATACCGCCGCGACTACGGGAGCGCTTGCGTCCTCCGCCTGCGCGGCGGCGGGCGTGACAAAAGCTTCCGGCCCCTATGACGCTGTCATTATTGTTCACGCGGGGCAGGGCGCCGAGTCAGCGGGGACCGGAACCTCCAACGCGTCCATCTGGTCAGCGTTTAGTGACGGCTGGACGGGTTCCTCCGGTTTCACGGAAGGCGTGAATATTCCCTCCAACGAGGGAAATCCCTCCTCGGCTGTTCCCTTTGGGACGCTCTGCCACGAGTTCGGCCATCAACTCGGACTTCCGGATGTTTATAATACCGCAACAGGAAATTCCGCGGTCGGTGAATGGGAACTTATGGACGACGGAGGCTGGGCCGGCAGCCCCCAGGGAAGCAGCCCCGTCCATCAATCTGCCTGGTGCAAAATCCTGCTGGGCTGGATAACGCCGGTCACCGTTTCAAGCGCCTCAACGCTTACCATAGACAATTTTGAAGCGGCCTCGTCCTCGCGGGTTTATAAATTCCCGATAGGCGGCAAAACGACGGAATATTATCTTACTCAGTACAGCAGGCAAACGGGGCAGGATCTCGCGCTTCCCGGTCAGGGCGTTCTCATCTGGCATATTGACGATACGATAGGTACATTCGCGGCAAACGACATAGATGTAAACCCGAATCACCCAAGAATCCGCCTTGAAGAGGGGGATGATTCGGCGGTGACCTCCACCGGAGTGAGCACGGGAACGACCTCCGTCTCTCACAATTTCGGGGATTCGGGAGATCCGTTTAACTCGGTTTCCCAGATTTTTCAATCAAAGCAGAATTATTCCTACGCCGGCGTTTCCAGCGGCATTACAATGCAGAATTTCACGGGTGCAGGCAGCTCTTCTATGGTTTTTCAGGTGAATGCAGGCCAGCAGGCATCGGGCGGCAACGCCCTATTAAGCGCGTCCTCGTATCCTAACCCGGCGAAGGGCGCGTCAAAAACAAACATAAGGTTCTTCTTTTCGTCTGCCTACGACAGCGGGACCGCGAGTTTAAATATTTATACCGCCGCCGGAGAGCTTGCAGTGCGCGTTCCGGCTCCCTCTGACGCGCTGGTTCTTTCCCCCGGCCCGGGCTGGTACGCGGATTTTGTCTGGGACCTGAAGAACAGCGGCGGAGAGCCGGCGGCTAACGGCGTTTATTTCTATGTATTCTCGGCCCAGTGGAACGGGCAGAAGGTTGCCAGGAAAGGGAAGATTGCTGTGATAAAATAGAGGGTTGGAAGG
>CAITPB010000094.1 GCA_903894145.1 Candidatus Firestoneibacteriota bacterium | reverse complement strand
TCGTCAGGATTCCGCATTCCGGCAGCAAGCCCGGTGTTGAATCATTGAATGCCTCTATATCAGCTGCCATTCTTATGGAACGTATGGTCTTATAATTTGTGTTCCCCTGATATTTTACGAGTTTTGGCTCAACTTGCTTATACTTGTCTATATTGTAATAGTAGTTTTCCGAGAGCTTCTTTCCAATCCCGGTTCCCTTGAGGTTTTCCGGGCCTGCCGCAAGCGGAGGGGTCTTCGTTCCGATTGAACTCATCAGGAACCAGCCGAGGATTCCCCCCGCTATTATGACACCTGACCAGATTAAAAGTTCTTTTCTTTTCATTTTACCTTCACGCAGACCAGCTCCGTAAGGTCCTTGGCTATAAGCTTTCCGCCGGCAAGCGCTATCGGCGACCAGATCTCGCGGCCGTTAAATATCTTCGCGCTGCCGAGTTCCTTATAAGCGCCCGGCTTTGCTTCCACAATATACAGGATGCCTCTCATATCGTCTATGACATAAATCTTGCCGTCGGCAATTATCAGCGGCGCCAGCCCGAACTTCTTATCGCTCTTCCAGGCCTGCGCGCCCTTTTCGAGATCAAGGCATACAAGGTTGCCGCTCTGGATAACGCCGTAAGCAAACCCGTTATAAAATATAGGGGTAGATTGCTGGGAACCGAAAACAGCGGCTTTAACTTTGAAGATATCCTTATAAGCAACCTTTCCGTCTTTTCCTGATAATTTAACAAGCTTTGCCCCGGCGTCATACCCGCCGGTGTAAAGTATCCTGTCCGGCCCGGCCTGAATGGGGCTCGGGACATTCGCGATGTTTATTTTCCAGGAATCGTCAATCCACGCCACCGCTCCCGAATCCGCAGATACAAAGACCGAACCGGCCGAGGCGCAATAAATAAAATACTTTTTACCGTTGAAGGAGACCGGCATCACCGAAGAATGGGTCATATCCATGCCGCCCGGATTTTTCACGGCCCACTTCCTCTTTCCGGTGGCAAGCTCCACGCGCTCGAGAAGAATATCCTTTCCTGCAGGCGCGAGAATTACATCCTTGCCGTCTATAAGCGGGCACTGCCCGGCGTACCAGGGCGGAACAACGCTTCCGTATTCCTGCGCCAGGTCCTTCTTCCAGACGAGCTCCCCGGTGGCAGCTTTGAGGCAAACCACCTGGCACATCGGGCCGAAGGTCACCAGATACTTGCCGTCGGTAGCGGGGGTGGTTCTGGACATGCCGTGATTGCGTTTTACTTTTACTTTATACGAATAGCGCCAGATTTCCTTCCCGTCCGCCAGCGACAAACAGCGGGCCGAGTCCGTCTTCTTTTCCTGATCGTAATCCAGGAAGAATACACAGCCTCCGGACACAACTGCCCCGGCATAACCTTCTCCTGTGGCGGTTCTCCATAATACTTCCGGCCCGTTTTTCGGGAAGGAAGAGAGCAGCCCGGCCTCGGAAAGCGCGATGTTTGACCTGTCTTTGCCGAGAAACTGCGTCCAGGAAGCGGTTTCTGCCGACGCCTTTCCGGTTCCTTTCTCAAGGATTCCTGCCGCTGCCTTTGACGCGACGGCTGCCAACTCCGGTTCCGGTATCCTTGCGTCAATATCCGCGGCCCGCGGCATAAAGAAAACATAATAAATGCCGGCAACGCCGAGAAGAACGGCTATCAGGGGAATCGCTATGAATAATCCTTTGTTTTTCACTGTTTCCTTCGCTGTAATTATATACCGATAAGGCGCTTTTCCGATAGCAGAAGTTGCCTCTTTCTTGGCATTTGTTGCTCAATATATATTTGATTTCACAGATTCATTAAGAGCGATTACACACACTAAAACAATTTCTAATCGGCGTAATCTCACTTCCTAATCTGTGTAATCAATCAAACAAATTTCTTCAACTTCTTTGGTGGATTTCTCAGATTCCTAAAACAAATTACACAGATTAAGGCTAAATCTAATCTGCGTAATCGTTCTTCCTAATCCGCGTAATCATTTTCACTCTGTCTCGATGTAGAGACACGGCTTCTTTGAAGCGTCGGTTGAACCTTCATCAAAAAAAACATAATGCCCAAGCGGATGAGGGCTCTTATAAGTTGAAGCCGAGATAGCGCAACGCAGCTGGAAAACGGCCTTCTGCCTGATTTTCTCCTTCATATAATCGGTGACATCAAAGCAGAACCAGCGCGGGAAGTCCGCGCCTTCATTTACCCCGCTGACAAACAGGAGCTTTTCAACCGGCGGCTGATTGTTCCAGATTGTCTTTTTCTTCCCGTCCGATTTGAACTTTTCTAAAACGGAGTAAACCTGAAAAACGGGATAAAATGGCTTGCCCACCGCGGCCATAACCGAAAGCCGCAGTTCCGCCTTCTTTATCTTTGTCCCGGGAACAAGTTTTCCCGCAAGTTTGAACTGCAGCAGGCACCTGTTCTCCCAGAAACTGTCATCGTAATGGGAAATCTCTATTCCCTCGCTTTGTTTCTCAGTCTGATCGTTTCCCCCGCCGCCTCTCGGAGCGTATCCTTCGGCAAAGTCGGCGTTAATGCGAAGCCCCTTGGAGGAAAAGACCGGCTCTTTATTTGACCCGTCTATTATATGGCTCTTCACGCCGCAAAACGGACAGGCGGACGCAAACTTGTCGCTATACCCCTTTCCTGTTTTCGGACAGATAACCGGGAAAACCGGGCCGGGCAAGGAACCTGCCGAAGCGGACGCGCCTTCAAGCCTGATATTGTTAACAAAAAGCACGTCTTCTTTGCCGTTACCGCGGAAAGCAATTGCTCTGACATCAGACAGATCTAGCACCCGCCTGTTATCCACAGTGAGAATGTCTTCGGTTAGTTTTACTGAGGCTTTTCCCTTGCCGGGTTTTAGGGTTACCGCGACTTCGCCCATCTGAAGGTACTTCGGGTCGGCATCCGGCGTTTCGGCCGTAAGTAATACCTTAACCATCTCATTGAAATCACAGAAAGAAGCAATGCTTCCCCTGTCAAGAACCCAGAACTTTATCTTTATTTCCTGCTTTGAAGTATTTATGTAGTCAAAGTTCAGCGAATCGTAGCCGGTCCAGATATTCTCGGGAGCAGCCATATTAATCAGAGCGGAAGCGGATTTCTTCTCTCCGTAGTAATCGAAATCACTGCGGGGGATGTAGTAATAGGCAAGGGAGTATTTCTTTTCCGAGAAAGAAAGTTTCAGCCAGGCAGTTTTGTCCTGTTCTTCAATAACACAGGAGGCGCCTTTCATGCACTTAAAATCCGTGCTGTCAGTTGCCGCTTTAACGCTTTTAAGCTCAAAAGTTTTGGCCGAAACCAAACACGCCGCCGCGGTAATCAGAAAAAAACAGAGAATTTTCTTCATCTTCCGCTCCCTGAAGCAAAAAAAAAGGCCCGTTGCCGGGCCCTTTTAATCTACTTTTTCGGTTCTTCTTTCTGGTACTCGCGGGAGAGCGCGACAGCCCCCGTCCTTACCATTTCCTTGATGCCGAAAGGTTTGAGGAAGCTGACAAGCGCGTCAATCTTATCCTCTCCGCCGGTCGCTTCAACCGTAAAGGTCTTCTGTCCGATATCAACTATTTTCGCCTTGTAAACCTCGGCAACCAGCATAACCTCGGCCCTGTTGGACGGAGTCACGCCCACCTTGATGAGAGCCAGCTGGCGCTCTATGAACTTTTCCTTGGTCATATCTATGACCTTGTTCACGTCAATCAGCTTGTTCAGCTGCTTGTTCACCTGGTCAAGCACCGCGTCATCTCCCCCGACCACGATGGTCATCCTGGAAACATCCGGGTCCTCCGTCTCGCCGACCGTCAAACTCTTTATGTTGAAGCCCCTGCCGGAAAACATTCCCGCAATCCTCGCGAGCACTCCCGGCTTATTCTCCACCAAAACCGAAATTGTATGCTTCATCTCTACTCCTTTTTTCTCTCCCCCTTTTATAGGGGGAGAGATTAAGAGAGGGGTCAATCCAATTTATCTTTCCTGTTCTGCCCTCTCTGCTCACCACGTTTTACGTTACAAACGTTATTTTGCTATGCCGGACGGAGTCCGGCATGAAAATTATCCTACCCCGCAAAACAAGACGCACGAAGTGCGGCTTACAAACCCTACGACCTTATGAACCTTACAAACCTTACAAACTTTATTAACTTTTGCTTTTAGGCTAACTCCACATCCGAGTAATCAATCACTTCCGTCATCGCCGCGCCCGCCGGAACCATCGGGAAAACATTCTCTTCGCGTTCAATGACAAACTCAAGGATAACCGGCTTGTCCTTGATCTTCATGGCTTTCTCAAGCGCGCCCTTCACTTCCTCTTCCTTGGTGACCCGGATACCCGCGGCACCGTAAGCTTCCGCGAGTTTAATGAAATCCGGCTGCGCCGAGATCTCGACCGACGCGTAGCGACGCTTCCAGAAGAGCTGCTGCCACTGGCGGACCATCCCGAGATACCTGTTGTTAAGGATAATAATCTTTACCGGCAGTTTATGCTCAACGGCAATAGCCATCTCCTGCAGGTTCATCTGGAAAGAGCCGTCCCCGGAAATATCAAAAACCGCCTTGCCCGGGTTGCCGAACTGCGCGCCCATTGCCGCGGGGAAGCCGTAACCCATCGTTCCGAGCCCTCCGGAGGACAGGAAGGTCCTCGGCGTCTCAATTTTTAGAAACTGGGCGGCCCACATCTGGTGCTGGCCGACTTCCGTCGCAAAAATAGCGTCGCCTTTGGTTATCTCGTTTATCTGCTCAAGCACAAACTGCGGCTTAAGCTTGCCTTTCTTGATATAGCCGAGAGGGTACTTCTTCTGCCACTCCGCCACCTGCTTTCTCCATTCCGGATGCTTCTTCGCTTCAACCGCCTTAACGAGGTCCGCGAGAATGTTTTTCGCGTCGCCGACTATCGGAATATCAACCGGCACATTCTTGCTGATGGAAGAAGGGTCTACATCTATGTGAATGATGTTAGCGTTCGGCGCGAAATGCGTGAGCTTGCCCGTCACCCTGTCGTCAAAACGCGAGCCCGCGGCAATGATAAGGTCGGACTCGTTCATCGCCAGGTTGGAAGTCCTTGTGCCGTGCATTCCGTACATCCCCATGAACTGCTGGTGAGAATACGGGAAAGCTCCGAGTCCGAGGAGCGTGACGCCGACCGGCGCGTCTATTTTCTCCGCGAAGGCCCGAAGTTCCTTGGCCGCTCCGGAAGAAATTATCCCGCCGCCGGCGTAAATCACCGGCTTTTTCGCTGCCGCTATCGCTTCAGCCGCTTTCTTTATCTGGTTCGGGTGGCCTTTCAGGGTCGGCTTGTAATTTCGAAGCTCAACTTTTTCCGGCCAGACAAATTCTGTCTCGCCGCGGCTGACATCAACCGGAATGTCTATCAGCACCGGGCCGGGACGCCCTGCCTTCGCTATATAGAACGCCTCGCGGATGACCCTGGCGAGATCCTTTATGTCTTTGACCAGATAATTATGCTTGGTGACCGGCCTGGTTATTCCGGTGATATCGGCTTCCTGAAACGCGTCGTTCCCTATAAGGTGCGTTGCGACCTGTCCCGTGATGGCAACCATCGGGATGGAATCCATATACGCGGTCGCGAGCCCCGTGACCAGGTTTGTCGCTCCCGGGCCGCTCGTCGCTATGCAGACGCCGGTCTTTCCGGTAGACCTGGAATAGCCGTCGGCCATATGGGCCGCGCCCTGCTCGTGGCGGGTGAGAATAGTTCTTATTTTTTTGCTGTCATAGAGCGCGTCAAAGAGCGGAATTGCCTGCCCGCCCGGTATGCCGAACATTATTTCAACGCCTTCGCGCTCCAGACACTCGACCATTATTTGCGCGCCTTTTAGTTTCATCTGTTATCTCCTTTTTTCATATTCCTTCTTCGGTCATCAGCCTACCGTCCTCTGACCTCTGACTTCAGCCCACCGGCCTCTAGCTTTTGCTGCGCCTCCGCGCATCTGCACATCCGCGCGTCAGCTTTTTAACTACTCGTCTCTAAGAAACACCGC
>CAITPB010000093.1 GCA_903894145.1 Candidatus Firestoneibacteriota bacterium | reverse complement strand
TATCATACTGCCCGGAAATTAGCGTTTTCTTGACCTCTTCAACCATGCCGAGCACTTCACTTTTTAAATCCGGCTGCTCGCGAAGCGCCAGCATAGGATGCGTCTGGCAGCCCCGGACAATCCGCGCCTTCTCTTTGAACTGTTGAAAGGCGATAACCTCTCCGCTGCCAAGTTTCTCGTCTTTCAGGAACTGGAAGATGCAGACCTTTAACCCGCGCCCGACAGCCCGCAGGGCTTGTCCAAACGCGCAGGTGGTCTTGCCCTTCCCGTCTCCGGTATAGACTTGCACAAGGCCTTTCTTCAACATCTCTCCTCCATCAAAATGATTACGCAGATTACTAAAACCGATTATACAGATTAAACCTTGCTCGCTCTAATCTGCGAAATCCCACTAACTAATCCGCGTAATCTCTTTTCCTAATCCCTCTAATCACCTTTAAATAAGTACCGCAGGAGTCTTCGCGCCAGGAAAAGTCACAAGCCTGACATCCACTCCGTAAACCTGCTTTATAATTTCCTTCGTTATAACTTCGTACGAAGGGCCGTGCTTGAATATCTGTCCGTTTTTCAGCATAATGAGCTCTTTGCAGTATTTTGCGGCAATGTTAATATCGTGTGACACCATTAAAACGGTGATTCCGGCGTTTTCGTTCAGCTTCCGGATGAGTTCCAGTATGTCAAACTGATGGTTGATATCCAGGTGCGAGGTCGGCTCGTCAAGCAGCAGCACTTTCGGCATCTGCGCCAGGGCCCTGGCTATCAGCACCCTCTGCCTCTCTCCGCCCGAAAGCTCGTCGAGGTTCCTGTCTCTCAGGTGTTTCACATCCGCCAGTTTCATAGCCGACTCCGCGATGGAAATGTCTTCGCGGCTCTCCCATGAGAACCTGCTGATATAGGGGGCTCTTCCCATCAGCACCGTTTCAAATACGGTGAACGAAAAGATGCTCAGCTCTTCCTGCGGGACTATCGCTATCTTACTCGCCACGAGTTTCGTGTCCAGTTTAAAGATGTCCTCTCCCTTGAAAAGCACAGATCCGGATCCGGGGCGCAAACTCCTGCTCAGGATCTTTAGCAAGGTTGACTTGCCGGAGCCGTTCGGACCGATGATTCCGGTAAAATCTTTTTCCGCGACGGAGAAAGAAACATTTTTAAGCACCTTCTTTTCCCCGTAACCGAAAATGATATTTTTTGCTTCAAGCGCCGCTGTCATTTTTTCCTCTTTAACAGATACAGAAAGAAAGGCCCGCCGAGTATGGAAGTTACCACGCCGATCGGGATCTCGACGGGAGAAAACAGAGTCCTGCAAAGCACATCGGCAAGCACCAGAAAGCCCGCGCCGAGAAACGCCGCGAACGGAAGCAGCACCCTGTGGTCGGGCCCCGCGATAAGGCGCGCAATATGCGGAACTATAAGCCCCACAAAACCTATCAGCCCGCTGACCGAGACCGCGAGGCCGGTTAATAGCGAAGTCAGGACAAACATCAGCTTCTTTACTTTCTCCGCGGCCACTCCGAGATACACCGCGGTCTCCTCGCCCATGGAAATAACGTTTAAATCGTTGGCAAAAAGATAAATAACGCCCATTATCAGGGTGCAGCCGCCGATGACATAGGGAAGGAGGGCGAAATTCGCGTTATTGAGCGAGCCCAGCATCCAGAAAGTTATCTCGGCCAGGCCTTTGTTGCTGACCGTAATAAAGAGCATTATGATGGCGGAAAAAGAAAAATTTATGACAACCCCGGAAAGCAGCAGAGTCTGGACGGGAAGCTTCCCTTTTGTCCTGGCAAGCGCGTAAACCAGGAACATGGAGACCAGGCCGCCGCAAAACGCCGCGAGAGGAATAGAGGGAATAAAGAACAGATAGAAAGGAAGGTTGAGCAGGACTACAAGCGCGGTCCCGAGCGCGGCGCCCGAAGATATACCGAGAAGATACGGCTCTGCGAGCGGGTTTCGAAGCAGGCCCTGGAAGACCGCTCCGGCGACCGCAAGCGAGGCGCCCACAAAAATACCCAGCAAAACCCGGGGAAACCTGAGCTTTAAAAGAATGTCTTCAACGCCCGGCTGCCAGGTGCGGGTAACGCCTTCCCCGAAGAAGGGAATTTTTGAAAGGAAGATGCCTAAAACATCTTTCGCGGGCAGGTTTACGCTGCCGATAAAAATACCGGCAACCGCGCAGGCCAGCATAAAAACGATTCCGAGCAGGGAATATTTAATAACTTTTGCTTTCATTGACAGTACAGCCTCTCTATCAGCCTTTTTGACCGCAATACTTCGCTCATCTTCCTTTTGTCCGCGATTTTTATGTCTTTCATGCGGGGTTTAATTTCAAATGTTAGAATTACATCTTTTGCCAGTTTCCCGGAAGCTTTCAGCGCCTTGAAGATTTCCCCAAACTTCGTGTTTCCCCGCCCGGGAGGCAGGTGCAAATCGGTCTTACCGTCATTATCGTGTATGTGAAGTTCTATTATTTTAAAAGGCAGTGCTTTAAAATATGAAAGATAATCCGGTTCCTGTATCAGCCCCTGCCTGAAAGCGATATTTAAATGTCCCAAATCCAGAAGCATTCCGGTTTTCGCGCGGCCGATACCTTTCTTTATCCGTTTCATTTCAAGAACGGGAGAATTGAGCGTCCAGTTTTCCACCCCTATTTTTAACCCCGGAGTCTTGCCGTCAAGTTTTTTTAGCGCCGCTATGGTGGTTTCATAGTCAATGGAGACAACCTTGTTCTTGTAAAAGTACGCGGGATCAAAACAGACGCATCTTGCGTTGCGCTTTATGCCGCCGTTTTTGAGCAGAGTTGTTATGCGTTCAATCCTGCTGTCAAGCTCCCTAAGCGCTCTCTCCTTGTTCTTCCCGAAGAAGCTGAGGTGAAAGGTTACCTTAAGCCCGTGTTTTTTTATTCTCGCCGCTATATCCGCGGCGAATTCATCCTCAAAGTAGCCGCCGAGGAAACTCACGCAGTTGAAACCCCAGCCGGCTATCCTGTCAATCTTCTCGGCAAGGTTCTTCGCGTTAAGATTCCACAGCGCAATTCCTATGTTTGGTTTTTTCTTTTGCATTTCCCTCTGCCGACTCCGTCGGATTGCTAATTACTGATTGCTGATTACTAATTAAAGACTCAAATGTTCTAACGGTCCTCCGTCCACACGCCCATTTCCTCCAGCCATGCTGGCCTTTAAGCATCCGAGCCTCCAACCATCCGAGCATCTGCCCTTCTGTCTACCGTCTTCCGTCTTCCGTCCTCCGTCCTCAGGCTCCTTCACTCCAACGTCCAATCATCCAACCTTCCAACCCTCTAACCTTCCGCCTTTAAGGGAGGGGGG
>CAITPB010000092.1 GCA_903894145.1 Candidatus Firestoneibacteriota bacterium | reverse complement strand
TCCTTATTATCCAGCAGGCGGTTCCGCAGTCCTTCCTTTTCTATCTTTGCCGCGTTCTCTAGAACTCCGTCGAGGCTGTGATATTTCTCAAGCAGAGCGGAAGCGGTCTTCTCGCCGATGCCCGGCACCCCGGGGATGTTGTCCGAAGCGTCTCCCGCGAGCGCGAGGTAATCAATCATCTGCCCGGGTGTCACCCCGTATTTTTCTTTTACTTTCGCGGCGTCGTAGTAGTAACCGTCCTTGTTTACGCTCTCCACCCTGACTTTGCCGTCGTCTACGAGCTGGAGCATATCCTTGTCGCCGGTCAGTATTGTGGTCTTAATCCCGGCCTTTTTCGCTTTTTCCGAAAGCAGCATAAGGATGTCGTCCGCTTCGTACCCGGGAAGCTCAAGCGCTTTGATGCCGAAAACGGAGAGCATCTCTTTGATTTCTTTCATCTGCTCTATCAGGTCTTCGGGGGGCGGCTGGCGCTCGGCTTTGTATTCCTTGAGCGCCTCGTGGCGGAAAGTCTTGTGCTTGGTGTCAAAAGCAACGGCCGCGTAGGCGGGCTTCACGCTCTTATGTATCTTAAAAAGCAAACGGGCAAACCCGAATACCGCGTTCACGGGTTTGCCCTTTGAGGTGGTCAGGTTCTTTATGGCATAGTAAGACCTGTAGGCGTAGGAGTTGCCGTCTACAATATACAGCTCCGGAGTTATATCTCTTTTTTCGTCTGGCACGTTATGCAGTTCTTTGAGAAAGGCAAAGCTTCAAGCCTTTCCTTGCTGATCGGCTTGCCGCAGGTTTCACAGGCGCCGTAATCGCCTTTTTCGGCTTTTTCTATCGCATGGTCAATCTCTTCCAGGATCATTTTTTCGGTATCGGAGAGGTTGTGAAGGAATTCCGTGTCATAAGTATCGGTTGCTAAGTCGACCGAATCTTTTACCTCATTGAACTCTATTTTCTTTCCGTCGTCGAGGTGTTTATTTAACTCCTCAAGGACATTCTTTTTCTTCTCGTTCAAGACTGACAGGTAACGCTTGATATCGGATTTTGACAGCTTTCTGACTTTGTGCCCGGCCTTGGAGGCTTTTACCGTTTTAACTTTCTTGGTCTTTTTATCAGCCGTCTTTTTAACCCGCCCGGCCTTTTTATTCGTCTTCTTCTTCATTATCTCCCTCCTCACCGTGACATTCCTCAAAATAGAAACATTCCTTGCAGCAGCCGTCCAACAGAGTCCCGGATTCGCTGCACTGTTCATAGCTCTGGCATTCTTCGCAACAGTAAAGCACCTGTAGGTTCCTCCTTCAGTCCGGACGCGAAACTGCGCATCCTGTTAATTTTATTTTGGTTCCGGCGTTTTTTTCTCGGCTTCGAACAGGCCGTGGCCGTTCTCCGGCCGCGCTTCCGCAACCACCTTCACAGTTTGGAGCGTTTTGTCATCCTGCCCGTTTATCATGTTGCCGAGGTCCTTTAGATACATAAGGTACTCATAGACCTCTTTTGTTATTCTCTCTCCCGGAGCCAGCACAGGTATCCCCGGCGGGTAAGGGCAGATTAACTCCGCGCTCACCATTCCTATGGCTTCCTTGAAAGGAATCTTTTTGGTAACCGAGAAAGCCGCCTCGCGCGGGGTCAGCACAACCTCCGACTCTTTCTCCGGGGCCTTAACCGAGTTAATCTTCTTTATCAGCTCTTCGTTCGGAGTAAAGGTCTTTTTGATATCCTTTAACGCTTTTACCAGCCTGTTGATATCCTCTTTTGTGTTGCCCAGGCTCATGATAGCCAGGACATTCGTAGGGGCGGCGAATTCTATCTGAACCCCGTATTTTTTGTTCAGGAGTTTTGCCACTTCATAGCCGGAATTTCCGGCGGCCCTAGTGTCTATGGTAAGCTTTGTGACATCAACATCGTAGATGCCTTCCCTGCCGATAACTTCCTTGCCAAAACAACCGAGTCCCGCCTGAATTATCTCGGTCCTCGCAAGATTGGCCAGGGTAATAACCTTGGAAAGGATGGCCCTGCCTTCCGTCGCCATCTGCATCCTTGCCACATCCAGCGATGCCATCAATATATATGAAGGGCTTGTTGTGTGCAGGAGCTGCAAAATTCTCTTTAGTTTGAGGATGTCCACGGTCTTTCTTGCGTGCATCATGGACGCCTGGGTCATTCCCGAGATTATCTTGTGCGTGCTCTGGACGCACATATCGGCTCCGCCTTCCATGGCCGAGAGCGGAAGATCCGGGTGAAACTTAAGATGCGGCCCGTGCGCTTCATCCACCAGCAGTATTTTCTTGTACTGGTGCGCGACGCGCACGATCTCCCTGATGTCGGTGGCGATGCCGTTATAAGTCGGACTCGTAATCAGTATGGCTTTTACATCGGGATTCTCTATTATTTTTTCTTCTATCTGCTTCGGAGTAACATTGCAGATAACGCCCAGCTCCTGGTCATACTTCGGATAAACATAGACCGGCACCGCGCCCGAAAGAATGACCCCCGAGAGCACCGATTTATGGGCGTTTCTCGGAACTATCAGTTTTTCGCCCGGCTTGATGACGGAAAGTATCATCGCCTGGTTCCCGATGGTTGTCCCGTTGACCAGAAAAAAGGAATAATCCGCGCCGTAGGCTTCCGCCGCGAGTTTCTGAGCTTCCTTGATTACGGTCTTCGGATCCTGCAGGGAATCAACTTCTTCGAGCAGGGTAAGGTCTATGTCAAATATTCTGGAGCCCACGAAATCGCGGAACATTTTTGGAATACCGTCGCCGTGCTTGTGGCCCGGAGTGTGGAAGGATATTTTTTTCTGCATGGCATAGTTAACGACCGCTGTAAAAAGCGGGGTCCTTAACTGCCGTTCTGAGTATTCCAAGGTTTCTCCCGGGCCTGCCGCGGTAACGGCGCGCTTTCTCGCCCTTGAACCTTAAAAGCTTTTCTTAAACCGTATTAAAAAGCATAATGTTTCGGAAAATATAACACAATAGGTTCACAAATGCAATATGTATTTCCCCGCCGGGTTTAAGCTATAAAACAAAAAACCGGCCTTAAGCCGGCTGCAAAACTTCCGCAGGAAAGGGGTTTTCAGCTCTTCATCGGTTTATGCGTAAGTTCTTTGTTCTTGAGGTTAAGCGTGCCTCTGTTTATTTCCATGGTTGTGTAGTTCTTGGACTTAAGCTTTTTTGCTATATGCTCAAAAGCGACCCAGGGGTTGATCTCTTCTCCGCAGGTAAAACAGTCAAGCGCCGCATAGCCGTATTCGGGCCAGGTGTGAATGGTGAAGTGAGATTCTTGTATAACGACAACTCCCGACACGCCGTAGGGGTTGAATTTGTGAAAAACGCTTTCAATAATGGTCGCTTTGGCTTCCTTGGCGCCGTCTATCAAAATATCTTCGACCTTTTCGTGGTCGTTTAAGATATCGGCGTCGCATTCATACATTTCAGCCAGAACGTGTCTTCCGAGCGATTTCAATCCCTTAGTACCCCCTGTTTCATCCGTAAAAACATATTTGTACAAAAAGTATAGCAACTTTTGAACAAAAGTCAATGGTAAACGGGCAAAGTTTTACTTTAACGTGAAGGTTACCGGCATAGAGAAATACTTCCGCTCCGTGCCGGCCGGAGGCGGAAAAGGCGAAGCGCGCCTGACAACCCTTACCGCCTCAGCGTCCAACAAATTACTTCCCGAGGAGTTAATTATTTTCGCGTCAATTACCCTTCCGCCCTGATCCACGGCAAAGCGCACGACTGCCGTTCCTTCAATGCCATTCTCCCTGGCCAGCCTCGGATAGGAGAGCAGCGAGGATATCCTGTTCTGTATTCCGGCTATCCAGAGAGCGAACGCATCATCCAGATAGGTGTCTGGACCTGACGCCTTCTCCGCAGTTCCCGGGCTTCCTTCCGGCTTAATTTCACTTGCAGGGACTGAACCGGTTTCTTGTTTTGCGGTTTGTTGCAGCCTGCCCGTAAGCCCTTCGGGCGCGGCAGAAACGATTTGTTTTGATGACGCCGGAACTGAAGGCGCTCTCTTGTAAGCAAACGCAACTTCAATCAGCCGCCCCCCCCCGCTGTGAACGGCAGGTTCCAGAAAGAGCAGAAAAAAGTAAAGCGCCAGGTGGAAAACCAACGACCCGGCAAGGAAGGCGCAAAAAGGACCTTTCCCTTTCTCTGCCTCACCCGCGGTTAAGACGGTATTTTCAGGCAGGCAGCCCGTTTCGGCGCCAGCCGCTGCGCTTTTTGTCATTAGAATTTATAATTCACCCCGCAAAAGAAAGACCTGCCCGGCAGCGGATAGCCGCTTCTCAATTCATAATGCACATCTTCCAGGTTGCTGGCTCCCGCGTATAACTCGCTCTCAGGCGCTATTTTGGCTGAAATTTTCGCAGACGAAACTATCACAGCCGGAAGATTGATATCAAGATATGTCAGCGCGTCGTTTCCCGTGCGTATGTCGTAATACTCGGAATTTATTTCAATTACGAAGACTGAGGGTTTCAGCTTCAAACCGAAATTAACCTTGTTCTTCGGCCTGTAGTAAAGGTCCTTGCCGGAACCCGTGTCTTTCGCGGAGAGCCAGGTATAATTTACCGAGAGTTCCGCATATTCAGCCGGCCTTATCCTGATTTCGGTTTCAACTCCGTAGGTCACCGCTTTGCCCACATTCAACGGAGTGAATAGAAAGGTGGATGGGTCAAGCGACCACTGAATCATGTCCGCAATATTGTTCTGGAAATAAGTAGCCCTGGCAAAAAGAGTTCCGGGTGCTTCGTAACTTAAGCCGAAATCATAGGAGGTTGCTTTTTCGGGTTTAAGCGCCGGGTTTCCAACATCCCCCCAGGAATCAAGAGGCCAGTAAAGTTCCGAAAAATTGGGTGCGCGAAAAGACGTCCCGACGGATCCCTTCAACTGCAGTCCGTCATCAAGGTTATAAACAAGCGAGGCCTGCGGATTCCAGGTGTCTCCGTACCCGCTGTCGCTGTCAAGCCTGATGGAAGGAGTGAATATCAGATTCCCGAGCATATCTAAAACATCCTGGGCAAAGATAGATTTCGTAATAGATTCCTTCTGCCCGATGAGATTCTGAGTGAGCTTGTTGTTGCGGTACTTTGCCCCGAAAGTGAGCACGTTTATTCCCGCAAGATCATAAGAGTACTGGGCGTTCAGGTCGTAATTAATCTCCGTGCTCGTCGTAGTTGAGGCGGAATAAAAGTTCTGGTTGTTGCTTGCCGCGTACAAATTAACCTTCAGGTTCATGTCATCCGCCAGAGCGAGACTGGCCTCAAGATTCCCAAAATACTTCAAATCTTCCTGCCTGTCGGTAAGAGAGGGAAGACCGGCGGGCCCGGGAGCGCCTGTCTTGTCGTTATAATATCCGCCCGACAGCGCGACTGAACTGCCCTTTATGAATTCATAAGAAAGCTTTCCGTTCGCGTTGTAGGCGTCAAAAGCGCTATTTGGCCTTGCCCCGTCCGTATGCTGGTAGCTGCCGCCCATGTTTAAGCTGAGAAGATCGAGCTTTCCGGAAAAACCCAGATTAAGGTCGTGGGTATTGAAGGTTCCGTATTTTTCCCCGACGGTCAATTCCGGCTTTCCGGCTTTAGACTTTGTGATGAGATTTACGACTCCGCCCACCGCGTTGGCCCCATAAAGCGAAGAACCGGGGCCTTTCATTATCTCTATCCTTTCAATGTTATCGAGGGCAATCGACGAAAAGTCAACCAGCCCGGAATAACTTCCGTTAAGCGGAATTCCGTCAAGAAGTATCAAGGTGCCTTCTGACGCCACGCCTCTTATCAGCATATTCTGCGTCTGACCGAGAGCGCCGTTTTGCCCTACATCCACGCCTGAAATCGAGGCTGCGGCTTCCCCTGCGTTGCTGCTCGCTTTAACCGTATCATTCGTAATAAGTTCAACGCTTCCCGGCTCATCGCGGAGAAATTTTTCCGTTTTTGTGCCGGTCACGACAACTTCGTCAAGGGAGAAGACCTTGTCGGCTGAGCTATTTTTTTCGGCTTCTTTAAGGGGCTCTGCGGCGTGCACTACAGAATAAACCGAGAGCAGAGCGAGCAGCAAATACTTTTTCATCTGTTTCCTCCAATAATTTAATTGCTTAAGATATCCTGATAAGCCAGTAAATCAACACTACGGCTTCAAATGAAACTATTGAAAACCCTATGGTGTCACCGGTTATTCCCCCTAGCTTCCTCTGAAAGTATTTAGCCGCAATGACAGAAAGAATGGTTACGATAAAAAGTCCCGCGACAGCCTTCCAGCCGAGAATCGCGCAGATGCAGGCCGCTGTCAGATAGGCAACAAGCGCCTGAAGAAAAGTAATCTTGCCGCAAAACATGCCGGCCAGCCCGGTCTTTTTGGCCGGCTTGGAGAAATACATAAGAAGCACCGCACCGGTCCGGCCTAATACTATTGCCGAGAACAGGGCAGGAACAAGCTCTTTTGAGAGATAGGTAAATAACGCTATAAAAAGGGTTATCACCGTGAAGAGCCAGACGGCGCCAATAGCTCCGATGCGGCTGTCATCCATTATTTTGAGTATTCCTTCTTTGTCCTTGCCGCCGTAAAAACCGTCCACGGTATCCGCGAATCCGTCCAGATGAAGGGAGCCGGTGAGTATTATATATATGAAGAGCACCAGCACCGAAACAACAAAGGCAGGCAGGACCGAGAAGAGCAGAAAGTAAGCTCCCGCCAGAATACCTGCTATAATCAGGCCTGTAAGCGGAAAAAAGACCGCCGAGCCCGCGATATCGGCCTCATCCGCCTCTCCCGGAACAATAACGGGAAGGCGGGTAAGGAATTGGACCGATAAAAGTATTCTTTTAATCAAGTTCCCTCCGATTAAAGTTTATAAGGTTCATAAGGTTTGTAAGGTCAGATATTTCGCATTCTTTTGCACTTACCTTATGAACTTTACGAACCTTACAAACCTTACAAACTTTTTATTTTTATTGCTATCCCCGATACTAAAAAATACACCTCTTCCGCTGTTGCTGCCATTATCTTATTCGCTATTCCCTGCGCGTCCCTAAATTGTCTGCCGAGCGGATTGTCCGGCACCAGCCCCATTCCGACTTCGTTTGACACAATAACCACCGACGCCTTGCAGGACTTGCAGAAACGCGCAAGTTCAGTTGCTTTTTTCTCCAGGCCGCTTTCTGACAAGCCCTTCAGCATGTGATTGCTCATAAAAAGAGTCAGGCAGTCCAGCAAAAAGACCCGGCCTGTCCTGTCGCGCTTCTTCATGTTTTCGACAACACGCAAAGGTTCTTCAATGGTCTTCCAGTCATTTCCCCTGCGGCTTACATGTTTTTTTATGCGGGCTTTCATTTCCCCGTCAAGAGGCTCCATAGTGGCTATATAGACAAGGTCTTTACCGAGCGTTTTTGCCGCAGCTTCCGAAAAAGCGGACTTGCCGCTCCTCGCCCCCCCTGTTATGAAGATTACTTTTTTCATAAAGACTCCTGTGTGATGTGCGGATGCTCGGACGCGCAGAGGCGCAGACGAAATTTTTGTTTTAACTGCGCATCCGCGCGTCTGCTCTTCTGCGCATCATTCTTTATTAGATACTCCTGCGTTTTCAAAAGTCGCCATCTCATTGAGAATCTTGCATCCCGCTTCAACGATGTTCATCGTCAGCGCCGCGCCCGTTCCTTCTCCCAGCCTCATATCAAAATCAATTATCGCTTTCTTGCCGAGATACGCAAGCGCGTGTTTGTGACCGCCTTCAACGGACATGTGCGAAGGGATGATATAACCTTTAACTTTGGGCTCTATGTTTACGGCAATAATAGCCGCGGCGGTTGAGATAAAACCGTCAACCACCACCGGCACCTTTCTCATTCCCGCGCCGAGAATCACACCTGCCAAGCCTCCGATTTCAAATCCGCCGATTTTCGAAAGCAGATCCAGGCCGTCCTTTGCATCCGGCCTGTTTACTTCAATTCCCTTCTTTATGGCGGAAACTTTTTTCTTAAGCCCCGCGTCATCAACACCGGTGCCCCTGCCCGTAACTTCTTCAACGCTCTTTCCGGTAACTACAGCGGTTATCGCGGCGGAAGGCGTGGTATTGCCTATTCCCATATCGCCGGTCCCCAGAATATC
>CAITPB010000091.1 GCA_903894145.1 Candidatus Firestoneibacteriota bacterium | reverse complement strand
TACAATATGCAGTTCGCGTTCTCATCGGGGTATGTGGCAGGAAAAAGTTTGTAAGGTTCGTAAGGTTTGTAAAGTTTATAAAGTAAGGGCAAAACACAGACCAACAAAACAAAACCCTCCCGAAACCAAGGAGGGTTTTTTGTTTATCTTTTATCTAAGTTTTAAGGTTTGCTTTTACTTTTTAAACCTTATGAACCTTATTTACCTTACAAGTTTTTATCTAAGCATTTGAGGTTTTGCTCTTACCTTATAAACCTTATGAACCTTAAAAACTTTACAAACTTTTAATGAAAGAGCTATTTTTGTAGTATCCCCTGCAACTTTACTATTTCCTCCGCCACCATTCTTCTCCATGTATCCTGTATCGTCGGATCCGGTATCGGGGTGTCGGCGTAGGCGGGAGCCGCTTCCCTGATGACGTCAAGTTTTGCCTGAGCGCCGTCAGCCGCCTTCTTTGCTTCTGCCGAGCCTGTTTCTCTTAGAGTTTTTATTGCCTGTTCCAGGGTATAGACATACCTGTAATCAATTATTCCCTGGGAAGATCTTTCGAAGGAGGGCGAAGGAATTACCTCGTTCTTCGCGGGATATATTATGGAACAGGCAGGGTCGCCCATGCGCGTGCTCGACCAGGTGTCAATGTTTTTTGCCGAATTTTCATTAAGGCCGCAATTGTAAGCCCATTCTGTCCTGCCGACTGCGTTGTGCTTCCAGGTGGAGAAACCGAAACGGTCTATGCTGGTGTTGTAAAACCAGAGCTCTTTTTTGAGTTTTTTTGTCTCTTCAATTATCAGCGGGCAGTACTTTTTTACGCAGTGCGGGCTCATAATATCAAAGGCCGAAATGATGGCTGTCCTCTGCTCCGGAGTGAATTGGTCGTCGGTCATTACATCCTGGTAGGTCTCTACTCCGGCTTCTTTTCCGAGTTTCGCCAATTTCAGGGTGTCCGCCAAATTCCTGTTCCAGGTGTTCAGCATTGTCTCTCTGGGCTCGTCCACAAGCCACCAGCAGAGCCTTACCCCCTGTTTAGCCGCGTGGTCCCGCATCTGCTGAAGGGCGCTCTTATAGGCGGTGTTGTATTCCGGAGTAAAGTCTTTAAGCCCGAGCTGGTTTAGTTCAACAAAAAGATTAATTGCGTTTCCGATGTGCCTGTATTTGTCTATGCCGACTTTTTTTAGCACGGAAATGGTTTTATCCATTTTGGAGAAATCCAGTTCCGCTTTACCCGCCGAAACCGCTTTTACCGGGCATTCAAAACCGGAACTGACCGAATTATAACCGTGCTTTACATAGTCATTGAGAGCCATTTCATCGGTCGGAGAGCAGTACCACCCGAAGCTTTTGTCCGGGTCAGTCAAAAGTTTTATCGGAAGGACTTCAATGCTGAGCTTAACGCTCCTTTTTTCTTTATTCCCGAGGGCAAGGGTTATATCCCCGCTGTATTTGCCCGCGGCCGTTCCCTCCGGAACATTTATCATCAGCCATACCTGCCTGGTTACTCCCTTGTAAAGTTTTACCGGGTTTGCTCTGACTATCATTTCCGGGTTTATTTTGACTATTTGATGCTGAACCTGCTTCAGCAGGTGCTGGACGAAACGGACTTCAATGTTCCCGCTCTTAAAAACATTGCCCTGCCCGTCCGATAAATCCGGTATGGTCACTTGCAGGTCTCCGGTTTCAAGAGGCCACACTCCTATTACAACATTTCCGGAATGGCCCGGAGCAGAGAAGTAATCGAACGAGGCGGGATTCAATTCCGACGGAAGCGGGTTGGAATTCCAGTAAACGGGACGCATAAAGCTTCTGTTGAACAGGATAAACCCGCTTTTTGTGTCGGCTGCGGAGGGAACCGGCGCCGCGATCTTCTCTTCATTATTTATCAGCAGCATCTTTCCGACTTTAAGCATCAGTTTTCCGCTTGTGACCTGGTTTTTGCTCAGAGGGCCTTCTATTTCTTTCTGGACGTCCTGGTCAACCCAGGATTGAGCGGAAAGGACTGAAGCGAGAGAAAGAGACAGAAGCAAAAGAAGGTGTTTCATCGGGGCTCCTTTGGGCAGTTACTTTGAATTGCCTTAAGTATATCAACATTTACGCCGGAATTGCCTTCAAAATGATTAATGTAAACCTTTGGAATTATTTTGCTATAATAATACTAATTACACGGAGCAAGGATGGTTTGTGCTAAAAACTGCCTGCAAGTGCATGCCAATACTGATTCTTTCCTCAGTTATCTTCTCGTCGTGCGCGAAAGAGGCGGTTTACAGGCGCACCGACGCCGCGATGGGGACTGTGTGGGATATTGAGATTGTGTCGGCCGACCGTAAACTCGCGGACAAAGCCGCTGACGAGGTTTTTGACGAGGTGAAGCGGCTTGATAAAATGCTGTCGCTGCACAACAGGGATAGCGAGCTTTCAGCGCTTAACGCGAAGGCGGGAAGCGGGCCGGTGAAAGTATCCCCGGACATCATTAATGTCCTGAAGGTTGCCGTTAAGGTCTCCGAACTTACAAAGGGAGGCTTTGACGTGTCAATCGG
>CAITPB010000090.1 GCA_903894145.1 Candidatus Firestoneibacteriota bacterium | reverse complement strand
TGCATTATATTCGCCGTTGCCGCTACCGCCGCGGTGTCAGTCCGAAGGATCCTTGAGCCGAGCGACACGGGTATGACTCCGGCTGATTTCGCGAGCTCGGCCTCTTCATGCGAGAAACCGCCCTCGGGGCCGATAAAAACTATTACATCGGTTACGGAGGTATCCTTGATAACATCTTTCAGGCTCTCGCCCTTGTGCACTTCCCAGGGGATGACCGCCAGCTGCCACTCTTTCAAATCTTTTACAAGTTCCGTGAACTTTACCGGCTCGAGGACTTCCGGAATGACAGTCCTCCCGGACTGCTTGCAGGATTCCAGCGCTATCCTTCTCCAGCGGGCAAGTTTGTGCTCAAAGTTTCCTTGGACTACCACCCGCTCGGTAATAACCGGAATGAATTCTTTAACGCCAAGTTCCGTACCCATGCGGATGACGGTGTCCATCTTATCCGATTTCGGGACTGACTGGGCCACGGTCAGCTGCAGCTTTGTTTCGCGGGTAACGGTATTCCTCCCGATTATGCGGCCTGTGACCTGATCGCGGCCTATACTCTCCAGCGCGACTTCGTACTCCGTGCCGGTGCCGTCTACTGTCAGTATTTTGTCGCCTGGCTTAAGCCGCAGGACATCCCTGATATGCCTCACATCGCTCCCGCTTATGGAGAGTTCGTCAGCGCGGATTATGTCCGGATCAACAAAGAATCTGTGCATATTTACTTCCCGAAGAGGTTCTTCATTTTCTTAAAGAAACTCTCCCTGTTAGGAGTGGATGATGCGTCAGAGAGCTCCGAAAACTCCTTGAGGAGTTCCTTCTGTTTCTCTGTCAGCTTAGACGGTACTTCAACGATTATCCTTACAAGTTGGTCGCCTCTCCCGCTTTTCTGCAGGTCCACGACTCCTTTGTTCCTGTAACGGAATACTTTGCCATAGGCTGTAGCGGCCGGTATCTTTATCTTCATAGTGCCTTCAAGCGACGGCACTTCTATCTCCGCGCCCAAAGCCGCCTCAGGAAAACTCACGGGGACCTCGCAGATTATATCGGCGCCTTCCCTCGTGAATATAGGATGAGGATCCACATTCAGCATCAGATAGAGGTCTCCTCCGTCTTCGCCTTCTCCGCCTACACGGAGCGTTGAACCGTTATCGACGCCCGCGGGAATATTAACCTTTATCTTTTTGAGTTTTCTTACTTTCCCGTGGCCGCGGCATTTGTCGCATTCCTGCTCAATTATCTTTCCGGTGCCGCCGCACCTGCCGCAGGGTTTTTGAATTGAGAAAAAGCCCTGCGCGTAAATAACGCTTCCCCTGCCGCCGCAAGCCGAGCATGTCTTGAGTTTTGTGCCGTGCTTCGCGCCGTTGCCGCCGCAATCCGGGCAGTTTTCGGACCGGGAAAGTTCTATAGACTTCTCGACGCCGAAGACAGCCTCATTAAAAGTAACGGTGAGGTCATACCGAAGGTCAGCCCCGCGCCGCGCGCTTCTGCGGCCTGACCCTCCGCCGAAGAAACCGTCAAAAATATTTTCAAAGATGTCGCCGTACCGTTCATGAGGGTCAAAATCCGTATTGAATCCGGAAGAGGAAAGGCCTTCATGCCCGTAAGTGTCGTAAATCTTGCGCTTCTCAGGGTCGGAAAGTGCTTCATAGGCTTCGCTGGCTTCTTTAAATTTATCGGAAGTGGCATGATCCCCCTGGTTTTTGTCAGGGTGGTACTTCTTGGCGCTCTCCCGAAAGGCTTTTTTTATGTCTTCCGTGGTCGCGGTCCTGGATACACCGAGGACTTCATAGTAGTCTTTCTTGGCCATAATAAAAAGATTTCTCCTTGACTGATTTTCTGGAATTCTAGCGGAAAACCCGGCTCCCTGCTATTTTGATTCAGGGCTGCCGTCAGAATCCGGGCCTGCTTCTTCGGACTGGGCAGGCGCTTCCTGCGAAGGTTCTTCATGTTTCTTTTTGGAGATCCTAACCATAGCCGGGCGGAGAGTTATACCTTTAAAGGAATAGCCCGTCCTGAGTTCTTCGGCGATAAGGCCGTCAAGTTTTTCGTCATCCGTCCCTACAGTGCCGACCACTTCATGGCGCAAGGGATCAAACTTTTGTCCGCTTGAAACTATCTTCTCCAGTCCCTCGCGCTTCAGGGTCTCATACAGGTTATTCTTTATCATTATTATGCCGTTTATGAAGTTCTTGTCCATCCCTTCGGGAGCGGCCTTGACTGCCATGTCAAAATTGTCAAGGATTGGCAAAATCCTGTTCACGACGCCGGAAGCCGCGTATTTCACAAAATCTTCTTTTTCCTTTGAAACCCGTTTGTGAGTATTATTGAGCTCGGCAAGCGACCGCAGGTATTTATCCTTGTAATCCCCTGCCTCCAGTTTCCACTTTTCAAGCTCGGCGGATTCTTTCTTTTCGGGCTGTTTTTCAGGAAAAGGGAGGTTCCCCTCCGTTTCGGGATGGTTTTTCCTGTTCTCGTCCTTATTGTGTTTGTGCTCGTCTTTCATAACAATTTTCACCCTTTCAAAGGGACTCTAAAACTCCAGGTTTTTTATCTGAAATTCCCTGGAATTCTCGCCTTTTGTTTTTATGTCTATATATACACTATTTTCCGGCAATAATCCCGCGATTTTCTCCGCCCACTCCACCAGCGTCACGCCCTTGCCGTAGAAATATTCCTCGTAGCCGATATTTTCGAGATCAGCTTTGCTGTTTAACCGGTAACAATCGAAATGGTAAACCGGCACTTTCCCCGCGTAGATATTAATGATAGTGAAAGTCGGACTCTTGACGTCGCCGCCGCAGCCCAGCGCCTTCGCTATGCCTTTTGAAAGCCAGGTCTTGCCGGCCCCGAGCCCGCCGTTTAGGGCAACGACCGCGCCGGGAGAAAGTTTTCTGCCTATCTTCTCTCCCAGCGCCAGAGTTTCCGCCGCGCTCTCCGTCTTAATAGAACGCATCGTAACCTCCGCGCGGAATGACTTTCGCTTTTCCGCTGCAGAAGATTTTCACACCCTGCCGGACCGGCAGCATCCTGCCAAGCACAGAAAGTTTTGAGTATTTTCTGCCGAGTTTAAGAGCAGTTCCGAGGCATTCAGCAGGAACCGTAAAGAGCAGCTCATAATCTTCGCCGCCGAGAAATGCCGCCGAAAGAGCCCTGCGGCGGATTCCCCCGGCAAGATTCAGCGCCGCTTTGGAGACGGGCACCAGTTCTTCATAAATCAAAGCTCCAGTCCCGCTCTCCTCGCAGAGGTGGTATAGCTCGCTAGACAGGCCGTCACTAATGTCAATCATGGAGCTTACAAGAGAGCGCCCGCAAAGTTTTGAAGAGAGTTGCGGCCGGAGAGGAGGCAGCCAGGCCTTGTTTTGCTTTAAAGCTGCAGCGCCGTTACCAAGATCCCCGGTGACCAATATATAGTCGCCAGGCTTAGCTCCGCTTCTTGTGACCGTTTTCCCGACAGCGGCTTCGCCTATGGCTGTTATGCTGATTACAAGTTTGTCGGATCTGACGGTATCTCCGCCGATAATCTTCACTCCAAATTTATCCGCGCACTTCCTCATACCGGAATAGAGAGATAGAGCCGTACGCATGGCGCCCTTCGCTGGAAGTCCCACCGCCGCAAGAGCGTAAAGCGGTTCCCCGCCGCACGCGAGAATATCAGAGATGTTCGCGGCCATGGACTTGTATCCGACCGCACCCAGTCCCTGGGATACGCGAAAATGCACCCCTTCAATCAGCATATCGGAAGTGGCAAGCGTTTCAAAACCCGGAGCAGGCCTGAAAGCGGCGCAATCATCGCCGATGCCGAGCAAAAGAGATCCCGACGGGCGGCCTGCGGCCTTCCTGAGCCTTTCTATTATTTTGAATTCTCCCGGCATTTAAATTGTTCCCTCATCGGCTAAACTTGCCTGCTCTTAGTGTTTCGTCTTGAAAATAAAATGCAGCGCTCCGCTCAGCGCGTCTTTAAGATTTGCGGGCCTCAGCGTGCCGGCTGCCAGTTTAATAAGTTTAAGCGGTCTGAAGTAGAAACTCCTGTAGGCCTTCTTTACATAACTTTCAACCAGCGCGCGGTCAATATAGCCAAAATCGAAATAACTTTTGCGGTCAAACTGGCTGTAAGAACTCCAGTCAGAAGTGTCAATTTTTCCTTCTTTTTTTATCACTTCAAAAAGGCGGGTTCCCGGAAAAGGCGTTGCCACGGAGAATTGCGCGAAATCAAGCTCCGTCTTTAACGCAAAGTCCACGGAGTCCTGCAGGGTAGCCGCAGTTTCGCCGGGGCTTCCCATAACGAAGAAACCTACAGTCTTCAAACCGGCCTTCTTCGCAATGCGAATTGCCTTTCTTATTTCTCCAAGATCTATCTTTTTCCCTATGGAATCCAGCATGGCCTGATTGCCTGATTCTATGCCAAAAGCAATTCTGTAACAGCCGGACTGCCTCATTAACCCAGCCAGTTCCTCGTCAAAAGCGTCCGCCCTTATGCCGTTTGGCGTAGTCCAGGGCAGGATAAGGCCCTGCTTAATTATCTCCCTGCAAATATCCTTGGCGCGGTCCAAACGTATATTAAAAAGGTCATCCTGAACTGAGATTTCCTTTACCCCGTGCTTTTCAATAAGCCAGCGCCACTCGGCTGTCACGCTCTCTTTGGATCTGAACCTGTATCTTCTGCCATAAACCCCCTTAAAACAAAAAACGCAATCATAGGGACAACCGCGGGAGGTCAGTATGTTTGCCGCGGGAGTTCTCCCTGAGATTAACGGCTGGGGATTTGTGTAGTTTTTCTTGAGGTCGGGAAATAAATGATACGCGGGGAACGGCAGGGAGTCAATATCTGCCAGCGGCTCCCTCGCGGGACCTTCAACGAGTTTTCCTCCGCGCGCGCTCACTAACCCGGCAATACCTTCGGTTGCGCTTCCTTTTTCCAGCGCGGCACAGAGTTCAAGCATGGTCTGCTCGCCTTCGCCTTTCACTACAAAATCCACAAAAGGAAGAGCGGCTGATTCCGACGGGATAGCCGAGACATGCGGACCGCCGATTACGGTCAGGGCTCCGAGTTTTTCTTTAGCCTCTTTCAAAACACGCCAGGCTTCATTGACGGTCGGGGTGGTAGCGGTTACCCCCACCAGATCGGCATTCTCAATTTTCGCATCCGGAGTCACTCTCAGGTCAATTACTGTTACCGAGTGCCCTGCTTTCTCAAGTACTGCCGCTATGTAGGCCAGCCCGAGAGAGATAGTTCTCGCGCGTATCCATATCTGTTCCCGCGGCTGAACCAGCGTAACCTTCATTTTTCCTCCGATAGAAATGAGCCTCCCCTGCCTGAAGTCCGGGGTGTCTCTAGTGTAAGGATGAAATTATTCGTGCCGAATTTCCGCCGGAGGCGAGACCTCGCCGGCCGTAAAGCGGCCCGGCGGGCATCCGCGGCATTAATGCCGCGGTTCTCTTCGGCATAAACGCTGCAAGCCCGTGACCTGCAAAAAATACCGGGCAATATTTTATGGCTTAGTTTATTTAGAAATGGTCTTCCTGATTGCGGCAGGTATGTTTGCCGTAACATCGGAAGCTATCAGGCCGTGTTCTCCGAAAATATTCTTCGCCAGATCCCCGGCAAGCCCGTGAATATAGGTTCCGAGTATAGCGGCATTCAGAGGCTTCGCGCCTTGAGCCACGAAAGAGGCAATGACACCG
>CAITPB010000089.1 GCA_903894145.1 Candidatus Firestoneibacteriota bacterium | reverse complement strand
TCCTTGCTCATCGCGAGAGGGTCAGAGGACCCGCCGCGCGCTTCTTCTTTGTTGAATTCCGCGGAACGGTCCGGCTCTCCCGCGAATTCAAATTTTTTCAGGGTATCGTAGCCTTCGAGAATAGCCGTGCCTTTATTGCCGTGTATCTCTATCTTTCTCTGTTCTCCGGGATACACGGAGGTTGTGCCCTCTATCACTCCGAGCGCGCCGTTCCTGAATTTTATTACCGCGGCCGCCGTGTCTTCGACCTGAATCGGGTGAACCAGCGTTTCGCAGTAGGCGCTGACGGATTCCGCGTCACCCATAAGGTAAAGCAGAAGATCCACGGCATGAACCGCCTGATTCATAAGCGCCCCGCCTCCGTCCATCTCCCAGGTTGCCCGCCAGCCCGCTCCCTTGTAGTACTCTTCGGACCTGAACCATTTATTATAACAATCGCCGAGCGTCAGCCTCCCGAATTTCCCGGCTTCAACAGCCTGTTTTATCCTTTCCGCGTTGTCAAAAAACCGGCTCTGTAATATACAGGAGAGATGCATGCCTGTCTGTTTTGAAACAGCAAGCATCCGGTCTATCTTTTCGAGCGTGACTTCGAGGGGTTTTTCCGAGATAACATGCTTGCCGAGCTGCATGCAGTCTACCGCGGCCTGCATGTGAAGCCCGGACGGTATGCAGAGGGTGACCACGTCAAGATTCTTTCCGGCGGCCATTTTCTTGTAATCGTCAAACGCTTCCAGGTTGTTTTCTGACGCGAGCTTTTTTGCACGGTCAAACGCCGGGTCGGCTATCGCCACGACCTCTCCGCCCGCTTTCCTTATTGAATAAATATGAAACGGGGCGATACCGCCGGCCCCTATTATGCCAAACCGCACTTTACCCATTTTTTCCTCCGCTTAAAACCTTCCCTCTGTGAAAAGTTCAGGATGTGTTTCTATTATGTATAAGAACCTGGGCCCGCACCGCCAGTGCTGGGCAAGCATCTTGCCTCCGGCCCATTCGGCACGTTCAAGCGCTATGTCGTAGGCCTTTAGGGCCGCGTCTATGAATTTCTTATCACCGGTCTCGGCGTATACCCAGGCAGGGGCGTGAACAACCAGCAGGTTTATGCTGAAAAGTTCCGGCCCGTCCTTCCAGAGCGTGCTCAGCAGATACTCGTTTCCTTTTATTATCATTTCTTTCACGTCGGCTTCTTTGGTGAGCTCATAATAATCTATCATCGCCTCAAAAACCGAGCCAAGCATGAAAACGCAGCCGTTCGTCGGAGATTTCGGCCTCGGATCGCCTGCCTTCTGCGGGTCGCAGGCCCAGGCGCCGGTCGCCGAATTCTGCCATTTCTTCAATACATCAATAACAAACCTCGCGCGCTTTAGATATTTTATCTCCCCGGTAGCCTTATACGACTGCACCAGGCAGAGCAGCCCGTATCCGATTACTCTTTCTTCATTGCCGATAAGGTCTTCGGGATTCCTGGTCCACCTGATGGCGTAATCACCCGTTGCATTGCCGGCCTCAAGCGCCCTTTCATCCCCGGTAAGATAATAGTAAAAATACGCGCCGTGGTTCTTGGCAAACCCTACGTAAGTGCCCTTCGCGGAATTATGGTCAATGCCTTCAACATACACGCCGCCTATCATATCGGCGTTGGGATGATGCCAGATATGGTCAACATCTATAAGGTGGCGTGCGGCTGAAACGCCCCAGTCAAAGAAGCGAAGGTCGCCTGATCTGGCAAATTGCTCGAACATTGCCCAGGGAAGGTCATAATGCAGGTTGCCCCAGTGCTTGTTATGGTTGTAATCGCCGTAATCCTTTATTCCGTACTCATTGAGTTTCTGGCGGTAGCCGTTTACATACTTAAAATTGCTCTCTACCATCGCTTCGTATTTCGGATATTTTTCCTTATCCGCTTTCGCCGTCATGCCGAAGGCCTTTGAGGAAACATACCACTCAGGAGGGCAGACGGGCATTATGTTCTTTAGGGCCGCGGTGCCTTCCCTGCGAAGAGCTTCAGGATCCTTCGCTTCGGACACTATCAGCCGAAGGTGATGGGTGGTGGCTGAACCTCTCTTCATTTTGTAGGGTTCGTCGCCCGCGTAAAGCTCGCAGGCGAATCCATTCTTTGAAGCGGAAAAGGCTATGGGCGCGAGCTCCGCAAAATCTTCGCAAGCAAGGATAATAGTACCGCTGTCGCCGGAAACCGCCGCCCAGCCCTTGAGCGCTGTTTGCGTGAATAACTTTGCGCTTTTTAATACAGGAGTGTCTCCGAGAGCGTCTTCCATAATTTCTGTTTTTTCGGTATACAGTTTCCTGTTACCGCCGGTTCCGTTAACGGAGAAACTGATGCCGGCAACATCCATGTATTCGGATTCGCAATCAGCCGTGACGGTCGCCCTGACGTAAAGGCCCGGAAGCCCGGCGAAACTGTCAACGCGGACATAATAATCGGCCTTTTCGGTCTTATCCTTGACTCCAGTGAACTTTCCTGTAATAATCCAGCTTTTCTTCACAGCGGAATCCGCAACGCGCCTGATTTGCTCTCCTTCCACGGCAAAGTCCTGCGCTTTCCCCCTTATTGTGAGCTCAAAGAGTCTGGCGAATTCTGCGCCGGAGTTATTTTGAACCTGCTTTTCCGAGCTCTCGGCCAGTTTGTAAATCTTCCTTTCCCCGGCCGCAAAGGTGTCCGGAAACTGTACAAGAACCCATTTGACGCTTCCGTCAAGCCACTTATTTAGCACAGTGAATTCGGCAGGTATTATTTTCCCGTCCGGCCCGGATATTTCGAATTTGCCGGTGCCTGAGTATTTGCCTTCCGGCAGGGGAATTCCCCCATTAACAAGCCTTTTTACGGGGCCTGTTCCGGATGGTTCCGAGGCGGTGAAATCCGTAATTTCGGAAGCCGTCACCACGCCAGAAAGAACCGTAAAAAGCAGAGCTAAAAGGATATTTTTCATGGCTTTTCCTTTACCGCGGGAATCGGAACGAAATGTTGTCCTATATTTTACTTTAAATACTCTGATTAGTCAAAATGTAAACTGCATCGGCTGAAAACTGCGCTTCTTTATGCTAAAATACCTTAAATGGAAAACTCTTTTGCAATAGCGGTCCTTTTGATAATCATCGCCGCGCTTCTTTTCGTCCGCTATCTCCGCCTTGCCGGTTTACTGCGAAAAAAGCACGCGATTCTGAAACAAGTCTCTTCCGGCATAAAGAATGGCGCTCTTTCGGAGGCGGAAGACCTGCTTGACGGGACAAAAAAAGAATTCAAAAATGACCCTGCCATAAACTACCTTTACGGTTATATCAGGTACAGTCAGAACCGCCCCGCGGAAGCCCTGGCATTATTTCTTGCCGCGGAAAGATCCAGAGACCCGCGGGTTCTCTACTCCTCCGGTTATCTTTACTTCCACAATGAAGAAGATCCCGGCGAATCAATGAAAAGACTTGTAAAAGCTTCCGGGCGAGGGGCCGCTGCCCTGCGGGCCGGATACACTCTCGGCCTCCTGAATTATGTAATGGGAAACACAAAATCCGCCGAACGCATAATACTCAGAGC
The DNA here is from genome assembly GCA_903894145.1 of Candidatus Firestoneibacteriota bacterium. GTDB lineage: Bacteria > Oederibacteriota > D2-FULL-39-29 > D2-FULL-39-29 > CAIOVX01 > CAIOVX01. The sequence goes on along the minus strand of CAITPB010000089.1, from coordinate 598 downwards.
CCTTGCGGCCGGCGCCGATAACGAAGCGGAAATTGACAACGCGCTCGGTCTAATTTCGCTAAGAGAGAACGATCCGGGCGGCGCTATTTTACGGTTCAAAGCGTCAATACGTCAAAATAACGGCGTACCGGACACCTATCTCAATTTGGCGGAAGCCCACGCCGCGAAACATGAAAGAGCGGAAGAACTCGCGATGCTTGAAAGAGCCGAAAGACTGCATCCGGGAAACAAGCATATCCGGCTGAAACTCGGAGAGATTTTGGCTGCTAACGGAAAAATCGAAGAGGCGCTCGTGCACCTCACCGCGGCTATTGAACTTGACCCGGGCTTCTCACTTGCTTATTTTTCCAGGGCCGGAGTCTATAAAAAAACCAGGGAGGCGGACAAATACCGGATAGATTACGAGAAAGCTCTCGCCTGCCGCAGGAGAAACCCGCATGATTTTTAAAACCGTTTACTGCGAATCGCACGGCAACCGCATTTCCTGCGCAGCCTGTTTTGACTGCGGAAAACTGCTCTGCGTTGAATGCGCGAGACGGTCTTTCGGCAGGGACTACTGCAGTTCGTGCGAGCACGCGGAGCGTTCAAAACAGCGCAG
>CAITPB010000088.1 GCA_903894145.1 Candidatus Firestoneibacteriota bacterium | reverse complement strand
CGGCAATAAAGGCACGGCTATTCTCGAAGGCTACGATACCCTGAAAAAATTTGAATTCGCGGGAGAGCCGGACCGTTCCGCGGAATTCAACAAAGAAGAAGCGCGCGGCGGGTCCTCTGACCCTCTCGCGATGAGCAAGGATACGCATTCGCGCCAGTTTTTGGCCTGGATTGACGCTTTTACGGCGGGCAAAGTGCCGCCTGTGCCTGCGGCTGAAGCAAGAAAGTCTGTCGAGCTTATCTTGGCCGTCTACAAGTCCGCAAAGGAAAAGAAAGAGGTTAGATTACCGCTTTAGACTGATCCGCGTTTTCTACAGGAGGCAAGGTGTTTAAAAAATATCTTCCGGTAATTATTGCGTGCGCTCTGGTTTTTTCAGGCTGCGCTTCTCTCGGAAAAAGAGCGGTCTCTAGAGAAGCTCCGGTGAAAGAAGAGGCTTTGAGGCAGCTAGCGGCGGAGAGCGCTATGAGCAAATCTGACGCGGCCGTCGAACTTATCGCTATGCTAAAGACCCCTGACTTCCAGGACAAGGAGTCCGCGGTTGAAGCGCTTGCGTCCGTCTGCAAAAATTCAGTAGAGGCCTCCGGACTGGTCATTTCTTGTTTCAAAGACAATGATCCCGCGGTGCGCGGTTACCTCGAAGATGCCGTAGTAAGATCCGGCGCTTCGGCTGTTCCCGCCCTGATAGAAGGGCTTTCCAGCCCGCAAAAATATGTCCGGCTCCACTGCGCGTACGCGCTGGGTACTGCCGCCTCAAACAAGGAAGCCATAGCTCCGCTTATTCAGGCTTTAAGCGACAACGACAGCACCGTGGGTTCCGCCTCAAGGGATTCTCTCGTGAAGATTGGCCGGCTTGATCCCGATGCCTTGCTCCTGGCATTAAAGAACGATAATTCAGGAATCCGGTACCGTGTTGCTTTTGTCCTGGGCCGGATAGGGGAGGGGAACGAGAAGACCATTGCGGCTCTGATAGGCCTTCTTTCGGACAAAGTTAATCTAATCAGGGCTTCCGCCGTTGATTCGCTGGTGAGACTTGCTTCTTCGGACGAGAAGTCCGCTGACATACTTATAGAGAAGATGAACAGGCTTGAGGATGATCAGGTGCGAGTCCTGCTCACGGAAGCTTTCGGAAGGTCAGGCAGTAAATACGCGCGGCTGATTGCAGCTGTTTCAAAGAATTGCGGTGACAAGTCTCCCGCAGTAAGGTCAGCGGCAGCGGCTGCCCTTCCGGCGATGGAACCGGATTCACCGGAAGCCGCGTCGGCGCTAATCGCCCTGCTCGGAGATAATGACGGAGAGGTAAGGACTTCCGCCGCGAAGGCGCTGGGAAGCATGGTTGCCTCCCGCCGCGAGGCCGTAACGGCTCTAATAAACTCGTTTTCGGATAAATATGTATTTGCAAGGAACGCGGCCCAGGCGTCGGTCAGCCGGCTTGCCCGGGTTGAGCAGGATTTCACCGTTTCCGCTCTTCTGGCCGCGGAAAGCAATGCGGATAAGAATATCAGGTCCAACGCTGTCCTGGCTCTCGGAAGCATCGGTTCTCCTTCCGCAGCCACTGTCAAGAATATAGCTTCAATGCTGAATGACCCCGATAGCGATGTCAGAAAAGCCGCTGTTTCGGCAATAGGCAATGCCGGCCCGCAGGTGAAGGAAGCGGTTCCCGGTTTGATTCCCTGCCTGAAGGACAAGGATGAGAATGTGCGCAAAGAAACTTCTGCCGTGCTGGAAAAATCCGGGTACCAATCCAGGGATGCCGTGCTTCTGATAGCTTCCGCGCTTTCCGATCCGGATCCGGAGTTCAGGATAAATATTGAAAAGATACTTTTCCGCATAGGTCCTGCGGCCATTTCCGCGCTGGTGGCGAAACTTGACGACAAAAACGCGATGGTCAGGGAAAGCCTGGTGCGGGTGCTCGGCCGCATCGGAAGGACGGTTCCCACAATAGCTGACGGCGTGAAAAAGATAAATGTTCTGCTGCGCGACTCTGAGAAGAACGTCCGCCTGGCCTCGACGATCGCGCTCGGCGACATTGCGATGAACAACAGGGAGTCTGTCGCGCTGCTGATCGAGAACATGCGCGACAAGGATAAGGACATTAAGTACTATTCCATACTTGCCCTGGGAAAGATCGGCCCCGATTCCAGGGAAGCCTCGCCTTTCCTGGTGGGGACGCTAAAAGAAGACGACAATAAACTCCGGACTGCGGCGCGCGACGCGCTGGTTCTGATCGGCGATGCGGCCGTGGATTCGTTGATAGAAGCGCTGAAAGAAAGCGATCTTATGGTGCGTTCCGCGGCTGTTGACGCGCTGGATAAGATAGGCACGCAGAGGGCTAAAGAAGCCCTCCGGATATATAAGGCAAAATAGCGTGGAAAAACAATGAGAAAGATAAAGAAACTCGGGCTATTTGACAAACCGACAAGGATTGAATTCCTAAAAAGCGTCACCGCGCATCTGAACGGGCCGAAGATATACATCAAAAGGGACGATCTTATCGGCGAGGCGCTCGGCGGGAACAAAGTCAGGAAGCTTGAATACCTGCTCGCGGATGCCCTGGCTAAAAATGCGGATGTTATTATAACCACCGGCGGCCCGCAATCAAATCACTGCAGGATTACCGCCGGCATCTGCGCGAAAATCGGGCTAAAGTGCGCGCTGGTTATAGGCGGCGCGGGAAAATATGAATACGAGGGCAATCTCCTGCTTGACCGGATTTTCGGGGCGGAGGTTGTCTTTTCCGGCACGAGGGATTTTGACGCGGTTCCCGCGATAATGGAAAAGATCGCGGAAGAGTTCAGGGCAAAAGGCCGCAGGCCCTATATTATACCGCTTGGCGGCGCGAACGGGATCGGGGCGCTAGGCTATCTTGAGGCCTATCTTGAGATACAGGAACAAATGAAATCCGCCAAAATACGGTTATCCGCGATTGCAGTCGCGAATGGTTCAGGCGGCACGCAAGCCGGGCTTGAAACCGGAAAACTTCTTTCCGGAGGGGACGCCGAAATCATCGGTATTTCTGTCCTCTTCAAAAAAGCAAAAATATCTGACATTGTGTTTAAAGATATTTACGAAACGCTTGACGTGCTAAAAATTTCAGGCAAGAAACCCGGCGGAATAAATGTCTTTGATGAATATATCGGAAAGGGCTACGCTATCCCTGCCCCGCTCACGCTTGAAGCTATAAAGCTGATGGGGAGAAAAGAGGGCATTGTTCTGGACCCTGTTTATACAGGAAAGGCGTTCGGCGGGCTTATAGACCTGATTCAGAGGAATAAGTTTTCCAAAAAAGATAATATTCTCTTCATCCATACCGGAGGGTATCCCGGGATGGTTAATATGAAGGCGGAGCATGTCAGTGCAATAGTGAAATAGAAGGTTGGATGGTTAGAGGGTTGGATGTTTGGATACTAAAAGGCCTGCATGAATGAGGCGCAGAAGGGCAGATGAGCCGATGCACCGATGCACAATGGCTTTTAGAAAGTTGAGTCAGGGCATGGAGTGAATTGACAGCCTATAGCCCTGAACCCGAATGCAATGAGTGGTTCAGGGGTCAATTCGCCACGGTGCATCGGTGGAGTCAATGATCCTTGAGTCTTTAATTAGTAATCAGTAATCAGTAATTGACTCTCACACGGAGCGGTCGCGGATTGACAAGAAAGGCTCTATTTGCAATAATCGCATAATAGTAAAAGCGTTACGGAGAAAAAGTGTTTAAGATTGTAAGGAAAAAAATATTAAGTCCGACTGTGCAGCTCATGGAGCTATCCGCGCCGCTGGTTGCCTCTTCGGCGAAGAGCGGGCAGTTTGTGGTCCTCCGTCTTGATGAGCGGGGCGAGAGATTTCCCCTGACGATTGCCTCAACTGATAAAGAAAGGGGCTTAATAACAATAGTATTCCAGATAGCCGGCAAATCCACCTTACAACTCTCGACTCTTCCGGAAGGAGGCGCCATTCTTGATGTTTTGGGCCCTCTCGGAAAATACACCGACCTTACCGGAGTTAAGAATGCCGTGGTCGTAGGCGGCGGCGTTGGAATCGCCGAAATTTATCCTGAAGTAAAAGAGCTTGTCCGCGAGGGAGCCAGGGTCCGGACCATAATAGGAGCCAGGAACAAGGACCTGCTCTTCTTTGCCGAAGAATTGCAAGCGGCCGGAAGCGAGTTGTTTATTGCCACCGACGACGGGTCAGCCGGCAGGAAAGGCTTTGTCACGGAAATACTAAAAGAACTCCTGGATTCCGACAAAACAGTGGACCTCGTGCTGGCGGTCGGCCCCGTTATAATGATGAAAGTCGTATCAAACCATACAAAACCCTACGGAGTAAAAACCCTCGTCAGCCTGAACCCGATAATGCTTGATGCCACCGGCATGTGCGGCGCCTGCAGGGTGACGGTCGGGGGAAAAGTTAAATTCGGCTGCGTTGACGGGCCTTCTTTTGACGGTCACCAGGTGGATTTTGATGAACTTATGAAGCGGCTCGGGCAGTTTAAGGAGCTTGAAGGCCTCTCAAAACAAAAATATATTGATTCGCTTAAATGCGAAAAGTGCAGATGAAGCCATGCCTATAATCCCGAAAAAGACAGAGATGAAAAAGCAGGAGCCGCTGGTTCGGGCGAAGAACTTCAAGGAAGTGGCGCTCGGCTATACCGAGGAAGAGGCCTTAAAAGAAGCTTCCAGGTGCCTGCAGTGCAAGAAGCCTTTCTGCGTGGATGGCTGTCCGGTCAACATTAACATACCTGCTTTCATTAAACTCATCTCGGAGAAAAAATACGATGCGGCTGTCCAAAAAATAAAAGAGACCAACGGGCTGCCGGCTGTTTGCGGAAGGGTCTGCCCCCAGGAAGAACAGTGCGAGCTCAAGTGCATTGTCGGCAAGAAAAATGAACCGGTCGGCATCGGGCGCCTGGAAAGGTTCGTGGCTGACAGGGAAAGAGAAAGCGGGAGCATAGAAAAAAACGCGAAGGAATTGCCCAAAATAATAATTGCCAAAGTCGCTGTGGTAGGTTCCGGGCCGGCGGGCCTTGCCTGCGCGGGCGACCTGGCTCTGCTGGGTTATGAGGTGACTATATATGAATCCCTGCACGCAACAGGCGGAGTGCTGAGATACGGTATTCCTGAGTTCCGTCTTCCAAAGGAAATACTGGATATCGAAGTAAATTACCTTGAAACGCTCGGCGTGAAAATTGAACTCAATGTCCTGATAGGGAAAACCATTACAATTCCCGGCCTCTTTAAACTCGGTTTCAAGGCCGTATTTGTCGGCACCGGAGCCGGGCTTCCCTCGTTTCTTGGCGTTCCCGGCGAGAATCTCACAGGGGTATACTCCGCGAATGAATATCTCTCCAGGATAAACCTTATGCAGGCTTATAAATTCCCGGAAATGGACACCCCGGTAAATACAGGAAAAATAGTAGCCGTGGTCGGAGCCGGAAATGTGGCTATGGACGCGGCAAGGGTGTCTTTGCGTCTTGGCGCGGAAAAAGTCTATATAGTTTACCGCCGCGGAGAGGAAGAGATGCCGGCCAGAAAGGAAGAGATTGAGAATGCCGGGGAAGAAGGCGTGATTTTTCACCTGCTGACGGCCCCGCTGGAAATTATCGGAGACCCCGCAACCGGAAAAGTAAAAGCGCTCAAGCTCATTAAAAATAAACTTGGAGAACCTGACGCCTCAGGGCGCAAGCGTCCCGAGCCGATTCCCGGAAGCGAATACACGCTTGAAGTGGATACCGTGGTATCGGCCATCGGCCAGTCTCCGAACCCGCTGGTTCCACAAAGCATGCCGGAACTTAAAACCGCGAAGCACGGAAATATAGTGACCGACGAGAACACCGGCGAGACCAGCATTCCCGGAGTGTTTGCCGGAGGGGATATTGCCACCGGGGCGGCGACAGTAATCGCGGCGATGGGAGCGGGAAAGAAGGCGGCGGTTTCGATAGATAAATACATAAGAAAAAGTTTATAAGGTTTGTAACGTTCGTAACGTTCATAACGTTTATAACGTAAGGCTGGAAAAGTTTATAAGGTGCAACATTCAATGTGGAAGTGCAACACCCGCATTAAATACCTGTAAAGGTGTTTTGAAACAAAGTTTCTTGCGAGGGGTGTTATTCAT
>CAITPB010000087.1 GCA_903894145.1 Candidatus Firestoneibacteriota bacterium | reverse complement strand
TTCGCGAGCACATCCCTCTCTTTCATCATCTTCTCTTCGATCGTCCGTTTCAAGGTCTGGTTCAGGCGGTCAAGCCGATTGTCTATAAAAGCCAGGTCGTTGAAGATGAGTTCTGAATTGATTTCGTCGATGTCCCTTTTTGAGTCAACTGACCCGTTTATGTGATAGACAGCTTCATCCTGAAAATCACGGACAATGTGGCAGAGCACATCGGCGCCATCAAGCGCCTTCAACACCTCTTCCTTCGCGAAAGATCCCTTTTCAAGTTTAGGGATAAACTCCACGTTAAGGCGGGCACGCGCTTCGCTTTCCGGATTGTACAGCTCAACGAGCTTTTCGAATCTCGGGTCTATTATTTCCGCGAGCCCGGAAACCGGTTTGTTCCCGGCCAGTTCATTTTCCGTAAGTTTGTGTTTCGTGATAAGTTCAAAAAGCGTCTTCTTGCCTGTCTGCGGCAGTCCAATTATTCCTATCTTCATTTCTCTCCTTTTGCTTTCCCCGCTATTTCTTGAGTTTTGCGAGCAGTTTTATGGTTTCCTCGGCAATTTTTCCGCGGTATTCGTCCTGTTTGAGGTAATCAACTCCCGGAGTATCCTTCTTGTGATTATATGGGATGCACCCCATTATTAGATTTATCATATTGGACGCTTCTTTTGTATCTATTCCTTTCGCTTCCGCCTCTTTCATCACTTCGGAAAGAGTGTAAAGGTACCTGTAGTCATCCGCTCCCTCGCGTATCCTCTCGAACCTGACGCTCGGGTGGGCTTTTTTGTTATAGTAATAGACCAGCCCCTGCTCTCGCGGGTACATTACGCCCGGATCCAGGCACCACGGGCGCACGCCCTTGAATCCGAACTTCCACATGTAAAAACCGTGCCCCATGCGCTGGTCAATCCCGACAAAGGTCATCAGGGACGGCTTCTTCTTGAGGCCCTTCTCCCATTCAGGAAACATTTCGCCGTTAAACCCGGTCCAGTCTATCGTTGGAAGCCCCGCGTGCAGCGCAAACTCTTCGTGCCTGTTGAATGTGGCCAGCGTCTCAACCCCCGCAGCCTTAATATCCGCATAATACTCTTCTATGCTCTTCATAAGAAAAGTGAAATCCGCAGTGCCTCCCTCTCCGAAGGTCGTGCCGAGTTCGGTTGAGAGATAATAAACGGTCCTTAGCCAGTTGTTCTTATCCGCGTTAGCCTTGACTTTGGCAACCAGCGCGGCTGTCTTCGCGTAGGACTCGCTGTTAAACATATTCAGCCCGTGGCCGTTCGGCCCGTAGCTGCTCTCAAGACTTAAGCCTCCCTGGCAATGCGTATTGGTATGAATAAATATTCCCGGCATTCCCGCCTTCTTTGCCAGTTCCATATAGCGGTTCGCCTTGGTAAAATCCTCGCCTTCCGGCGCGAGCGCGTTGGTTATCTCGCCGGTGTAATTATGCTCCCTTATACACCTGAACTCCTCGGCCTGCCGCTCAAAATCCCAGGAACCCGACATTATCCCGAGCCAATTCATCCTGTCGGGCGGAGGATTCTTAAGTTCATAAGGCAGTACTCTTACCTGAACGCTCATTTCCGCGGCGGGTTTCCCTTCGGGAGAGAAATTTATCATGCCAGAGTAAAACCCGGCGGGAGTACCTGCCGGAGGATGAACATTTATCCACACCGCTTTCGGAACCGACGGAGCAAGAGAAGGAATATTGTCCGCGCGTTCCAGGATTTCCCCCTTCACAGTCACGAAGGTTGTGCCGACCGCCCGCATAAGCACATTATTTATCTCAAAGGATTCCGCTGGCAGGAACGCGCCTTCCGAGTTCTTAAACATCCCGCAGGTTATCTTGCAATTCTTAAGAGTTTCAAACGGATAGACCCCGATGACAAACGGTTCGTACTCTCCCGGCGCCACAAACAGGTTTATTCTCTTGACCTCAAACTCCTCCTTTGAAGGAACAGAAGAGGCTGAAACATCAAGCAGGTAATTCCTGGAGAAGAGCGCAAACCCTGAGCCGGAAGCCGGCGCGGTATTTTCCTCTGCTAAATTAACTTTTCCGATCTTGGTTTCAAGTTTGAGGCTGGTATACTTATCCCCTGTGTATCCGTCCCGTAGCAGAGCGGAGGAAGATCTTGAAGAGACAAAATCACCGTCGCAAAGCAGCACTGCAGGTATCAAAACGAACAACAATACAAATTCTTTCATCATAACTCCAGTCTTTCAAGCGCTCTCTTACCGCGAAGCATAGGCAGCGCGAAAGCCGCCGCCTGCACCAGCAGGAAGGCGAACAACGCCAGGCAGGCCCAAAGCAGGCTTTCAGTCCCGGCGAAGAAGGAAATACCGCGCGTGTAATACATATGCATCGGATAGGCCAGCAGGAATTCTGAGATGCCTATATAGCCTATGGCGAATATCATATAGAGGATTCCGCCGTAACTTGTGGCTATCTCTGCCGTGTTTGCCGCGTCGAACTTTGGGAATATCGCCCCCAGCCCTACGCCCATAGCGGTCAGACAGACGCTGAAGAAAACGCCCATGACCGCGGAGATTACGCCGGTGAAAATATCTATCTTTACGAAAATTGCCGACAAAACAACCAGTATCTCCGAAAGAAGAAGCAGCGGCCAGAAGTTTATCCAGAATTTTTCTTTCAGGAACTCTCCGGGAGTCATCGGCGCCATGCGGACCACCCAGAAACTCTTGCCTTCGATGCTTATTGAGGAAAAAACAAATCTGGCCGCGATCGAGGCAATCACAAAACCCGCGAACCCCATTATGACCAGGAAGAGCACATCCTTGATTATGATAGAATAGCCCGCCGGAAGTTTCGAAAGATCAATCATCGAAATATTTGCCACGTAAATAATATTTATGGCGACAATTATCATAAGCTGCGGCCACTGAGTGGAATCCCTTACGAAAACGAGGACATCCTTTATCACCATCTCCCTGACCGCAGGGCCCAGCCTTCCCAGGTATTTCCTGTAATCTATCCTGTCAAAGAATTTCTTACGGTAGCGCATCAATTGGTTTTCCGCCGAGTTCCACCAGCCGCGCAGGAAAATATTTCCTGAGACTGAAAGCATCAGCGCGAAAGTCGCGCCGGCTGCGGCCGTAAGAAAACCAAGATATTTGAGCGCGTTATAATATGCGCCGGAAAGGAAACCGAAGACCGCTTGCGAGGCCCAGAAACTCGGAAGATACGGAGCCGAGGGCGCCTGAAGCGACGCGATAAATTCCTTAAAGAGCATCTGTTCGTTCGGATTAGTGAGCTTCTCCGGCTGGAGCAGGCGTATGAAAACGAGCAGGGCGCAGACGACAGCCACGCTTAAAAACACAAAGAAATCCCGTATCCTTTTGGCAGGGAATACTCTCATCATAAATACGGTGAGCGTCACGCCAAGCGAAGAAGCTATGAGCAGGAAAAGACCCAGGGCGGCAAAACTTGCAAGAAAACCCGGAAGGCCTGACTTCAAAACCGCTGCGTACGCGGCAAAGATAGGCAAGCCCATGAAAAAGACCATCCAGGAACTGTTAACCGTGACCTTGGCGTACCTGGAAAGAAAAAGCGCGCGCCTATTCACCGGCAGAGACAACTGCAAAGACATATCGTCGGACAGATAATAAGTAGCAATAGCGATAATAATATTGGAAAAGAGCAGCAGGAATAGGAAAGTGAGGAAGACCATCGCCAGCAGTTTTTCAATAAGAACACTTCCGACTCCGGGGATATTCATAAAAGCCGCAAGCACCCGGCCCAAGCCTCTGTAGGCTCCGAAAAGAAAAAGGGCGCCTATAACAGCCAGAACTGCCCCTCTGCCCGCTCCCCTTCTCCCGGCCTTAAGAAAAGAGTTCTTAACGGTCCGTGAGGTTATCCGAAGCAGCGCAAGAAGGTCAGCGGTCATTTTTCCCCGCTGATATAATTTAGTACTCCGGTAAGATCCGGCGCTCCGGTTAGGCTGAGGAAGATATCCTCAAGGTTTGAACTTCCGCTCTTCGAGGAAGCGCGCAGTTCTTCCATGCTACCCTTAGCAATCATCCTGCCGTTCTGAATTATGCCTATCGTGTTGCAGAGGCTCTCGACTATCTCAAGGCTATGAGTGGAGATAAAGAGTGTCTTTCCGGCCTTCTTCAGGTCCAGGAACATTTCTCTTACTATTTTTGCGCTCTTAGGGTCAAGCCCTACCATAGGCTCGTCTATGATATAAATTGCGGGATCGTGGAGTATGTTGGAAGCCATAACGAGTTTCTGTTTCATTCCGTGTGAGTAGCTCTCGATTAGCTCATCCCCCCACTTGTCTATCTCGAAAAGCTCAAGCAGCTCCGCCGCTTTTTTATCCGCGCTTTTTTTGTCAAGCCTGAAAACGCCGGAGATGAAACCAAGGAACTCTTTACCGGTAAGCTTTTCGTAGATGTACGGGCGGTCCGGGATAAAACCTATTATTTTTTTAACAGAGACGGGGTCTTTCTGTATATCAAAACCGCCGATTAGAGCTTCGCCGGAAGTTGGTTTCAGAAGGCCGGTCATTATCTTTATTGTTGTGGTCTTGCCGGCGCCGTTTGGGCCGAGAAACCCGAAGATCTCGCCTTTTTT
>CAITPB010000086.1 GCA_903894145.1 Candidatus Firestoneibacteriota bacterium | reverse complement strand
CAATTAGCAATAAGTAATTAGTAATCAGTAATTGTTCTTTTGGGGGTGTAGCTCAGTTGGGAGAGCGCTACCTTCGCAAGGTAGAGGCCGTCGGTTCGATCCCGATCACCTCCACCAAAAAATTTGCAAAGCAAATTTTTTGGTAGAGCAATCGAAAGTAGATAGTCGATTAAATGAGATTGCGGTCTAATTTCTATTATCGACTATCTGTGATGTAAGCAATTATGAGTTCAAGAAGGGAAAATGGCCTATCTGGTTCTTGCCCGCAAATACCGCCCGCAAAACTTCGACGAAGTAGTAGGGCAGGAACACATCACCCGCACTCTAAAAAACGCCCTTGAATCAAAGCGTATCGCGCACGCTTACCTTTTTTCCGGGCAAAGGGGCACGGGAAAGACCAGCGTTGCGAGAATCCTGGCAAAGGCTTTGAACTGCCCAAACAGCAAAGACGGCAATCCCTGCAATAAATGCGATTCCTGTAAGGAGATAATGGAAGGCAACTCGCCGGACGTAATAGAGATTGACGGCGCCTCAACAACCGGAATAGATAATATCAGGGATCTCATAGAAAATTCCCGCTTTATGCCGGTCAAAAACAAGGTTAAGGTCTATATAATAGACGAAGTTCATCGTATCAGCAAGAACGCCTTTGACGCCCTGCTTAAAACCCTTGAAGAACCTTCCGAGCATGTCTATTTTATGTTCGCCACAACGGAAATAACCGCCGTACCGCTCACCATAGGCTCAAGATGCCAGAAGTTCACATTCCGGAAGCTTTCGACGCAGGAAATTGCAGCGGCGCTTGCGGCGATTTTGAATAAAGAAGACATAAAGGTTGAGCAGAAGGTTCTAAATCTTATAGCCAGGAATTCAGACGGGGCGCTTCGCGACGCGGAGAGCATTCTCGACCAGCTCATTTCTTTTTCCGGCGGAAATATCACTTTGAAGCAGGCGGAAGAACTCCTTGAGACCGTGAACAGGAATACCATTATTTCATTCGCGGCCAGTTTGCTTGAGGGAAGGACGGAAGACGCGCTAAATCTGATCGACGAAGCTTCTAAGACGGGTTTTGACGAGTTTCTTTTCGTCAGGCATTTATCCTCGTATTTCAGGGATCTGCTGGTGGTGAAGGTTACCAAGGAACCAGGGAGCCTTCTGGATATTCTGGGGGAAGATGAACTGCTTGTGCTGAAAGAGCAGTCAGGTAAGATTTCCAAGACCAAGTTATTCAATATAATAAGAGTGATGATACAGCTTTTGGAAGACTTGAAGTTTGCTTCCTACAAGCGTGTTATCCTTGAGGCGGCGGCAGTCAAAATTTGCGGCGCTGACGAAATGCTGGACCTAAACGAGCTTTTGAGCCGCGTGGATTCCATACCTTCAGTCCCTTTACCTGTTTCGGCGGGTAAAAAACCGGAGAAGGCGCCGGTAAGGGAGTCAGAGAGCGATATCGACGACCTGTCAAACTCGGCAATAAGCATCAGCGATATTGAAGAAGTGGGCAAGCTCTCCGACAGCGGAACGGACAGCCTGGAGATCGTGCGCAAGAACTGGAATGTATTTGTTGAGGCTGTCAGGGAAAAGAAAAAACTCGCGGCCGGCGTGCTGCTTTCCGCTTCTCCTGTCGAGCAATCCGGCGGGGTATTGAAACTGCGGGTCAAGGACGACTATTCTAAAGCAAGCCTTGAGTCGGAGCAGATTCAGATTATTCTTAAGGAAACCTTCAAAAGTATTTTCAAGAAAGATGTAAAGATTCTCGTGGAGATGAGCAAGGCAGCGGTTACAGAACCCGCAGGCGGCCAGCGTTCCGCGGCGCCGGTAAAAGAGCAGCCGGTGGAACCT
>CAITPB010000085.1 GCA_903894145.1 Candidatus Firestoneibacteriota bacterium | reverse complement strand
CTTCCTGAGATGTTTAAGGATTTTTGCCCTGAAAGCGGCGTTTAGGGTGAACTTTGGCTCGCCCTTTTTTGCATCCTGCATTTCTCCCTTGAACGCGTAGACCGTCATTGTGCACGCGTCTTTGGAAAGAGGCGGCATCCACGAGGAAAGTATGCCCGCTTTCGCGAGTTTATTCGCGAAATATACCTCAATGCTCGGGCAGCACCCTCCGGCAATCCTCGGGTCGCTGCCGGTAATGACAAAATAGGGAATCCTGTGCCTGATTACGGACAGCAGTTTCTCCCGAAGCTCGCCGGGAAGATTGTCAAGTTTCTCAAACCCTTTAGCTTTTGAGAGGGTCTTTGGAGCGGCCGCCGCGGACTTGTCCAGAATGAAGAGCGGCCCGTATTTTTCATATTCTTTTTTGAAGTTTGAAGGTGTTACAGGTTCGGTAAAAATATTTCCGGGGTTAAGCGCTATGTATTGCCCGGTTTTTGCGAGCCCGCGCGCGGTTTTTGCGGAAACAAGAGCTATTTCACCCCGCCGGATTATTGCGCCGTTCTTGAGAATTATTTTCTTAAAGGGCCCGGGGTATAACATCGGTGTTTCCGGTTTCTCGGCGGAATACTTCACCATATTGCTGAGCAGCCTGGCGTCCTTCTCAAAAGCATCGCAATTGAAAGGCACAGGATCAGTTTCAAGAGTTTTAAGGAGTTTCTTGTCAGCGGGAGTAACCCTCAAATACCCCTTGTAGGCCTCTGATCCGTAAACTTCTCCGGTCTTTTCGCAAACGCGGATGGATTTATATATGAAGTGATTGTCATCGTCAAGCACGGCAAGCGCGCTTCCAAGATAAAAGGCGGTGCGCCCCGTGTCATAGCACGGCCCGTCCTTGCCCTTGTGCGCGGTAACTATCGCGGAAAAATTTTTGGCAAGCTTTATCCTCAAGCCGAAGAAACCGGCGTTCTCGACCGTCTTAAGCGCCGCGGAAAGTTCTTTCGTACTGCAGGATAATTCCAAAACTCCCCACCTGGAAAGTTTAGAGTAGGCGCGTTCGATTATTCTTCTTTCAGGTCCTTTTATACAAATAACTTTCATTTTTTTCCGATCTCCTTGCCGGCATGAATCATATCTTTACTTACCGAAACAAAAGACTCCGGCCTTCAGGCCGCAGTCTTTTATTCCTTAGACCAAATCCTTGTATTCAAATCAAACTCTTCAACGACCCCGGCCGCAAGTTCAAGATCGGAGTAATATTCTTTTATAAGGTTAAAATCCACCAGCGAGCCGAAGAGTTTAGGTTCGAAAAGATTTTTCGTGTAGGAGACCGCTATGAAAAGTTTTGAATCAGCGAAGGAGAAATAAACATTCCTCCCCGTGCGGAGCCTGTACTCCGTCATCCTTTGCATAAGGCCCGGAGTGAGCAGGTATCTTGCAGTTACCTGATCGTCCCCGTATACAGCGAAGTGTTTCTCAAACTCAGGGTCTTCAAGTTTAATGAGCTGGCCGCGCGCGAAGTTCAACTTCTGGATCATGGACCCGAGAAATCCAAGCATTCCTTCGGCGATATCGGGCAGGACGACCGTTCTTCCCGTGAAATTCTTGTTGAAATCTGCGACCACGAAAAGTCCTTTGAAAATTGTCGTCCACCGGGTCTGCCTGTTTCCCTTGCTGTCAGTGGTTTCGGTCTTGTGCTCTGCGTGAACTTCCGAAAACTCCAGTTTTGTCTCGCCAATTTTCCCAGTCACATAATCATCGCCCCCGTACCTGTCAACCTGTGTCAGGAAGATGTTGCTCTCAAGGAAGAGAGGGTAGGGAAGGCAGGAATCCTTGCTGTAGGAAAGGCCGGGGTCAATAAACCTGATCAGCCGGAAGATTATCTCCTGCTTGAACTCGCTTTTGAACTCCGAGTATCTTCCGTAAAGGGAAAAGCCGGACCAGATCAGCCAAACCGCTCCCGCGATAAGAATGAAAACTCCGAAGCCTCCAAAACGGGCCGCCCCGGAAAGGAAGGCAAACGCGATGAGTATTGCCAGCAACGCGGTTTCAATCCAAATTCCGCTGGCTAGGGACTTCCGTTTTGTCTCAAGGCCGCGAAGGTCAGGAAGCATTGACTCGCGGAAGAAATTTAACAACTCGTAGTCTTTCTTCATTTTTTAAGAATCTCTCCGACATTCACGTTCTCGCGGTCACCGGCAGACGCGGTGAAATACTGCTTTGTTTCATAGCCCAGCATATTGGCAAGCAGGCTCGACGGGAACATCTGGACGGCGTTGTTATATTCATTAACGGCGGCGTTGAAGGCCCTGCGCGCCGCCGAGATCTGCTCCTCTATTTCGTTTATTGACCGCTGAAGCTGGAGAAATCCTTCATTCGCCTTAAGCTCCGGGTAGTTCTCAACTGTCATCATAAGCCGGCCAAGCAGACCGGACATCTTTGAGGCGTCGGCCAGCTGTCCCGGAATATTTCCGGTCGCGGTCCTGGCTCTCAACTCGGTTATTTCCTTAAAGAGGCCGGCTTCGTGCGCGGCATAGCCCTTTACCGTTTCAACGAGGTTCGGGATCATGTCATATCTTTTTTTTAGCAGTACATCTACCGTTGCAAACGAATTACCGACAGAGTTCTTTTTATATATGAGGCTGTTGATCATAATGACAATCACTATGATGCAGAAACCGAGCAATCCGAACAGCGCTAATACAGGGAATGAACTCATAGACGCTCCTTTACGGCGCATTTGTTTGCCGCTATCAAATGATTATACCTATATTTATGTGTTTATCAAGCGGAATGAAAGGCGGGGCGCGGCGGTTTCATTTTGAAATTGATTGCGCGTATCAGAAAAACAGATTACGCAGATTAAACAACTCTCTAATCCGCGTAATCGCACTTTCTAAATCCGTGTAATCACATTTAAGGCCTCAGTCTGTTATTATACGTTTTCATCTGTTATAATATCACTTAAAGAATATTAACCTGCTGCAGTCTAAAAAGGAAGGTAATTATGCTCGATGCAAAGCTGTTGAGAGAAACCCCGGAAGTGGTAAAAGAGGCGTTCAAAAACAGGAACCAAAATATCGATGTTGACGCCATCCTTGCGATAGATGTTGAAAGAAGGAAATATATCACCGAATTAGAGGTGAAAAAATCAGCCAAGAACAAGCTTTCAGAGGAAATAGGGAAGCTTAAAAGGGAAAAGAAAGACGCGGCTGAGCTTATGTCAAAGGTTACGGCTATGAATGTTGAACTTGCCGCGCTTGAAACGCTGGCGGCGGAAGCCGGAGCAAAGTTCAACGAAGCAATGTTGGTGCTTCCGAATATCCCGGACAAAAGCGTACCTGTCGGAAAAGACGAGAAAGAAAATCCCGAAATCAAAAAGTCCGGAGAGGTTCCGGTATTCTCCTTTGAGGCGCGTCCCCACTGGGAACTTGGCGAAACGCTCGGCATGATGGATTTTGAAAGGGCGGTGAAGATTTCCGAGTCCAGGTTCGTCATACTAAAAAAATACGGCGCGATGTTATCCCGCGCTCTGATAAATTTCATGGCAAACACGGCGGTCGGCCGCGGCTACACGGAATTTTATCCGCCGTTCCTGGTGAACGGAAAGAGCATGACCGCTTCGGGACAGCTCCCGAAGTTTGCCGAGCAGGCCTACAAATGCGCCGAGGACGATCTTTACCTTATTCCTA
The DNA here is from genome assembly GCA_903894145.1 of Candidatus Firestoneibacteriota bacterium. Classification (GTDB taxonomy): domain Bacteria; phylum Oederibacteriota; class D2-FULL-39-29; order D2-FULL-39-29; family CAIOVX01; genus CAIOVX01. Next base: position 3,403 of record CAITPB010000085.1, on the reverse strand, counting down.
CCTCGGAAGTCCCCCTGACAAATATGCACCGCGATGAAACCATAGACGAAGGCGCGCTGCCTTTTAAGTATACCGGTTATTCCGCGTGCTTCCGCCGCGAGGCAGGCACCTACGGCAAAGATATGAAGGGCATGATCAGGGTTCACCAGTTTGACAAAGTGGAACTCTTCAAGTTCACCGCGCCCGAGAATTCGTTCAATGAGCTTGAGTCAATGCTCCTTGACGCGGAAGAGATACTGAAGTTGCTCAAATTGCCCTACAGGGTAATACAGCTTTGCACCGGGGATATGGGCTTTGCCTCCGCCAAGACTTATGATATAGAGGTCTGGATGCCCGGGCTTAATTGCTACAAAGAAATTTCTTCCTGCAGCAACTGCACGGATTTCCAGGCGAGAAGGGCTAACATAAAGTTCAAGAGGAAGGGCGGCAAGGGAGCCGAGTTTGTCCACACGTTAAACGGTTCTGCGCTGGCTGTCGGCAGAACTCTCGCCGCAGTTATGGAAAATTACCAGACTGATACGGGCAATGTAGTCGTCCCCGAAGTACTGCGTCCATACATGAACGGAATGGAGAAGATTACGCGTGGCTGAAGATGTGTTAATCCTCGGAATTGAATCTTCCTGCGACGATACGGGCGCTTCGGTCGTAAAAAACGGAGCGGAGGTGCTCTCAAATGTCGTTGGTTCGCAGGTAAAGATTCACGAGAAGTACGGCGGCGTGGTTCCGGAGCTTGCTTCCCGGCACCACCTCGAAAACATCTACTATATTATAGACTCCGCGCTTAAAGAGGCAAAAGTCACGCTGGACGATATAGACGGCCTTGCCGTCACTTACGGCCCGGGGCTTGCAGGGTCTCTGCTTGTCGGAATTGAAACCGCGAAAGCCATTTCCATGGCAAAAGAAATTCCGTTGATTGGCGTAAACCACCTTGAAGCCCATCTATTTGCCGCTTTCCTTGAACATAAGATCGGCTTCCCTTTCCTTTCACTTATTGTTTCAGGCGGGCATACCGAGTTGGTGCTGGTGCGGGAATTCGGGCGCTACGAAATAATAGGCCGCACGAGGGACGATGCCTGCGGAGAGGCCTTTGACAAAGTCGCGAAACTTCTCGAACTCGGATACCCGGGCGGCCCGAAGGTGGAAGAGCTCGCGAAGTCCGCGAAAAAAACTTTCAAACTGCCTAAGGCCGTTATGAAGGACGGCAGCAATGATTTTTCCTTTTCGGGATTAAAGACCGCGGTAATGACGCATATGAAAGAGCACCCGGAAACAGCCAAGGCGGAACTCTGCGCTTCTTTCCAGAATACCGTGGCCGCCACGCTGCTTGACAAGACCCTGGATGTCGCGGTGCTAACGGGAATTCGTGAGGTTGTCCTCGGCGGGGGTGTCATAGCGAACAGGACGCTCAGGGGGGAGTTTACAAAAAAGTTTGCTCAGCAGGATGTGAAAGTATACTTCCCTGAATTCAAGCTCTGCACCGATAACGGCGCGATGATTGCCTATATCGGTTACCAGAAGTTCTTGCGGAAACAATTTGCGGATCTTGCCTTGAACGCGGAGCCGTCGTTAAGCTTGTAGAAGGCAACGGCCAAAAGGAAGGCGCATGGCGCTCCTGCTCATAATTCTCATAGTCCTTTCCCTCGTTTTTGATTTCCTGAACGGCTTTCACGACAGCGCAAACATTGTAGCGACTATTGTTTCTTCGCGGGCGATGTCGGCGAGAGCCGCGCTTATTCTTGCCACTATCGCGGAGTTTTGCGGCCCTTTCATAGTCGGCATAGCGGTAGCCCAGACCATCGGCGGAGGAATTGCCGATCCGAAGGCGCTTACCATTGCTGTCGTGCTTGCGGCCATGGCTTCGGCAATTATCTGGAATATTGCTACCTGGTTTTTCGGGCTTCCTTCGAGTTCGTCGCACGCCCTGATAGGCGGGATTATCGGCGCAGTCGTGATTTCCGCAGGGCCGGAGAAACTGCAGGCGGCAGGCATAATAAAGGTAATGGTCATCCTTTTCACTTCGCCGCTCATAGGGTTTATATCAGGGTTCATTGTGACAAAACTCCTCTTCTTTGCCGCGCGGAACGCCACTCCGAAGATAAACTACGTCTTCAAGCGCGCGCAAATCATTAGTTCTGCTTTCCTTGCTATTTCCCACGGCGGCAACGATGCCCAGAAGACGATGGGAATAATCACGATGGGGCTTATAATGTACGGGAAGTGGGAGGGGTTCACCTCTATTCCGCCATGGGTAATGATTGCCTGCTCAATCGCTATGGCTCTTGGAATCTCTTTCGGAGGCTTTAGGATTATGAAGACCATGGGTTTTAAAATATTTAAGGTCAGGCCTATACACGGTTTTGCCGTCCAGCTCTCTTCAAGCCTTGTCATACTTGCCGCGGCTCTCGTCGGCGGCCCCGTCAGCACTACCCACGTGGTAAGTTCCTCGGTTTTTGGTTCCGGTTCAGCCGACAGGGTAAGCAAGGTCCACTGGTCCTTAGTCTGGGAAATTCTCAAAGCCTGGGTCATAACTCTTCCCGCCTGCGCGCTCCTCGGGGCGGGAATCCATTTTCTTATTCGCAATCTTAAATAGAAGGGTTTATTGTTGCCAAGATGGAGTTTCCGCTGTAAAATACCTCAGGAGGCCAAATGCTCGAATTCTTTCGGAAAGGCAGGGCTGATTTCTTTTTCCTGCTCATTGATTCCATGAAGGTCGTCCATGACGGCATTTGCGCTCTTAAGACTTATCTTGAAGACCAGAACAAGGTAAACGCAGGAAAGGTTTTCACGCTTCAAAGGGAGGCCGAAGAGAAACGCAGGCTACTTTTGGATGAACTGAACAAAACCTTCGCTACCCCGATAGACAGGGAAGATCTTTACGCAATGTCAAAGACAATGGATGATATTATGGATTACGGGAAATCCACGGTTGAGGAACTCGAGGTTTTTGGTCTAAAGCCGGACGCTTACCTTCTGAAACTCGCAGGGTGTTTGGCCGCCGGTTCCGGAGAGATACTCTCTGCGATAGAACGGCTTGAAAGAAATCCCGGCGTCGCGATGGAGCACGCGGTTCAGGCGAAAAAGATAGAGAACGAGATGGAGACGATTTACCGCGACGCGCTGGTCGAACTTTTCAAAGGGCCGGATGTAATTCACATGCTCAAAATGAGAGAAATCTACCGCCATCTTTCCAACGCGGCAGACAGGATAAATGAGGCGGGGGATGTAATCAATAGCATAGTAGTAAAGACATCATAGTCTGAAAGTTTGTAAAGTCACAAGTTCAATAAGGAAGTGCAACACTTAGGAGGTTATGATAACCTAAGTGTCTATGAAAAAGCAATATAAGCACTTCAGTATCGAAGATCGAGATTTGTTATGTGCGTATCACAATCAAGGCCTAAGT
>CAITPB010000084.1 GCA_903894145.1 Candidatus Firestoneibacteriota bacterium | reverse complement strand
GGTATCTGCTTGTAAGACCTGGCTTCCACGAGTTTCTTGTTTACGAGGTAGCTGACGATAGGAGAATCTCCGTGGTAGCGCAGCCCGCCGGCGTGAATCCCTGAGGGCATAAAGTTATGCCCAAGCGTGTACATCTTTGCAAGAGGCATGAGTTTCGCTTCATCGCCGAAATCATACCTGTACGGCCCTTTGGTAAGAGTCGGGCAGGCCGCGGGTTCAACGGCCAGGAAACGGATATTCTTTCCTTTCATCTTTTCTGCCACGAACGGAAAGACCGCTCCGGCAAAATTTGAGCCTCCGCCGACGCAGGCAGCGATGATATCCGGATAATCTCCTATCATTTCCATCTGTTTCTTTATCTCAAGGCCGATGATAGTCTGGTGCATGCAGACATGGTTCAAGACGCTTCCAAGACAGTACTTTGTATCATCATGGGTTGCCGCGTCTTCAACCGCTTCGGAAATAGCGATGCCAAGCGATCCGAGGGACTTAGGATCCTTCTTAAGTACTTCCTGCCCCGCGTGGGTCAGGTTTGAAGGAGAGGCGTGAACCTCCGCGCCGTAAGTTTGCATCAGGAACCGCCTGTAGGGTTTCTGGTCAAACGAGACCCTTACCATATATACCGTGCACTTTAAGCCGAAGAACTGGGTCGCGAAGGACATAGCGCTTCCCCACTGCCCCGCTCCGGTCTCAGTCGCCATTCTCTTTACGCCCTCGGCCTTGTTGTAATAGGCCTGGGGGATGGCGGTGTTCAGCTTGTGGCTTCCCGCCGCGGACACGCTCTCGTTCTTGTAATAAATCCTCGCCGGGGTTTTCAGCCTTTTTTCAAGGTTATAGGCCCTGCAGAGAGGAGACGGCCGCCAAACTTTGTAGGCCGATATTACTTCATCGGGTATGGGTATCCATTTCTGGGTTGAGACTTCCTGCTTTATTATCTCCATGGGGAAGACGGGCGCGAAATCCGCCGGTCCCGCGGGCACTCCGTCGGCCCTGATAATCGGGGGAAGCGGTTCCGGGAGGTCTGCCGCGATGTTGTACCATTCTTTCGGCATGTCTTTTTCGGAAAGTATCACTTTGTTGAGTTCTGCCATATGAAGCCTCCAGTGGTGAAGTTGTTCAATTATATAGAAGGGAAAGGAAATATTCAATTTGATTTTAAGGTGTTTTGGGGCTATATTACAGAAGGCTGTACTGATAAAAGATATTATTTGCACTGATGTTTTGAAGTCTATAGGCAATTATTTGACGGAGGTTATATGAAGAAATTTGCTCTCCTGCTCTCGCTTCTCGCCTTTTTCGCGCTTTCCTTGACCGCAAAAACCATGATTCCGGTGAACATTGATAAGGGAGAGATGTTTGACGACAACACTGAGAAGGTGGAAGTGTCTCTTGCTGAAGAGAACTCCGGCGGCGGTTCTTCCCTGAGTTTGATGACGGCCTACCCGGCCGAGGGAGGCTGGGCGGGTTTCTGGATGCCGAAAAAGAGCGCCTGGGCGGGATTTAAAAGCTTAAAGTGTTTTG
>CAITPB010000083.1 GCA_903894145.1 Candidatus Firestoneibacteriota bacterium | reverse complement strand
TTCTGTTGAGTCTGCTCTGAAGCTGGGAGACGGCAACCTGACTCTCATTGTAAACGCGGAAAAGGAAATCCCTTTCTCGGAAAAATTCTCCTGTGTTGACTGCGGCACAGGTATAAGCGAGTTAACCCCGAGAATGTTTTCATTCAATAACCCTTTCGGGGCTTGCCCGGAATGCGGAGGCTTGGGCCAAAAACTCGAAATCGACCCGGACCTTGTCGTTCCGGATAAAGAAAAGAGTCTAGACGGCGGGGCAATAGCGCCCTGGAGCAGCAATACGGCCTTTTATTACCAGAGCATGCTGAAGGCTGTAGGAAAACATTATGGTTTCAGAACGGATGTTCCGTTTAAGAGCTTGAAGAATGAGCATAAGGATATAGTGCTTTACGGCTCGGGCGAAGAAAAAATTAAATTCAACTTCACGTCTTCTCAGGCCACGCATTCATATACCGGAAAGTACGAAGGCGTTCTCCCGAACCTCAAGAGAAGGTTTACGGACACAGAGTCTGAATACATTAGGAATGAAGTAATAGGGCATTATATGAGGAGCAATAAATGCCCTGCCTGCGGCGGAGCCAGATTGAAGAAGGAAACGCTAAGCGTGAAGATTGCCGGTAAGAATATAAATGAAACCACGGGTCTAAGCGTAAGCGAATGCCTCGAGTTCTTCAAAGCAGTCAAACTCACCGAGCGCGAAGCCCAAATATCAAAACAGGTTCTTAAGGAGATTCGCGCAAGATTAGGCTTCCTGGTAAACGTTGGACTTGGCTATCTGACTCTTAACCGGGCGGCAATGACGCTTTCCGGCGGCGAGTCGCAGAGAATTCACCTCGCGACTCAGATTGGAGCGTCCTTAGTCGGTGTTTTATATGTTCTCGACGAGCCCAGCATCGGCTTACACCAGAAGGATAATGAGAAACTCCTTAACACGCTTAAAACCCTCAGAGATCAGGGAAATACTGTAATAGTGGTAGAGCACGATGAGGATACCATGAGGGAAGCTGATTATATAGTTGACTTGGGGCCGGGAGCCGGCGCAGACGGCGGTTATGTTATTGCCGCAGGGCCGCTAAAAACCATACTTGCGTCAAAAGAATCGCTGACAGGGAAATATTTGAGAGGCGATCTAAAGATAAATGTTCCTCATTCAAGGAATCAATGCTCCGGCGGAAGCCTAAAGCTTATTGGCGCTGAAACCAATAATTTAAAGAAGATAAACGCTGAGTTCCCGCTGAAATGCTTAACGTGTGTAACCGGTGTATCCGGTTCCGGAAAAAGCTCTCTTGTCCAGGAAACGCTTTACCCTGCCGTAATTCATGAGTTATTCCGCACGGGACTGCGGCCTTCGAGCTATCAAAAACTTGAAGGAGCGGAAAACATTGACAGGGTTATTAACATCGACCAGCAGCCAATAGGAAGGACTCCAAGAAGCAATCCGGCAACCTACAGCGGAGTCTTCACGCACATACGCGATCTTTTCACGGAAACAATAGAGGCCAAAACCCGCGGGTATAATCCCGGAAGATTTAGTTTTAACGTTAAGGGAGGCAGGTGTGAGGCTTGCGAAGGCGACGGCATTTTAAAAATAGAAATGCACTTTTTGCCGGACGTATACGTACAGTGCGAAGTGTGCAAAGGCAAGAGGTATAACAGGGAAACGCTGGAAGTAAAGTTCCGCGGAAAGAATATCGCCGAGGTGCTTGACATGACAGTGACTACGGCGCTCGATTTCTTCAAAAACATCCCAAGGATTCACTCAATTCTTCAGACGCTGGAAGATGTTGGCCTCGGCTACATAAAGCTAGGACAGCCCGCGACAACGCTTTCCGGCGGCGAGGCCCAAAGAATCAAACTATCCGCGGAACTAAGCAAGCGGGCCACCGGAAGGACACTTTACATACTTGATGAACCAACAACAGGCCTGCATTTTGACGATATCAAGAAACTTCTTGAAGTGCTCTTCCGCCTGCGAGACATGGGAAACAGCATTGTTGTTATAGAACATAACCTTGATGTCATTAAAACCGCGGATCACGTGATTGATCTTGGGCCGGATGGGGGCACGGCCGGTGGCTACTTAATAGCCGCAGGAAGCCCTGAAGATATAGCAGGCTGCAAGCGCTCCTACACCGGAAAGTTCTTAAAAAAAGTGCTTTAATCCACTCTCCTCAAATCACCCTTGTTGAATTATTTTAGCGTAATTGTTATAATTGAAAGGTTTTAGGAGGAATATGGATAAAAAAACTCTTCTAAAAAAGGTTCCCATTTTTTCCGGGATTTCTAACAGGGATATAAATATAATAGCAAAGTCTATGGTAGAGAAGAAATACCCTAAAGGCGCGCACCTGTTTTTTGAAAACGAAGAAGGTAACACGCTGTATGTTATCATTCATGGCCTCGTAAAAATCTACACCGCTGACAAAAGCGGAAGAATAAAAACTCTAACATACCTCAAAGACGGCGACTTCTTCGGAGAAATGGCAATGCTTGATCAGGAAAAAAGGTCAGCCTCCGCCATAGTTGTTGAAGATGCGGAGGTTCTCGCTCTCAATCGCAGCGATGTTCAAAAAGAGATACTTGACAATCCTCTTATAGCGCTTAAGCTACTTAAGACTTTAAGCGCGAGGCTGAGATATTGCGACAAGCAAATAGAAGACCTTACTTTCCGCAACTTGCCGGGCCGGGTAGCAAGCACGCTTCTTGACTTAGCAGCGAAGTACGGCGTAAAAACCTCGTCCGGAATTAGATTGGACCTGAAACTTACGCATCAGGAACTGGCGGACATAATAGGCACAGCCAGGGAGGTTGTTACTTCTATTCTCGGCGACTTCCGTGAAGGCGGGTGCGTTGAAGACATCGACAAACACCTTATAATTAAGAATGAAAAAGAACTGAGGAGTTGGATTACCTAATGAAAATATTTCATGAAGCCGTAAAAACAATCTCAAAACACAGGTATGCAGCGGCAACCACAGTAGCTGTGCTGGTATGCAATATGCTGATACTCGGAATATCCTTCCATGTTATCCGCAATCTGAATAAATTCCTAAACGAGGTCAACTCCAGCGTTCAAATAACGGCTTATGCTTCCGAGAAGCTGAAACCGGAAGATATTGTGCAGATGGTTGCGGTTATAAAGGCGCAAAACGGGGTTAGTGACTGTCACTATGTGTCAAAAGAGGAAGCGATTAAAGAATTTGCTGCCGACCCTGACTTTAAGAACTACATGGAAAATGTAAAGGAAAATCCTCTGCCAAACACTGTCAAAGTCGAAGTCGAGAAAGAGCACCGCAACGCAAAAGGGCTCCAGGAACTTGCCGCTTTTGTCGGTACACTTCCCGGCATCACAGAAGTTAACTACCGCAAAGACGAGACGGAACGCTTCTTAAATATAGTCTCCAGCGTGGAACTATTTGCGGCGGGTTTTGCCTTGATACTTGTGCTGAGTTCCGCTTTTGTGGTAACAAGCACGGTCAGAAACAATATATACTCACGGAGAGGCGTTATTAATTCAATGCTCAAGTCTGGCAGCAATGCAGTCGCTCTTAAAAAGGTATTTGTTCTGGAAAGCGTTATGCTGGGCGCCGCCGGAGGCCTAATAGCAGCCTCGCTGTTACTGTTGATAGAACTCGCGGTTATCGGCAAAATTAACCTGCTGTGGTCGGGAAGATGGGCCAGAGTTGACGCGCTGTATTTTTCAGGTATAGTTATTTTCTCCGCCGCGCTAGGCTTCCTGAGCAGCGCTTTTATAAGGATCGAGCAATCGAATTCGTGAAGAAATCCATAAAGGCTGTCTTTTTTTCGGCGATTTTCATGCTGCTTACGCTGCAGCTCACAGCGCAGTCGTCTGAAGACAATAAAAAAGAGCTCGAAAAGGTCAGCAAGCAGATACAGGATAAAATAGAAAAGCAGTACAAACTTTATGAAGAAGAAAAAAGCGTCCTTTACCAGTTGCAGAAATTTGACCAGAAGCTTGATGAGCTTAAGAAGAGAGTAGATAATTGCAATAACAAGCTCAACCAGTACGAGAAAGAGATAGATTATTCAAAAGATCAGATTGGAGCGGAGAGCGCCAGACTGAACAAAGTAGAAAAAGATTTAAGCGAAAGAATGCGTCAACTGTATAAAGAAGGAAGTTTTAAAAGCCTGAAGACTCTGATGTCGGCCGTTAGCTTCGACGATTTCATGAAAAAGTATGATATCCTGGTCGCAATCGCGAAGAAAGATGTTGAACTTAAGAAGAATATTCTTAAAAAGAAAAAAGACCTTTCTTCGAAAAAGACCGATTTTGAAAGGAAATATGTCAAATACGAGTCGTACCGGAAGACCGCAGCGGAAAAAAGCATGGAGCTGACTGAACAGAAAAAAGAGAAAAGCAGCCTGCTCGGCGGAATCAAGGATCAGCGGACTCTTTACGAGCAGGCAATTGCCGAATTAAAGCAGCAGTCAGGAAAACTGGAAGCTATAATTAAGCAGTACGATGAAGGCACCCGGAAAATTGAAATTCCGCAATCGGAAGGCGATATTAACAGGTTTAAAGGAAAGCTTAATCCTCCTTCCGAAGGCAAGATTACCTCGTTTTTCGGAAAATACAAACACCCAAAGTTCAATGTGTATGTGTTCAATAACGGTGTTGAAATCGCTTCAAAGCTCAATGATCCGGTCCACCCGGTCTACTCAGGGATTGTTATATTTTCTGACTGGTTCAAAGGCTACGGTAAGATGGTTATGGTGGATCACGGCAATAATATTGTGGGAATCTACGGTCATTTGTCAGAGATTTCTGTAAATTTCGGACAGAAGGTTGTGCCTTCTGATATTCTAGGAAAGGTAGGGGATACAGGTTCTTCGGACACCCCGACTCTTTATTTTGAGATTAGAAAAGACGGCAAGCCTCAAAATCCGGCAGAATGGCTCGCAAAAAAAGACTAGGAATGTCAATCTCTTATAACTTTTATCGCAATCGGGAGCACTTATGAAAAAGACTTTAATTCTTATCGCGCTGCTGTTGGCTGTAATGCCGGTTTTGGCGGACACAACTCCTGATCAGGAGAGAGTTCTTGTCGACAAGGTATATAAAGAGCTTCCCGTGATGAGCGAGTCCCTTGATTACATCATTAAGAATTATGTGGATGAGGACAAGATCAAAGGCGATCTTTTGTTCCACGGGGCCATCAAGGGGATGATATCCACTCTCGATGTGCACAGTCATTTCATGGATCTTGACCAATTCAATGAGCTGCAGACCGAGACTTCCGGCGTTTTCGGGGGCATAGGAGTTGAGATAACACTGAGAAGCGATATTCTGACAATAGTGGCTCCGATAGAGAAAAGCCCGGCATGGCAACAGGGCATACGGAGCGGTGATCGGATAATTAAAATTGAAGGTGAACTGACCAAAGGGAAAACTGTTGATGATGCCATCAAGAAAATCCGCGGGCCGAAAGGCACAAAAGTAAGGTTAAGCATAGCCCACGAAGGCGAGGACCAACTGGTTGAAGTTGAAATAATCAGGGATAACATCAAGATACAGAGCGTCGATTCTTACATCCTCTCGGATAACTTCGGCTATATAAGACTACGCAATTTCATAGAGAGCTCCGGAAGGGATATCGGCGCTGCGCTTGAAAAATTGGAAAAAGCGGCTGTAAGAGGAGTAATTCTTGACCTTAGAGGAAATCCCGGCGGTTTGCTCGATGTATCGGTTGATATCGCAGACCGTTTTCTTTCGGGCGATAAATTGATAGTCTATACTCAAGGCCGCATCAGCAGCATGAACAGGAAATACGCTTCTACCGGCGGCGGAACTTTCGGAGAAAAGGTTCCGATGATTGTGCTTGTGAACAAAGGGAGCGCGTCTGCCTCAGAAATAGTAACCGGAGCCCTGCAGGACAACAAGAGGGCCGTTGTAATGGGAACTCAATCATTCGGCAAGGCGTCTGTGCAAAGCATCTTCAGGCTTTCAGATGGGTCCGGACTGAGGCTCACCACAGCGTACTATTACACTCCGCTAGGCAGAAAGATTCACGAAAAGGGTATTACTCCGGACATAATAAGCGAAGACAAGTTTCCCGGAGACCAGGTTTGGAGATTGAATTACTTTGAACATTTTACAAACTATGCAAAGAAATACATTAAAGCGAATCCGTCTGCCGACGAGAAAGTTAAGGTTGATGATAAAATGGCGGATGATATGATAAAAGACGCAAAGGCGGCTGGTTTTGTGATAAGCGATCTTGAAATAGAAAAGAATCGTGCTTTTATCAGGAGCTTCATCAGGGCGGAGATAATTAAGGCGTTAAAGGGCGACCAGGAAAGTGAGAGGGCCAGAGTTGAAGATGATGAAACAATCAAGCGGGCATTGGATATTTTTAAATCTTCAGAAATAATGAACGTTGCCAAATAGCGCGCACTGACGCGGAGGGTTAGTTCTAATGGCTAAGACACCTGACTTGAAATCAGGAGTCCTTCACGGGACATGCAGGTTCGAGTCCTGCACCCTCCGCCATTTCCGAGTATTGCGCGAAACTGGCGGGATGGCATAAGCTGCGAGACTCACCATCCGCTTTCGGCAATATAGTTATCAGGAGCATTCATGCGACAGAAGCTGAGGAGAGAGAAAAAACAGCCGCAGATACTTAGTGCTTTCTTCCTTTTTGGCATCCTTGCGTTTATACTTGTCCTTCTATTCCTAAAACTCTTAAATGGAGAAAATATTCTCGCCTGGGTCAGAAATCCCAAATCTGACCTTCCGTCTGTCGCCCTGCTTGGTGTTATCGTTGGTTTATTCGCAGTCTCCGGGTTTTATTTGCTTTCAAGAATTGAGGTTAGAAACGCGGTATTCAACCTAAAACTGGATATTATTGATTTCCTGCAAGGGGAGAACGTGCTTTCTCCCGAATATGCCGTAAAGGAAAGAAAGCACACTGCGCAAATTATAAAAAAAATATTCAAACTGATTATACTTGTAGTGGAAAGATTAAAAGCCTCAGAAACCAGAAGGGGGGAGCTTGAGGACATGCTCTCTAAACTAATCGATGTAAAAAAGAATGAACTCACAGCTAGGTCAGGCAGGGATCTTGTAGCTACGATTCTTTTCATAGACATCCCGGGTTTCAGCCATATGACCCTGAAGCTCAGCTCAAATGAGATAATTCTTTTCCTTAACACTTATTATGAATATGTAACAGCTCTGGTTGAAATGAACAACGGCCGTGTTCACAAATTCATGGGCGACTCAATCATGTCAGTTTTCAAGGAAGAAGGTTTTCCTCACGAAGTTTCTCACCCCTTGCGCGCCATAAACGCCGCGATGAAAGTAAACACCGGTTTCGCTAAAGTTCTTTTTGATTCCGGCATAGAAGTATTAAAACAGATGCCCATTGGAGTTTGCTTTGGGATTAATACCGGTGAATGCGTGACCGGTACCGTAGGTTCAGCCTCAAAAATAGAACATGCCTATATTGGGGAGTGTATAAACCAGGCGCTGCTGATTTCAAAGAGAGGCGCAACCGGTACGGTGTTCATAGGCGCGGACGCTTATGAACTGACAAAACGCGAGATAGAGTCAGTAGAAAGCGACCCTATTACAATTAAAAATCAGGAGTATAAAGTTTATCTGGTCAAAGGCGTTAATGTATTCTCAAATATGATTGAAAGATGAGATTAGCTCCGCGAAAAGTAATGCACCGAGAATCAAAGGTTATAGGGTTTGAAATGAAAGGCCCTTTGTGATACAATCAAACTCGTTTTTGCGGAATATTGAAAGGTTATTCGGAGAGATGGCCGAGCGGCTGAAGGCAACCGCCTGCTAAGCGGTTGTACTCCAAAAGGGTACCGAGGGTTCAAATCCCTCTCTCTCCGCCATTTTCAGCCGCTGGTTGAGAATGAAGCCCCTCTTCAAAAGTCCCGCTTTTATCCGCGACCCCCCCATCATTGTAAAACCCCGCCTTTAGCGGGGTTTTTGTTTTAGTGTTTATTGGTGTGCAACCCGCAGGCTTTTGAATACAGAGAAGTTATTTTCATAATTTTAGCGTGGATTAACGGACGTGGTCCCATGGGAAGCGACCCCATTTTAAATGTATTTGCTATCGCAGGCAGGTGTTTCTCAAGGAGAGGGATAGGAATCTTCACGCCGGATAGATTGTTTAAGAGTAAAATTATTGCGTGTTCCATTTCCGGCAAAGGCCAGTAATACCTGCACCTGTCGCTGTAACTGTACTTCCTCTTGTGCGCTACCTCGGCCTCGGTTCCGCTATAGTAATTCTTCCAATAGGAGGGGTTCTTTAGCATCGCTGAGTCCAGAGCGTTCTCAAGACCGGAAAGTTTTGCTGATTTGCCCGCGAATAATTCTGCTTCAATTTTTTCAAGCGCGAACAAGGCCTCTCTAAAAGCAAAAGTAAGCCACGGACCTACTTTCAATACGGCAAAATGGTCTCGAACTAGCTCGTTAAGCGCGCTGCCAGGCTGGTAATCGGTTGAATGAGCTTCGAAAACAAGGTTTGGTTCTCCTTTAATGAATGTCTTAAGGGCTGAAGCCTTTTCCGGTACATAGGTTTCAACAGAAGCGTCGCCGAATTCCACTCCGGGCTGTACAACCACTGCGTGCACCCTTTCCCAGGCTGAATCCAGGCCTTTTCTTTTGAAGGCGTCATGGATTTCCTTGACAGTCTCCGCTGCGTCGGCTGCTCCGGTAATATGTATCTTGTCATGGCCGAGAACAGCCCCTCCGGGGGTTGGCACTTCAGTGCCTACTATGTAGGCAGGAATTGAATTAGAAGATTTATCCCAAGCAGCCTCTGCCGCCGCGCAAAGTTCCGCTGCCCGTTCCGCCGCTACCCTGGGAGCCGGAGCTTCTCCGGAATCATCAGAGCATTTCATGCTTGCATCAAGATGCAGTTTTGAAAACCCCGCCTTGGCATAGGCAGACATCAGCTCGCGCGCTTTCTGCATAGCCGAGCCAGAGTTTTCTTTACGCCAGGTATTCGGGCCAAGATGATCGCCGCCGAGGATCAGTTTCTGCGCCGGAAAACCCAGTTCCTGCGCAATTGTTTTGACATACAAGGCAAAATCAGCGGGTTTCATGCCTGTATAACCGCCAAATTGGTCTACCTGGTTTGAGGTCGCTTCAATGCAGAGGGTTGAATTGTCCTTTATAGCCTGCAGAATTGAAGCCTCTATTACAAAACGGTTTGCCGAACAGATGCTGTAAAGGCCTGTGTTCTTTCCGGATTTCTGTTCCCTGACAATATTTATCAGCGGATTTTTCTTCACTTGTAGATTGTTACACCCTTGACAACCCTGCTTATATTTCCGGTCTTGCTCGGGCTGTCGGGTTTATGTCCGATATCCAGACACTTGAATAAACCCAGAAGCTGGCCGGCGACAATGTCGGTAAGCACGCGGTAGCTGTCAGAGACCGCCTGCCCGTCAGGAAAAAGTTCTATTATGTGAGGAGAGAGGGAGCGGATTTCTTTGTCTGCCTTAGCGCAAACAATAACCGCAGCCATTCCCTGCCTGCTTTTCTTGAGTTGTTTCAGAAGGTCAAGCTCATATCTTTTGGCTCTTAAATTGCCCGAGAGCGCTGCAAATATAAGACATTCGTTGTTAATGAAGACTTGCGGCCCGTGTCTCAGGCCAAGGAAAGAATCAAACCTGCAGGCAATCTTGCCTTCCGTCATTTCCTGAAGCTTAAGGTGGCATTCCTGCATAGTCCCGAAAAGATTTGAAGAGCCCAGGTAGCTGACGCGGTTAAAAGGCTTGCTGCAGAGCGAAGCCAGCATGTCGGAATAGTTGTTCATGACTCTGGCTGCCCCGGCCGCCGCCTTCTTTACCTCTGAGCGGAACACAGCCGTGTTGTTTAGCTCTCCAAGAAAAAGTCCGGTAAGGGCCATTGTTGAAAAAGAACTTGTCATGACTAAAGAGCGGTCGTTGGTCTCTTTTGGAAGTATAATGCAGTAAGAATTCTTGTCGAGGTCAGTCATTTTTGCCAGCGCGCCGTCTATATTGCAGGTGATAACAAGCTGGCGGGCGTTCCTGTAATGTCTTTTTATAATGTCGTACGTCGCCACTGATTCAGGCGAATCGCCGGAACGTGCAAACGAGACCAAAATGTAATTATTTTTTACCGCTAGCATGCTGTCCGGATGCGTGACGAAATGGGTTGTCGGAATAGAGAAAACATCTCTTCCGAGGGCCTTTCTGAGACCTGTGCTGACGGAAGTACCGACAAATTCCGAGGTTCCCGCTCCCGTGAATACAAGCGTTGATTTTCTGTTGCCGTAAATTCCTCCCGATTTCAGGAAGGAATATATCTCTTGTCTTGCCCCTATCAACCCATCTGCAGTTTTAAGCCACACCCCGGGCTGTTGAGCAATTTCAGCGGGAGTGTGCACGATTCCTTTCGCGGCTTTTGTCTTCTCTGACGCTTCAAGCAATTTGAAAAATGAGTTCATTTTGCGGCCTCCATGAAATCAATAATATCTCTATAAGACGATTTTGCGGCAGTTCCGCCTGGAAACTGACAGCTTCTCGCTCCGGCGGCGTTGCCGAAATGCAGCGCCTCGTTAAAAGACAACTTCTTTTCAAGAATAGCGAAAAGGAAACCGGCGTCAAAATTGTCTCCGGCGCCGGTAGTGTCTTTCACTTCTACTTTATAAGGGAAGGCCTTAACGGCTCTGCTGCCGCTGATTGCTATAGCGCCTGCTCTTCCGAGTTTTACTACCGGACAAGCGGTTAGCAAGGCAAGCTTTTCGCAGGCCTCTTCCGCGCCCGGACATCCGGTGATTGAAACCGCCTCGTCAGAATTAACGAACAGGTAATCAACCTTCCTTAACCAATCGTCCAAGAACTCCCATTTTTCCGTAGCATCCCACTGAGTGTCAATAGAAGTTGTAATGCCGGCGTCTTTTGCAAGAGCAAGCAGAGATGAAATCTTCCCCTTGAACTTTAGCTGCTGGTAAGGGCCGGCAAAATGGATATGAGTGTAAGATGAGAGCGCGTCCGGCGTTAACATAGATCCGGAATATTCAGAGATGGTTCCCGGATAAGTAACCTGAGAACGGATGTTTTCTTGAATGAGATTTACGGTAACACCGGTCTTTACCTTATCCGTTCTCTCGACAAGTTCCGAAGAAATACCGGCATTTTTCATGGCATTTATCATTAGCACGCCGTTGTCATCGGTTCCGGCAAGGCCGGCGAAGCCTGCTTTACCTCCAAGAGAACTGAAGGCATGGGCGGCTATGAAAGCAGAGCTCCCGGGAACGGTTTCGAATCCCGCGCAGGTAATCTCGCGGTCAGGCAAAGGCATCGAGGAAAGCCCATACATAAGGATGTCAATATTGATGTCCCCTATGAAAAGCGTTTTGTTCATAGTCAGTCTCCGCCAATTATTATACACGAGTGACATTTAGAAATCACCTCTAAATTGGCGCTTCGTGAAAGGAGATATTTTGCTTTTAAAGCGTCTTTTTGATATAATCAACACCTGTGAAAAAGAAGATGGCGGGAAGAAATAGACGCAAAGCAAAGAAACCGTCGGCCGGCGCTGTCAGGCTGGAATTAAGCAAGGGCTTAGCCAAAATACGCGCGCAACTTAAGGTATCACTTTCAGGTATACCGGGGAAGAGCTCTCTAGCAAAACTATCCACTGGGCAGGAACGGCTCAGGCGGGAAGTAAGGAAACTCCAGGCAGAATTCAACCTGTATTTATCCAGACAGAGTTTAAGGAAGGCTTCAACCGGCGGATTGGAGGCAGAGTTCAAGGTTTTAGAAAATGAAAAGCGCCTCCTTTTGAAAAGGATACAGGAACTTGAAACTTCCCGTCTTGAAAAGACTGAAACGCTTGCAGTCCTAAAAAGAGGGAGCAGCTCTCACGAAACTGCGCTTGAAGCTCACGTTAGAGACCTTGAGAGAAGGCTCCAAGCTTCGGAAGACAACTACCTTAAAGAAAAGCAGATTTTAGAATATAAAATTAAAACGGCTCAGGCGGAGGCGGAGAAGTTTAGACTTGAGCTTTCTGTCCGGACAATGTTCGATAAACGAGAGGAAGGCAAGAAATGACCAGCAAGACACACGACATAGCGGTTATTGGAGCGGGGCCTGCCGGACTTACGGCGGCAATCTACGCGGCTCGCGGCAAGTACGACATCCTGATCATTGAAAAGGCCGTTGTAGGCGGGACCGCGCTTATGATAGATAATCTTGAAAATTACCCCGGTTTTCCGGAAGGCACAAAGGGCTATGAACTTGCGATGAAGATGGAAGCTCAAGCCAAGAAGTTCGGGGCGGCTTTTATCAATGACGACGTTCAAAGCGTTAAGAAAGAAAACGGTGTTTTCCAAATAACCTGCAGTTCTTCATCGTATCTTGCCAGAACTGTTGTAATCGCCAGCGGGTCAAAACCTGTTAAGTTGGGCGTTCCCGGAGAAGAGAAACTCATAGGCAAAGGGATTTCCTGGTGCGCAACGTGTGACGGGGCATTTTTCCGCAATCAGCCGATAGCTGTGGTGGGCGGCGGGAACTCGGCGCTTCACGAGGCAATTTACCTCACAAGATTTGCTTCAGAAGTATATGTAATTCACAGACGGAATGAATTTAGGGCTTCACCTTACTTGCAGGACAGACTCAAGACTAACCCAAAGATACATCTGGTACTGGACTCGGTAGTTGAAAATATTATTGGCGAGCAAAAACTGGAGAAAGTAACTATAAAAAAGGTTTCTGACGGTTCCCTTTCAGAGCTTCATGTAAGCGGACTGTTCGAAGCCGTTGGAAATACGCCAAACACAGGATTCTGCAAAGATATACTTAAGCTTGACGAGAAAGGCTGCATTATAACGGACGATTCACTTGAAAGCTCTGAACCGGGTATCTTCGCTGTAGGCGATGTCAGGACGACAAAACTAAGACAAGTTGCAACGGCAGTAGGCGACGGCGCTTATGTCGCGGCCGGATTGGAGAAATACCTCTCAAAATAATTATCTCTTAATGGAGGAATAAAATGAAAAAGTGCATCAACTATTGGACTTTTCCGGGCGGGCTGGAAGGTAAAGTAAAAGTAAGCGATGCAATAAAGATGGCCAAAAAATACGGTTACGAAGGCATTGAACTTTGCTTTGATGAGCGCGGAGAAGTCTCGCCTGAAACTACGCAGGAACAGGCCGCTGCAATGCTTGCAGAAGCGGCAAAGAACGGCATAGAGATTACCAGTCTGGCAACAGGTATCTATTGGGGCGCAAATTTCGGTTCTTCAGCGCAGGCAGACAGGGATAAGGCCGTAAAACTCACGGAGAAATACCTTGAACTCGCTTCGTGGCTCAAAGTTGACAGTATTCTTGTGGTCCCGGGCGCTGTTGATGTTTTCTTTAATCCTGCGGCAGAAGTTGTCTCTTACGATGATGTTTACAAAAGATCGGTTGAGTGTATCAAAAAACTCCTGCCTGTGGCTGAGAAATTCAAAGTTGTAATGGCTATAGAGAACGTCTGGAACAGGTTCATAATGAGCCCGCTTGAAATGAAATCCTATATTGACGGATTTGGAAGCAAATATATCGGGGTGTATTTTGATGTAGGCAACGCTATACCTTTCGGCTACTCGCAGCAGTGGATCAGAATACTGGGAAGCCGCATAAAGAGGGTTCATTTCAAAGATTTCAGGTTTGCAGCCGGTAACGGCGGAATGAACGGGTTCGTGGATCTTTTGAACGGCGATGTGAACTGGACGGAAATAATGAAGGCCTTAAAGGAAATCGGCTATGACGGTCCGGTCGCCGCCGAGATGATACCCTACTACAATCATCATCCCCTGGCCCGCGTAGAGCTGACTTCGATAGCGATGGATTATATACTGGGGCGTAAAAAGTAAAGGCAAAGTTTGTAAGGTTATAAGGTTTATAAGGTAAGAGCTGTCAACCTTACAAACTTTACAAACCTTATAAACTGCAACATTCAATGTGGAAGTGCAACACCCGCATTAAATACCTGTAAAGGTGTTTTGAAACAAAGTTTCTTGCGAGGGGTGTTATTCATGATTCTTTCAACCCTCTTGATTGCTTTGTTCGTAATAGTATCAAAATTTGTC
>CAITPB010000082.1 GCA_903894145.1 Candidatus Firestoneibacteriota bacterium | reverse complement strand
CGCCCCTCGTATTTTGAGACATATGTTTTATAGGATGCGGCTCCGAAACCGGTTACAGGGCGCTCCTTTATCATCTCAAGCCCGGCCTTCCACATCACAAGGCGGCCCCGCTCCGAAAGCGTGCTGAAACTTCCGGCGCTCTTTAGTTTGGCAAAAGCTTCTTTCGGATGCATCACGGCAAACGCGGAAATTCCTAGCGCCAAAAGAACCAACAGGGAAAGTGCGAGTTTTTTCCTTTTCTCCCGGGCATAAACAAAGGCCAAAATAATGAAGATCAGGAATCCGAGCGCAGCGGCCGCCCAGGCATTAACAGTCTCGGTCTTAACCAAACAGAGCAGGCCCAGCAGAGAAGCGGATCCGTAAAAGAGCCCCCGCTTCAAACCGTCAGTCCCTATAAAGAGCGCAAAAGCCACGGGTACGGACATTACCAGGTATCCCCCAAAAAAATTGGCGTTGCCCATCGTGGAGAATATCCTTTCCTTGAAACTGAAGAACGCGGTTGAGCGCTCCCAAAAGAGCAGGTTCATCGTCAGTTCAAAGAAATCAATATGAAAAACCTGTAATAAGCCCAGCACCGAGACGGCAATCGTCGCTGCGCAGACAGCGTTGGCGAAAGCTTTTAAGCTTTTCCTGTCATTAGCGGCGCAATGGGCCGCGGCCAGGACAAGAATGCCGTAGAGAAGAAAGTCTGCCGTATATTTCAGGGAAACCAGGCTGTTTGAGGAATAAAAACAGGAAACTGCTGAAATAAGGAAAAAGGCCCCGAAAAGCAGGGCTGCCGGGATGGATAATTTTATTTTCTTAAAGGCCGCTCTCTTTGCAAGCAGAATACCGAGCAGAGCGCACGTGAAAACGACAAAAAGATTCTTTGGCGCGCTGAAGGCGTCTTTGGCGACAGGCAGGTAGAGCAGCGGCGTGAAGAACAGTATCAAAATTATCAGTTGAGACATCCGGCAATTATGACATTTAGAAACGCTTATTTTCAACATAATACTTGTAATGTAATGATTTCGGTGATAATATTTTTACGATGAGCAGAATAACCCGCTTCTTTTATCCCGGTGTCAGGCTGAAACGATGGATATTCCTCTTTATCCTGAGTTTCACGCTCTTTTCCATAGGCATAACCGGCGCGATCGGAAAAGGCTTGATCGGCTTTAACCTGCCCTATTTCAAGATAGACAAATATATTAATCCCGTTAGGGATTTCCTGTTAAAATCCACAAAGCTCGTGACCATAGACATAATAGTCGTCGTGCTTGGCGGGTTTGGCCTATATTATGTCATTAAGAGTTTTTCGAGATATGTCAGAGCTGTCTACCCCGAAAGAGAGGACGCGGGAAAAGCGGTCCACGACGAGATCCGCCTCGGCAAAGGACCGAAGCTCGTAGCTATAGGCGGAGGCACGGGGCTCTCCACTCTGCTCAAAGGCATAAAACGCTATACCAGCAATATCACCGCAGTTGTCACCGTGGCGGATGACGGAGGAAGTTCCGGGCGGCTCCGCAAAGATCTGAAAATACCCCCTCCGGGAGACATAAGAAACTGCATGGTAGCGCTCGCGGATTCTTCCGACCTTATGGGAAAAATTTTCCAGCACAGGTTCAAAGGAAAAGGCAAGGAGCTTGACGGCCACAGTTTCGGGAACCTCTTTATCGGCGCGCTCACAACCTTATCCGGAAGCTTTGAAAAAGCAGTCAAGGAATCAGGGGACATTCTCTCCATCCGCGGGCGGGTGATTCCGGTCACCCTGGAGAAAGTCACGCTCACAGCCCGCCTTAAAAACGGAAAGTTCATAAAGGGGCAGAGCGCCATTACCAAAATCGGCAAACCTATTAACCGGGTTAATATCGTTCCGGAAGCTCCCATCCCTTCGCCGGAAGCCCTGCAGGCAATAAGAAAAGCAAATCTCGTTATCATGGGACCGGGCAGTCTTTATACCAGCATAATACCTAACCTGCTTGTGAAAGGCGTCTGGGAAGAAATCCGGAACACCAAAGCCAAGGTTGTTTATATCTGCAACATAATGACACAGCCCGGAGAGACCAAGTCGCTCTCCGTTTCCGGGCACATAAATGCGATAATCTCGCATACCGGAGAGAACTTCATTAATTATGTCATTATCAACACCGGCGAAATCCCCGAGTCCGTGATAAAGAATTACAGCAAGAAAGGCTCGGAGCCGGTACGCATAGACTACAAAGCAATACATGAGCTTGGCATTAAGACGGTCGGAGACAACCTTATGCTCCTATCCAACGGACTGGTTAGGCACGATCCCGAAAAACTCGCAAAAGCCGTAATGCGGCTAATCGTTTAAAGGAAGGTTAAAATGAGCTCAACAAAAAGCACTCTGATGATAGGCGTTTCAGGTGTCCGCGGAGTTATCGGGGATACACTTACGCCGGAAGTAGTAACCAGACTTTGCATGGCCTTCGGAACATATATGAACGGCGGGCGCGTGGTGGTCGGGCGGGATACCAGGACCTCCGGCCTTATGATTAAACACTCGGTGCTTGGTGCATTGCTTGCTACCGGCTGCGAGGTAATGGACCTGGATATTGCCACAACGCCCACCTGCGCGCTGATGGTGGAAGAACTTAAGGCCGCAGGTGGCGTTATTATAACAGGCAGTCATAACCCCGTTCAGTGGAACGCCCTTAAATTCCTGAAAAGCAACGGCGTCTTCCTGAACGACGAGGAAGGCAAGCAGATGCTCAACGCCTATTACCAGAACGCATTCAGAACCGCCTCCTGGGACGGGCTCGGCAGCGTCAACAACGATTATAACGGAATAGAAATACATATCAAAAAGGTCCTTGATATTGTTGACGCAGATCTCATCAGGAGCAAGCGATTCAAAGTGGTGCTGGATTCCTGCAACGGGGCCGGGGCTGTCATTACGCCTGACCTGCTCTCAGAGCTTGGCTGCGATGTTGAATGCATAAACTGCGAGCCGAACGGAAACTTCGCGCACAATCCGGAACCGACCATCGTCAACCTCAAGGAACTCTGCGCCAAGGTCAAATCCACCAATTCCGACATAGGCTTCGCGCAGGATCCGGACGCTGACAGGCTGGCGCTGATAGACCACACCGGCCATTATATCGGCGAGGAATACTCCGTCTGCCTGACCTCGGATTACATCCTCAGGAAGAACCCGGGGAAGACCGCTGTTGTAAACATGTCAACCACCATAGCGATGGAAGATATCTGCAGAAAATACAAGTCAAAACTCATCAGGACAAAGGTCGGCGAGGTTCACGTGGCCGAAGCAATGCTTAAAGAGAACGGGATTATCGGCGGCGAAGGCAACGGCGGAGTAATGTACCCGCTCGTTCACCCGGGAAGGGATTCGCTGATCGGCATCGCGCTGGTACTTCAGTACATGGCGGAATCCGGCAAGTCCATAAGGGCTCTTTCGGCGGAGATACCAAAATACTTCATAGTGAAAGACAAGATAAACCTGACCAAGAACAACGGGTTTAAGATAATGGGAAGACTTAAGAGCGAGGCCGGAAAATTCAAACTGGAAACCATAGACGGCATCTCTCTTTCCGCCCGCGAGGTCAAGGTAAACATAAGGCCTTCCAACACGGAACCCATCATCAGGATTTTCGCGGAATCAAAATCAGAGGCAAAATCAAAGAAACTGGTGGCGGATTACAAAAAGAAAGTTAAAGCATTGATGAACATCTAAAGTACACTGATTAAGCAGATTAGAAAAAGAGATTACGCGGATTAAAGCAGCTAAACCGTGTAATCTCTTTGTTTTACCTAATTGCATCCATTCATCATAAGGGGAGGGGGCAAGGGTTTTTCCAGAAGCAGCGTAGTAATATGTTTGGTTTATTGCACTGATCGCGGCAAATTCACTCTTTTCATGCTGACAATTGCTTGGCATTGGGCCTAGCTGCCGGCTCCGCTCCGATGCACCTTGGCGAATTGACATTGTCAATTCACTCCATAAGATTAAGCAAATTTATTAAAGCTGTTGTGCATCGGTCTGCCGCTCCGCGGATTACTTATTACTTATTGCTAATTGCTAATTAAGTACTCACGGTTCTATCGGTCCACTGTCCTCCGTCCTCCGCCTTTACTGCGCATCCGCGTAATCAATATTTCCCTTTGAGCTTAGATGCCGCCTCTTTTTCAACGACAAAGACCGTGTCGGCGTGAAGCTGAAGGAAACTCGCCGGAACCAGCTGGGTCACCGGGCCTTCCACCGCCGCGGCTATGACGTCCGCTTTGTTGCCGCCGCTGGCTAGCAATACTATTTTTCTCGCCTCAAGTATGGTGCCGATACCCATAGTTACCGCGGTTTTCGGAACTTCATCCATTGTCTTGAAAAACCTCGCGTTATCGG
>CAITPB010000081.1 GCA_903894145.1 Candidatus Firestoneibacteriota bacterium | reverse complement strand
TCTGGAACTCGCCTCAAAGAGGATGAGGAGCCTGCAAAAACTTGAGAAACAGGCAGCTGCAAGGCGGCTTCAGGGCTTTCTTGCGAGAAAGGGATATAATATGGATGTGATTATAAAGGTGGTAAAGAAAGTGCTGAGCGGCGCAGTATACGATGAAGGTTGAGAGTTTCCGGGCAAACTGCTAAAATGTAGAAAATGATTACGCTGATTAGAAAAGAGATTACGCAGATTGGAGCAAGCAGGGTTTAATCTGTGTAATCTGTTTAAGTAATCCGCGTAATCAACAAAAGTTTCTGTTGTTTTGCAAAAAAATCCGGCTTGCAAAGGAAAAAAATGAAGACGAACGAGATAAGAAAGTTATACATGGAATATTTCAAGAGCAAAGGACATACGGTGGTTGCGAGCGATTCGCTTATCCCGTCAAATGACCCGACGCTGCTATTTTCCTCCGCCGGGATGGTCCAGTTTAAACCGCTTTATGTCACGAAGGGGCCGATACCCTACAACACCGCAACCAGCTGCCAGAAATGTTTCAGGACGCCTGACCTGGAAAGGGTTGGACTGACGCCGCGCCACCACACGTTTTTTGAAATGCTCGGCAACTTCTCCTTCGGAGATTATTTCAAGAAAGAAGCGATTGAATACGCCTGGGATTTTTCCGTCAATGTCTTAAAACTTCCCAAAGAGCTCCTATGGGTAACAATATTTGAAAATGATGACGAGGCCGGAGAAATCTGGCACAAGCATATAGGTTTGCCTAAAGAAAGAATTGTAAAGCTCGGCAAAAAGGATAATTTCTGGGGGCCGGTAGGCGGCACCGGGCCTTGCGGACCCTGCAGCGAGATCTACATTGATTTCGGGGAGGAGTTCGGCTGCGGAAAGCCGGATTGCAAGCCTGGCTGCGACTGCGACAGGTTTGAAGAGTTCTGGAATAATGTTTTCCCGAGCTTCGACGCCCGGCCGGACGGGAAGATGCTGCCGCTGGCAAGGCGCGGCGTTGACACCGGGATGGGGCTGGAAAGGCTGGCTTCGATATTGCAAAATACAAAAAATAATTATGACATAGATATAATAAAACCGATAGTCCTGGAAACCGCGAAACTTACCGGTTCGGAATACAAAAAAGACGCCAAGAAGGATGTTTGGCTGAAGATTATCACGGACCATGTCCGAGCTTCAACATTTCTCATAAGCGACGGCATTCACCCTCTTAATGAAGGGCGCGGATATGTACTGCGCCGCATCATCAGGCGCGCGGTCAGGTACGGCAAGCTGCTCGGAGAGGACAATTCGTTCCTCTACAAACTTTCCGGGACGGTCGTTGATATTATGAAAGAGGCCTACCCCGAACTGGGCGAGCGCAGGGTGCAGATATCGGATGTCATCAAGCAGGAAGAAGACAGGTTCCGCGAAACGCTGAACCAGGGAATCAACCTGCTGGAAGAAGTTATGGCGAAGTGCAAGGGAGTGATACCCGGAGCTGAGGTCTTCAAGCTGCATGACACCTATGGTTTCCCTCTTGAGCTTACAAAAGAAATTGCCGCCGAGAGAAACCTCAAGGTTGACGAAAAGGGGTTTGAAGCCGCGCTGGCGGAACAGCAGGAGCGGGCAAGGGGCGCTTGGAAAGGCTCGGGCGAGAAGGAACTGCCCGGCATGCTCTCTGAGTTCCCAAAGACTGTGTTCACCGGTTATTCCGGAGAAGAGAGATACTCAGGCAAAGCAAATATCCTTGGGATTATAGCGGCTTCCGCAGCCATCAAATCCGCCAAAAAAGACGACGAAGTTCTGATTGTGCTCGACAGGACGCCATTTTACGGAGAGTCCGGAGGCCAGATGGGGGATGTCGGGCGGATTTTGGGGGATAAGTTTGAAGCGGAAGTAATAAACACGGAGAAGTTCCAGCAGAAGGTTTTTGTTCACAGGGTGAAGATCCTTCGGGGGGTTGCTTCACCCGGGGATGCTGTTCTTGCC
>CAITPB010000080.1 GCA_903894145.1 Candidatus Firestoneibacteriota bacterium | reverse complement strand
GCGCCCGGCCCCTGCGCCGAGATCAAGGACCTTACCCCGGACATGTTTCATGGCCTCTTTCTCCCGCGCCGGCCACTTGTTATACCCGGCAAAATATGTTTTCAGGCCTCCGCCATCATAGATACATCCGTCATCCCTTTCTATTATGACGCAATCCTGTCCGGATATAAAGGCTGCATATAAAGCCTGTCCGAAGGCGTCCTCTTTTCGGGAAAGGCCCGGCATCTGCTAATTCCTCGCCGAGAATTTGTAGCCAACTCCGCGCACCGTTTGGATGTATTTATCCGCTTTCCCGAGTTTCGTCCTCAATGATTTAACATGCACATCAACGGCCCGGTCGACCACAGCCGTTTCGTAATTCCAGGCTTTGTCAAGAATCTGTTCTCTGCTAAAAACTTTATCCGGGCTCCCGGACAGGAAGACAAGTATATTGAATTCCGTTTTGGTTAGTTTTACAGGTTTGTTGTCTACAAGGACTTCATGTTTCGAAATTTCTATGGTGAGAGGTCCGAAGGTCACCTTGGCCTCAAATGAAGCGCCGGATTCAGATTTCTTCCTTCTTAGAACTGTTTCTATCCTTGCAATAAGGACCTTGACGCTGAATGGTTTAGTTATATAGTCGTCCGCACCCACATTTAGACCGGCCAGCATATCATCTTCTGCAGTTTTTGCTGTCAGCATTATGACGGGAATATTTCTGGTCAGCTCGTTTTTCCTGAGAAGCCTGCAGACTTCCATGCCGTCAACACCCGGCAGCATCAGGTCAAGCACTATGAGGGATGGAATCCGTTTTGAGGCAATATCCAACGCCTCACCTCCCGATTCAGCCGTGTAAGCTTTGTAACCGGCCTTTTCAATATTATATTTAACCAGTTCAAGGATATCTTTTTCATCGTCGACTATCAGTATTGTTTCTTTCATAGTCTCCTCAATCCGGAAAGGCAAGCGTGAATTTGCTGCCTTTTTCCGGTTCGCTTTCAACAAGTACGCTGCCATGGTGTACTTCCATGACGTGTTTAACAATAGAAAGCCCAAGCCCTGTTCCTCCAAACTCCCTTGATCGGGCTTTATCAGCTCTGAAAAAACGTTCGAAGATTCTTGGCAGAAGCTCAACAGGTATGCCTATCCCGGAATCCGAGACTGTAAGTTTTACTTTACCGTCAGACCTTTCGACCGAGATCACAACCTCGCTGTTGCTGCTGAATTTAACTGCGTTATCCACCAAATTAAGCAGGGCGATTTCCATCATATTTTTATCGGCAAGCACATCAGCGAAATTTGGAGGAATTTGGGCCTTGATCACAACTTTCTTTTTTTCGGCGGCATGGCCCGCAATAAATTTCACGGAATCAAACAGCTCGTTTATGCTGAACCTCGCAAGAGTAATCTCCTTCTTGCCGGATTCAATTTTTGAAAGTTCGAGCAGGTCGCTTATAAGCCTGTCGAGGCGTTCAACTTGTTCCCCTATAATTTTGAGGAACTTAATATTGTTTTTCTTATCGTCAATAGCCCCGTCTTGAAGAGTCTCAATGTAGCCCTTAATAGCGGCAAGCGGCGTTTTCAATTCATGGGAAACATTTGCGGCAAACTCAACCCTTATCTTTTCTAGCTTTCTGGTGGCCGTCATATCGTTTATAATTACAAGTAATCCTCTCTTTTCGGGCTGGCTGCCGTAAAGCGAGGCTTTTATGCGCACCACAAGCTCTACCGGGGTGACAAGTTCAAACTCCTGTTCCGCTCCTCTCTGTGATTCAAGCGAGTTTTTGATAAAATTTTCCAGCTCGTGATTCCGGATGTATTCTATAAGGGAACTTCCGGGCGCTTTATCTTTTTCGACGCCGAAGATTTCGGCGAGTGCTTTGTTTACCGAGACAATCTTACCGTTTTCGTCAAGAAACATGACGCCTTCCGATAGGCTGTCCAGCATTTTCTCAACTTTTGGGTCCTGTTGGCTCACTGTTTTCCCCTGTGAATAGATTTCTTTTCTCTAATTAAAACAGTAACTATACCTATGAATAATATAAGATGCCCGAGGAACATTCCCGACATGCTTTGTATTACCTTTGGAAGATCAACCGAAAGATATAAGGCTCCCGTCGCCGTTAGCGCGCAGCACGCCATAAGGCAGCCGCCGAGTATCTTTTTATTCAATTCGTTGTTTCCTTTGGAAGTTATGTAATTTACCGCTACATAGTACGCGAACATGACGGTAATGTAGTGATTCAGCCAGGATGCAGGGGACACCAGCAGTATAAAGATGAAGCCTGCCGCGAATTCAAACTTAAGAAGACCCTGATTGCTTTTAATACTGCCTCTCACGGCGTAAAGCAAAATAATTGAAGTGACTATCTTAACGGCAAGAGAGAGTTTTTTTGCTCCCGCTAGATCAAGAAATGCCGGATCGAACATATGCGCAGCGCCGTAATATTCACGGCCAAAAGGCGTGAAGTGCCTTCCAAAGAACCCGTCAAATGACTGGTTTGAATGCCAAAACCCCGATGTCTCCCGTATTGTGATATCCCCACGGAAGAAAGGCAAAATAACAAGATTAAAGAAGTCCGAGGTGAACTTGAGCGTGTTTTCATAGCCGAAGAAAGCTAGCGGAATAACCGTAAAACAGGCCAGGACAGTCAGCAGGCACCAGGGAAGGAATTTCCGATAGCCCTTAATCAGGAAGAATAATATCATAAGTGCAGGCGTGACT
>CAITPB010000079.1 GCA_903894145.1 Candidatus Firestoneibacteriota bacterium | reverse complement strand
GGCACGGTCGGCGATATAGAAAGCCTGCCTTTCCTGGAGGCCATCAGGCAGTTCAGGAAGGACGTAGGGCGCGATAATGTTATTTATGTGCATGTGACCCTCCTCCCTTATATAGAAACGGCAGGAGAGCTCAAGACAAAACCGACCCAGCACAGCGTCGCGCAGCTGAGGAATATCGGTATTCAACCGGACATTCTTATCTGCCGCACCCAGCATCCCATCTCTAAGGAACTGAGGGCCAAAATATCAATGTTCTGCAATGTCGACGAGGAAGGCGTTATCCAGTGCCAGGACGCCCAGAGCGTTTATGAAGTTCCCCTGCTCTTTAAGGAAGAAGGGCTGGATATCATAGTAATGAAGCTCTTGAACCTCAGGTTCGGAAAGCAGGATGTTTCAGCGTGGGAAAAAGTCGTAGAGAGGATAAAGTTCCCGGCGAAGACGGTAAATATCGGCATAGTAGGCAAATATATAGAGCTTAAAGAAGCATATAAAAGCATCACGGAATCCTTCGTGCATGCAGGCGTACCCAACAACGCAAAAGTCCACTTAACATGGATTGACGCCGATGATGTGATCAAGAACGGCGCGAAGAAGGCGCTTGAAGGTATTTCCGGCGTGCTTGTGCCGGGCGGGTTCGGGTCGCGCGGTATTGAAGGAAAAATAGAAGCTATCAGGTACGCCAGGGTAAACAAGATCCCTTTCTTCGGCATCTGTCTGGGAATGCAGTGCGCGGTCATAGAGTTCTCGCGCAATGTCTGCGGTCTTGACAAGGCCAATAGTACTGAATTTGATGAAAAGACGGCGCATCCGGTCATCTCACTGCTGGAGAGCCAGCACGGGGTTGAAAACAAGGGCGGCACTATGCGGCTCGGCGCGTGGGACTGCAAGCTGGTTAAAGGCACGCACGCGGAGGCGGCCTACGGGAAAGAGATGATTTCAGAGCGGCACAGACATAGATTTGAGTTTAACAACGATTACAAGGAAAAACTAACGAAGAAAGGGCTGCGCGTTGCCGGGACTACCAAGGATGGAAAGTTGGTTGAGATAGTCGAGGTTGCTGACCACCCATGGTTTGTCGGAGTTCAGTTTCATCCCGAATTCAAATCGCGCCCGCTCTGCCCGCACCCGCTATTCCGCGATTTTGTGAAGGCCTCCATAGAAAAGAACGGGCACGAAAAGGGAAAGAAGGCAAAGCATGCTTAGCCAGAAAGAACTTCAGAAAAAAATATTTTCAGGCAAAGGCTTTTTCCTGATGGCCGGCCCGTGCGTGATAGAATCTGAAGGCCAGTGCCTGGAGATTGCCAAAGAAGTTAAAAAGCAGGCAGCTGCTCTCGGAATAACATATATTTTCAAGGCTTCTTACGACAAAGCGAACAGGACTGCCGTGGAAAACTTCAGAGGTCCTGGGCTGGTTGAGGGGATTAGGATTCTCGGAAAGATAAAAGAGAAGGCGGATGTTCCTGTTGTCACGGACTTTCATTGCAAGCATGACATAGACGCCATTGCGGCGGTTGCCGACATAATCCAGATACCCGCGTATCTCTGCCAGCAAACAGACCTTACTCTTAAGGCCGGCGAGACCGGAAAAATAGTTAACATAAAAAAGGGGCAGTTCCTTGCTCCCTGGGACATGAAAAAGATAGCTGAAAAAGTCAAGACCACCGGCAATGACAAGGTCATGCTTACAGAGCGCGGTTCGGTTTTCGGATACAATAATCTGGTAGTTGATATGCGTTCCTTCCTGCTTATGAAAGAGCTGGGTTATCCGGTTGTCTTTGACGCGACTCACGCCATAAGGATTCCCGGTTTCACGAGCGCGGATTCAAGAGGCGGCCAGCCGAGGTTTGTTGCGCCGCTCGTCAACGCCGGCGTAGCCGCGGGCGCGGACGGACTCTTCATAGAGACTCACCCGCAGCCTTCCAAGGCGCTCTGCGACGCTTCTTCGGTATTTCCGCTCAAGGAAATGGGGAAGCTGTTGAAGAAAGCGGTTGCAATACACGAGCTGGTTTCCGGAAGAAAATAAATAGGATGGTTGGAGGGTTAGAGGGTTGGAGGCTTAAAGGCTAGCAGGGAATGGAGCATGGTTCACTCAAAATAATTCGTGAGTTTTTAATTAGCAATCAGCAATAAGTAATTAGTAATCCGGCTGAGCCGGTAGGCGAGACCATGGTAAATGACGCGAGACTAATAAAAGAAGCAAAGAGAGTCCTCCGGATTGAGAGCGAGGCCGTAAAGGCGCTTGCATCCTCCATCAACGGCGATTTCGTAAAAGCCGTGAACCTTCTCTATTCCTGCAAGGGCAGAGTAATAGTTACCGGGATGGGAAAGGCCGGTATTATTGGAAGGAAAGCGGCCTCTACATTTGCCTCTACGGGAACTCCGGCGCTATTCCTGCAT
>CAITPB010000078.1 GCA_903894145.1 Candidatus Firestoneibacteriota bacterium | reverse complement strand
TCCCTGTTCAGGGCCGCCACAGCGCCCTCCATATCCTTTATGGATTTTTCTTTCTTATGCCAGATAGTTAGGGCGGTTTTAAATATTTTAAAAAGCGCGTTTGATTTGGGCATTGAGTTCATTGTTCCTCCACAAGAAGTTTATAAGGTTCATAAGGCTTGTAAAGTTTG
This sequence comes from Candidatus Firestoneibacteriota bacterium, assembly GCA_903894145.1. Classification (GTDB taxonomy): domain Bacteria; phylum Oederibacteriota; class D2-FULL-39-29; order D2-FULL-39-29; family CAIOVX01; genus CAIOVX01. The sequence continues at coordinate 3,755 of CAITPB010000078.1, read as the reverse complement.
CAAGGTAACATTATCACCATGCACCGAGAGAATGTCGATCTTACCTTATAAACTTTATGAACTTTTTATCTTTTACCTTACAAACTTTTATTTAAAATTAACTTCCCTCCATCCCTTCCCATAAGTATAAAATACCCTTGCGTCATCCCCTTTCACATCAGTATATTCAATATGCCGCCTGTCAGACCCGAAATACAAGTCCTTTCCGGACATCTGGAATAACTCCCTGCGGTATTTTCCGACAAGCGTGTAATCCTTTGAGATGCAGAGGGAAAAGTCACTCCCGGAATTTACCAGTATATTTTCGGTCATTTCCTCTTCCATCGCGAACACGGCGCCGCATTTTATCTTTTTCTCAACGGCAGCAGCGCTCTTGGAACAAACAAGAAGAGAGAGCCTGTTCACCCCGGAGGAATAGAGTGCCGGAAGTACCACCCGCTCAAGATCATACTCGGACGGCTTCCCGGTGATATAAAGCGCGCTGAAACCTCCGCCGTAATTTACGTACCTGGCCTGGGCCTTGCTCATGCTGAGATACCCTATGTCAAGACGGGTGAATTTATGCGCGGCTGCCTGCGCGAATATCAGGTTAAATACAACCAGGAGGCTAATCGCGGGAACCGGCGATGTTTTTGCCTGTTTTATCAGAAGAGGCAGCAGCAGTACCAGCGCATAGTAAAGAAATACGGTAAAAATATCAGGTTTGGCGACACGCAGGACCGCGAACGGAAGTCCCGCGCAAAAAGCCGTTACCGGGAGCAGCAGAGTTACGGCCAGTCCTGAAACAAAACCGAGAAGTTTTCCAAAAACTGGAAGGAATATCCCGATCGCCGCCTGAAAGAATCCGAAGACCGAGGCCGCCCAGACCAGCGGAGCCGATACCAGGTTACAAACAAGCGAAATAATTGAAATAGAATAGAAGTAGTAGGCCATGATCGGAAGCACAAAGATTTGCGCGGCAAGGGTTACTCCGAGCGCGCCGGAAAGCCATTTCGGGAGCGGCTTCAAGGCTTCCTGCAGTTTTGGAGTGAAATAAATTATGCCAAAGGTCGCGGCGTAAGAAAGCTGGAACCCTATATCAAAGAGGTCCAGCGGATCAAGCATCAGCACTATCATGGCAGAGAACCCGAGGGTGTTCAGGCCGTCAGCCTCGCGCTCCATGGCAATCGCGGAAAGAAAGACAACAGACATGATGGCCGCGCGAACGACAGAAGGCGTTGCCCCCGCTACGAGGCAGTAAAAAAGCACCGCGCCAATTCCGAACTTCGCGGAGAACCTTTTGCCCGCCCCGAAAAACCTGAGAATAAAAAAAACTGCCGCGGTAACCAGTCCGACATTGAAACCGGAAACCGCGAGAGTGTGAAAGATGCCGGAATCCCTGAAGTTCCTTGAAACCGCCGAAGGGATATTATCCGTCTCGCCGAGTATCATCCCCTGGACTACCGCTGCTTCAACGGGCTTGCCCGGCATTGTCTTTTCAACTGCAAGAAGCAGTTTAGCGCGTGTCAGCAGGGCGGCATACCTGAAAAACCCGGGCTTTTCGGCGCCCAGCACCTCAAAATCCTCGCCGCGGGAAAAGTTCACCGAGATGAGCGCGTAAATTCCGCGCCGCTCCAGGTAGGTCCTGTAGTCGAACTCGCCGGGGTTCTTTTTTTCTTTCGCCCGGTACAACCGCCCGGTGACACGGACCCTTTGTCCCGGCTTAAGTTCTTCCGGCTTTAGTTCGGTATATATAGAAGCCTTGACCAGCCCGCTGACCTTTCGCTCGTCTTTTCCGCACATAAGCCTCTGCGCGCGGACAAGCACGGCCGCGGTATTCCTCTCGGGGTTAATCTCCGGGGGAAAGTCGACAACTCCGAGGAGCTGGACTCTTTTCCCGTCATATTTCTCCATTCCATACTTTATATTGTCGCGGCTTATGAAGGCTTCCCGGGCGGAACAGGAGAGGAGCGCGGCGAGAAACGCGGCGGAAAATATTACCACATTCTTGTCCAGCCGGGTCAGCATGTAAAGCGCGGCACAGGCAAGGAGCAGGGTCAAGGGAATATAAAAAAGAATAGCTCCGAAGGCGCTTGAGAGAAGCACGCCGAGCGCGAAAAAAATAGCCGCGAAAGCGAGCGGCCTTTGCTCTATGGCCCTAAATAAGCTGTTTGTCTGTCCAGTCATGCGACTTTGCGCCATTGAATCTGTGGCCTCCGTCGAAAAAATCAGCGCCAAATTTATCCGCGGCTTGAAGCTGGTCGTAAACGCGCCTGACCTTCTTTTCCGCTGCCTCCGCGAAGTGCAGGGAGAAAAGATAGTCAAGCTTTCCGGCCTCAATGAAGAGCGGCCTCGGAGCTATCAGGGACATGATATCGGAAATATCGCCGTACTTAAAGACGCTTTTTAAGACCTGAGAACCGCATACAAAATCCTCAAGCTCCTGCAGGAATTCGGTGTAGGAAGTTGTACAGCAGGAAGCGATGCAGGCGCTTATCCTTTTATCAACCGCGGCGAGCATATACGCCGACACCCCCCCGAAGGAATTCCCGGCGCAGCCTATTTTTTTCTTGTCCACATCCCTGCGCGAGCAAAGATAGTCCACGGCAGTGATATAATCCTGCAGGTGGTAGGAGATCAGATCTCTTCCGAGCAGGTTCACGCCCGTGTGCAGTATCTGGCAGTTGTCAAAACCCGGAGACTCCCTCTCGCCGAAACCCAAAGCGTCTATGGCAATGACCACATAGCCACGCTTCGCGTAGGCAACCCCGCTATTGTCGTACCAGCAGCTGCCAGCGGGACGCGGGTCAGGAACTTCCACCACCTCTATCTTCCCTTTGCCGTGGCCGTGAAGCCCGACCATGCCGGCGCCGTTCTTCTTTTTCGGAACTAAAACAAAAGCCGGAATCCTTGAGAAAGAACCGTCCTTCCAGAGTTCTATTTTTTCTTTAATGTATTCCCCTTCGTCGCTTGACGAGAGCTTCCTTATGTTAAGTTTACCCTGGGAGGGGCCTTCGGGCAGCAGTAATCCTTTCAATACCCGCCCGAATTTTTTCTGCCAGTCGCCTATCGCTTTACTTCCTGAAAGCGGGGCGGGCATGCAGGGTTTAAATTCCAGCGCAACGCGCCTCAGCGTGTCCACCGCGTCATAGGAAGCTTTACTTCCGAAAACGAGCGTGGTCTTCTCGGTGCCGTCCGGAAGCGCCGCCGAAACGCCTTTCAGCGGAAACCCGCCAAGCTCCGTGAGGCGAAGCATTGCCCTGCTCCGGTCTATTTTCATAAGGAACAGGTTCATTCCCTTTTTAAGGCTCACGACATAACTGTGCTGGTCAAGTATCTGGTGATGCCAGGTATGCTCTTCCCCTATTAATTCGCCGTTAAACCAGAGCTTGTAGCCGTCCCAGCCGCCGGCATGCGCCAGCGCTTCACGGGCAGACTCTGAATATATGTAAGCAGCCGCGTAAGAAATTGAATCCAGCGCTTCCCACCATTTAAATTTCGCTTCTTTCCAAAGCCATTCTTTCTTCGCCGGATCAAGCGAGTGAATTCTCTCGGGTTCAAGCCACTGGAAATACGGAGTGACAACCGCCTGCCAGTTCCTTGACAGGCCTTGGGCTTTTACAGTCTTTCCGGCTCGGGGACGGCAGGTTTTCTCTCCGCAAAGATCCAAATCCCAATACCTTGTGTGCTTCGGAGAAAGAAATGTCACATCCTCCCCGTCCGTGCAGCCGCTTCTAAAGGGGCCGAGCACATACCAGGCGGTAACAAAGCCGGGC
>CAITPB010000077.1 GCA_903894145.1 Candidatus Firestoneibacteriota bacterium | reverse complement strand
GAGGGTTGAAAGAATCATGAATAACACCCCTCGCAAGAAACTTTGTTTCAAAACACCTTTACAGGTATTTAATGCGGGTGTTGCACTTCCACATTGAATGTTGCAGTTTATAAGGTTTATAAGGTAAAACCTAGAACAGCACCATATAACCGGAAAAAATGCATTCTCTTTTTGTCTTTGCCTTTACTTTACAAACCTTACAAACCTTATTTTTCCATGCCGGACGGAGTCCGGCATAATAAATATCCTACCTCTCAAAACAGGACACACGAAGTGTGGCCTATAAACTTTTATTTTAGTATATTTTTTAGCGTATTTATGAATCTTTCATTCTGCTCTTTCGTCCCGACCGTAACGCGTATGGTTGTCTCTGTTCCGATTGCGCGGACGATGATGCCTTCCTGCATCAGCCTTTTGGCGATGTCTTTACCGTTCTTCTTTACGTCAACAAGGACAAAGTTGGCTTCGCTCTGGACAAACTCCAGCCCCATTACCTCAAACGAACCGTAGAAAAACTCGCGTCCCTCTTTATTCATTCTTCTGCTCGCCTCGACATGGCGTATATCGGAAAGCGCCGCCGCCGCTCCGGCTTGAGCAAGAGTATTAACATTGAACGGCTGCCTGACGCGCTCAAGAATGTCTATCAGCTCCTTCTTGGCGATGCCGTAACCAACGCGAAGCCCCGCCAGCCCGAATATCTTAGAGAAAGTGCGAAGAGCTATGACATTGGCTCCGTTCTTAATGTAATCAATAGAATCCGGATAATCAGCCGTTTCCACATACTCGTAGTAAGCTTCGTCGAGCACCACTATTACATCTTCAGGAACCTTTTCCATGAACGCGGCAAATTCCTGCTTCGTTACAATAGAGCCTGTCGGATTATTCGGATTCGCTATGAAGATAAGCTTGGTTTTATCGTTAATCTTCTCTGCCATCGCAGAAAGATCATAACCGTAGTTCTTCATAGGGACAAAGACCGGCTCGGCTCCGGAAATATTGCTTACAGCCCTGTATTCCACAAAGGTGAGGGCAGGGTCACCCTGTATTATCTCGTCCCCGGGATTGAAAAACGCCTGCGAAATCATAAGCAAAAGCTCATCGGAACCGTTGCCGAATATCAACTGGCCCTCTTCCACTCCGAGTTTCTTTGCCAATATCTTGCGGAGTTCAAAACAGCTGCCCTCCGGATAATAATGTATCTCTTCCACCGCTTTTTTAACGGCGTTTACGGCTCTCTGGGAAGGCCCCAGCGGATTCTCGTTGGAAGCCATCTTGACGACATCGGCAAGGCCGAGTTCTCTCTGGACCTCCTGAATCGGCTTACCCGGCACATAGGGGGTAAGTTTATCTACTGCGTCCCGGTATAACTTCTTCATAACAGCTCCTTCATATATATAGATGTTTAAAAACCCTGAAAACGCAACTTCTTCCTTACTTTTCTTATATCACAAACAGGCTTCAAAGTCAAAAGGACGGATTTTCAATGGAAAACAGGCCTTTGCGTAATCACGCGCCAAAAGAGAACCCCGCGAGCCGCGGGGTTCCGGTAAATCCTGAGATACTGCCGAAGCGGGCTTTTTATTTAAACTTTTTGAACTGCGGCAGGTAATTCTTAGATGCTTTGAACATGTCATCCACCATGTCCTGCGTTTCCTGCATGGAAAGCACCGCCGAGGTAAGCGGATCAAAGAGCACCGCGTGGAAGATCTTCCTTGGATCACCTTCAATCGCGCCTTCAACCGCAAGGTTTTCGCAGCGGGCGCTTATATTGTTCAAAATAGCAAGGTGTTCCGGCAAATCCCCTACAAAAACCGGATCAAACCCGCGCTTGCTTGTCCAAACAGGTATTTCAACGCAGGTCTCTTTCGGCAAGTTGGTGATACTCCCG
>CAITPB010000076.1 GCA_903894145.1 Candidatus Firestoneibacteriota bacterium | reverse complement strand
TCTCGCCGTTTTGATTGCCTTTCTCAGGCGTTCAACCGCGAGGGGATACTCCGCCCTGATATATACAATTCCCTGGGAGGCTCCCACGGCGAAACCGCCTATAGCCATGGCTTCAAGCACCGAGAAGGGGTCTCCCTCTATTGTGCTTCTGTCCATAAAGGCTCCGGGATCACCTTCATCAGCGTTGCAAATTACATACTTTTGCTCTGCCTTTTCCCTTGCCACATAATTCCATTTAGTTCCTGTTGGAAACCCGCCGCCGCCGCGGCCTCGCAGGCCGGATTTCAAAACCTCGTCTATGACCTGATCCGGAGAGTATTCAGAAAGGACTTTGGCGAGAGCCTGATAGCCTCTGACAGCCAGATAATCGTCCAGAGAATCCGGGTCTATTATGCCGCAATTTCTCAAAACTATTCGTTTCTGTTTTTTAAAACCGGGCAGGTCTCCGAAAACATACTCGGATCTTTCTTCAAGACATTCGCATTTTGAATCAGGACCTAAGGCAGCGGCTTCCCGCAGAGGAGCTTTTTTTGACAGGGCGTCCGAGACTATCTTTTTGGCTTTTGCTTCGTCCACATTGTCGTATTTAACGGGAAGACACCCGAGGCGGTAGACTTCTACGGTGGGTTCCACATTGCACCTGCCGGCGCAGCCCTTTACTCCGACATAAACCCCGCGGGCTTTTCTGCTTTTGAGCTCCGCGTTAATTGTTTCAAGCACCGCTTTTGACCCGGCGGCGATTTCGCAGGTTGACATACCCACGCTGATCCTGACCGGAGCAAACCATTTTTTCAGGCTGCCCCTAAGCGCCTTCTGCTTCATTTGCAATACTGCTTGAACGGGATTGCTCATCACCTGTCTCCTCTCCAACATGGAAATCAGCGGCATCTTTGCCGCTTCAAAGAGATTTACCTATCTGTGATTCTTTTCCCTGACGCTCACATGGTAGATAACATTTTCAAGTTCGATGGCAAGATTGATATTATTGACAATAACTTTTTCCGGAACCTTAAGAGTGACGGGGGCAAAATTCAGAATACCTCTGACGCCTGCGGCTATGAGCATTTCAGCGGACTCCTGAGCTACAACTGAGGGAACTGCAAGGATTGCGACACGTATGCGGTTTATTTTCACATAATCCAGGATATCTTTCACGGGGTAAATCTGAATTGCGCCGGATTTCATTTGTTTTGCGGGATCCGCGTCAAACGCCGCGGAAATCTGGATATCTTCCTTGTTGAAACCTTTGTAGCGAAGCAAAGCGCTCCCGAGATTCCCGGTTCCGACGAGGATAACTTTTTGAACTTCATCCTTCCCGAGTATATAGTTCAGCTTGTCAATTAGCGCGTCAATAATGTATCCGCCCTTCTTGTTGCCGGTAATGCCGAAGAGCGAGAAATCTTTCCGGACCTGAGCCGCCGTGACCCCGGAAGCTTCGCCGAGATTGTCCGAGAAAACTTTAACATATCCGAGCTCCTTCAAATCTCTCAAACACCTTCTGTAGCGGAACAACCTGAAGATGCAGCTCTTTGACTCCGACATTTTTGCGCCTTTTCCGGAAGAATTTGCGACTAAAGAATTATACCTTTACCGAAAAGCTCAGTCAAGCGATAATGCGCAATAATTCACATTATTGATGCTTCTCACATATAGCCTCTTTCACCTGCAATGCATTTGCCTCGCTTATTGTGATACTTTCACATTATTGATTTAACCATATCCGGTATAGCGGGATTAAAGGCTTTTTATTGTGATAAACGGGCACAAAAAAAAGGGCGCCGCTATTCCGGCGCCCTTCATTATTATCTTCCCGTACTATCTTTTATAAACCGGCATTGCCTTGTATTCTGTATGGAAAAGTTTATGAGCCTTATCGTTTAGCGGCTTTCCTATGTAATCGGCGTAAAGCCTCTTCACATACGGATTTTTGTGAGAACAGCGAAGAACCCTGTCATCGTCATCCTGATATATAGCCGCGGCTCTTTCTTTTCTCAAAGCATCACAGACCATATAGGGCTGCCCGCCGCCGCCGACACATCCCCCGGGGCAAGCCATAACTTCAACGAAATGATAGGGCAATTCCTCGCCTTTCTTCTTCGCGTCTCTGATTTTATTTATTACTTCTTCAACATGCGAGAGCCCGTGAGCAACGGCTATCTTAACCTTTGTTCCGGCAATATCTATCTCTGACTCCTTTATTCCCTTAAGCCCTCGTGTCGTTTTAAACTCCACTTTCTCAGCTTCTTTCCCGGTAACAAAGTTATACGCGGTGCGGAGCGCGGCCTCCATAACGCCGCCGGTGGCGCCGAATATTACGCCGGCCCCGGTGTAATCCCCAAGGATATGGTCGCATTCTTCGTCAGGAAGGTTCAGAAAATCTATCCCGGACTGCTTAATCATCCTCGCAAGTTCTCTCGTAGTTATCACAACATCAATGTCCTGCAACCCGGAAGCAAACATTTCGCCGCTCCTGGTAATTTCGTACTTTTTCGCCGTGCAGGGCATAATAGAAACGCCATAAATCTTTTTAGGGTCTATGTTGTTCTTCTCTGCATAATACGTTTTGGTAAGCGTCCCGAGTATCTCATGCGGCGACTTAGTGGAAGAAAAATGTTCTATCATATCCGGATGGAACTTTTCCATGAAATCCACCCAGGCCGGGCAGCAGCTGGTAATAAGAGGAAGCGGACCCTTCTTGTGA
>CAITPB010000075.1 GCA_903894145.1 Candidatus Firestoneibacteriota bacterium | reverse complement strand
TCATTTTGTACCGTATTCAGCGAAGACGGTTTTTGCGTTTTGCTTATACCAGTCAAGGAGAGGCTTAACCGCTTCGTCAATTGGAGTAAACGAGAAACCTTTCAGTTCAGAAAGCAGGCGGGTATTATCCCCGCTGTATTCACCTGCGAAGCCGTTCTTTTCAAATATTACTTTCATTTCTTTTCCGGCGCATTTAAGCACCTTACCGGCCAATTCTTTCCGGCTGAAGGCAGCTCCCGAGCAAAGATTGTATACTTTGTTCTTCGGTTCCAAATCGATGAATTTTTTCACAACAACTTTGATATCCTCTATAGAAGTGTAATCGTAAACAGCATCCTGATGAATACTTAACTCCTTTCCGGTTAGAGCCTGATAGCAAAGGTTTGAAATAAACCTGTACCGCCAGTCCTCATATCTGCCAAACACCCCAAAGAGCCTTAGGTTATAGATGTTCTGGGCTGAAAGAGCGTGCTTCGTCATTAAATATTTTGAAAAACCATACTGATCTGACGGCACGAAAGCGTCGAAATATTCTTCGGACATGCGCGGCTTCCAGTTCTCGCGGCCAAACTCGGCTCCGGAGCCGAAGAAAATCAGCCTGCCAAACTTACCGTTCCATCTTGCTATATTGAAGAACATTCTGAGGTTATTATTTAGCACCTTCGCCGGGTCTTTAGTCGAGGTCTTCGGGGCGGCGTCATAAGTAGCCGAATGAATAACCAGGTCAAAACTTCCGGCCTTTAGCGTATCGGCAACTTTTACGGAGTTAAGGAGATCCAGCTCGCCGCTCCCCGGAGAACTAACCTTGTGTTCAGCGGAAAACGCTTCCGTGAGGTTTCTCGCGATAAACCCCTTTCCGCCCGTAATGAGTATATTCATTTAAACTTCGTCCGCCGGTTTAATCAACATGGCCGCCTGGAATTCCTTCCTGTCCAAAAAGGGCCAGAGGTCTTCAAGCGGCTTTGAGACTATCCTGCCGTCTGGAAGAACCGCTGAAGAGACCCTTGGGGCAGTTTCCAGCATCGGCTCAACCTCTACATCGCAAATTACCGATTCTTTGCTTGAAAGAACTTCCTTAACTTTCTTTTCGAGATTATCTTTTGCGGTAATCTTCGTGGTTTTTATGCCGTAGGCCGCAGCTATTCTCAAGGTGCCCGGCACGGTCAGTCCGCTTGAGGGATCGCAGCTGACCAGCCGTCCTTTAAAGTGCCGGGTCTGCATCATTCTGATAGAACCATAGCCGTTGTTGTTTAGAATAAAGAGTTTGTATGGTATGCCCAGCCTCTTTACAGTTTCAAGTTCCTGGATGTTATGCTGCAGCCCTCCGTCGCCGACTACGCCGATGGTTCTCCGGCCGCTTGCAACGCAGGCGCCTATCCCTGCAGGCAGACCAAAGCCCATAGATCCCAGTCCAGGTGTATTCAGCACGCGCAGCCCTTTCTTTATCTTTATCGTTTGCATAGTAACTTCCGCGCAGCTGCCTGAACTGCCGGGCACAAGAATATCGTGAGAGGTCAGCTGTTTTGACAAGACATCTATGAGGTTATAAGTGTTGATGAATTTACCGGAAGTCTGCAGGCTGGTTTTGTCCGGAACAGGGTATAACTTCTTGAGGCGGCCGCACCACTCCAGCCATTTCTTTGCATCTGACGGCTTAGCCCGTTTAAGCAGCAAATCAATAAAAACACCGGCGTCGGAATTAATTGCAATATCCTTCTTAAACCCCATCTTGCGAATTTCCGCAGCGTCAATATCTACGATTATCTTTTTTGCTTCTCTGGCAAAGTTCTTGTAATCAAAAGCAACTTGGGGCAGATCCAGCCGGGCGCCAAGGGTGATTAAAAGATCAGAATTCTGTTGTATAAAATTAGCGGCCCGCTGACCGACGGAACCGGGCCGCCCAAAATAAAGCGGATCATTTTCCGGGAGCAGATCGGCCGCGCGCCAGGTGGTCAAAACAGGGATGTTGAGTTTGCGAATCAATTTGAGAAACTTTGCCGTCGCGCCTGCCATCCTTATTCCGTTTCCCGCAAGAATAACCGGACGTTTCGCGGCCCGCAGAAGTTTCAGGCATTGAGCAATCTCCGGTTTCTTTGATGTCTTTTTGGCAGGAGTAAAACCCTTCAGTTGCTTTTCATCTATCATACTGCCCTGAACATCCAGAGGGATTTCTAACCAGACTGGCCCCTTTCTTCCTTCATTGGCAAGGTAAACGGCTTTTTCAAGATGATACCTGATTTCTTCCGGACGCATAACAGTCACGGCATATTTAGTTATTGAACTTACAATAGAAACTACATCAACTTCCTGCACTCCCATTTGTCTGACTCCGCGCCCTTTCAGCAGATCCGCGCGTTTTGCCTGCCCCGAAAAGTATATTACGGGAGTTGAATCTATCCAGGAGGCAGCAACGCCTGTAACCGTATTAGTCCCACCCGGCCCTGTAGTTACCAGCACGGCCCCGAGCCTGCCGGTGTACTGCGCTGAGGCGTCTGCCGCGATAGCCGCGGCCTGCTCGTGCAGCACCGGGACAAATCTTAACTTTTTGTTTGACCCGAGAGAGTCGACAAGATGCATGCAACCGCCGCCGGGGAGCATAAACACTTCCTTAACGCCGAGCCCGGCAACAAACTTAATTACATAATCGGAAAGTTTTATCATTTTCTCCTCAGGATAAAGGCTTATTGAACCAGTCCGACCAGAAGGTCATCTCGGTCTTCCTGTTTTTATTAGCGAGCACCTTGGGGTCTTCATAGAAAGAGTCTTCCTTGAAATGAGTTGTAGAAACCTCTTCAAAGATTGCCCCGCCCTTTGAAGTAAAGCTGTGCGGCACTTCTCTTTCAACCACAATAATATCGCCTTTCTTGTATTCCTTTTCCACGCCGCTCATCTCAAGAATCAGGTCGCCGTAAAGCACCTGGAAAGTTTCTTCCTTTTTCTTGTGATAGTGGGTAGGATTTTTCTGCCCGGGAAGCGTAATTATTATCGTCTTGCAGTATTCCCTGTTTATGCAGCGTATTATCGTAGCTCCTATCTTCTCAAAATTCTCAATACCATAATGGTGAGAAAGTTCAAAATCAAATTTTAAGGGAAGAGGGACATGGCTCTTAATAACCATATCTTTTATCTTGTTTGAGATCTCAAGGAATTTCTCTCTTAGATTAAGAGCCGAAACTTCCGCCGTCATAACCGGCTCATCCTTCAAAAGATCCTTTTTCAGCGAATACTCCATGTATTTAGAGAAATCATTCGCGAGCAGCTGCCCTTTGATATTGGGAATGGCAAAGAAAATATTTTTCAGG
>CAITPB010000074.1 GCA_903894145.1 Candidatus Firestoneibacteriota bacterium | reverse complement strand
TATGTCTTCAGCGCTCTCCACAAGCTTCGCGCCGGCCTTTATCAACCCGTTCGTGCCTTTGCTCATCACGCTCGTAATGTTGCCGGGAAGGGCAAACACCTCTCGCCCCTGCTCCAGCGCGTACTTTGTGGTTATCAGCGCGCCGCTTTTCTCTCCTGCTTCTATGACCAGAGAGCCGAGGGAAAGCCCGCTGATTACCCTGTTCCTGCGCGGGAAATTCCATTTTTCCGGCCCCTTGAGCAGAGGAAACTCTGAAATTAGCGCACCGTTCTCGCAGATTTTTTCGGCCAGCCCGCGGTTCTCGTCCGGATATATCTTCATTATACCGCTGCCGAGCACCGCCAGAGTTCTGTTGCCGCGCTTCAATACAGCGCCATGCGCCGCCGCGTCAACTCCCTTTGCCAGACCGCTGACAATGCAAAACCCGAGAGCCGAGAGCTCCGCGGAAAAGTTTTCCGCCTGGCTTCTCCCGTAAACAGAAGGGTTTCTGCTTCCCACTATGGCAATCGAGATTAGGTCTTCCTGCTTGAGCCCGCCTTTTACATAGATTATATACGGCGGATCCGGAATATATCTTAAAGGAGCGGGGTATACGGGATCATCCATCCCGAGCATTTTCACATGTGATTTGTCCGAAAAAACCATCTCTTTGTCAGCCGCGTTTAGGGCTTCTTTTTCTTCCATCCCCTTGTGCGCCAGAGCCGCCCGGAGAACTTGCGAGTCATCGCCAAGTTTCTCCTTAAGCTCCCGGTACATAAGGGGAGTCACTCCCGCAATATTAAGCGCGGCAAGTTCCCTTATGCTCAAAATGTCTCCCGCTATTCAAACTATTGCGCAAAAACTCTTTTTGCACGCCAAGCCCATTATATAAATAATAACTGCCCTATGTCAATGGTTTGAAAATCACGCTGAATTTGGTCAAATATTCACGTGAGTTTCTGTTCAAACCACCTGAAAGCGTCTTCCTGCATAGGAAGATCAAACTTATGCGGGCCCGGGTAAAATATTCCCCTGTAATTTTCCGGCGCCCCGGCTTTTTTATATATCGAGGCAAGCCTTTTATCCGCGTCCTTCTGTCCTTTAAGAGTGTAGAGCCCGTCGTGAATATCATACTGCACCATAAGCGGCGAGGGAACTCTGATGGCGGCCATATCTGTAAAATCCATATAGCGCGATTGGTAGGGAAGATTCAGCATCCAGGTGTGATTCTTGATGCGGTTGTCCAGAAACCCTTCGAAGGTATCCATGAAGCCCACGCAGACCGCGCACTTTACCCTTTCGTCCAAACCGGCAAGATAGGCTGTTCTTAAACCCCCGCCTGAAAGTCCCAGGCAGCCGATCCTGTCGGCATCAACCTCTTTTCTTGAGAGAAGGAAATCAACAGCCCGCCTGTCTTCATAAGAGAAAACGCCCTGGATAGTCGTTCCAAGGGTAATCAGGTACTTGGAAATAATATTTTCGTAGTCGCGCTGAATTAAATTGTAGGCCTTAATGAAACCTTCGGAGCCAGGTTTTTTCCCTTTAAGCGGCTCAAGGAAATTTTCTGACAATTCGCTCTCATGGAACCTGCGGCTTCCCCACATAAAGCAATCGTGCACCAGGACGGCAAAACCCTGCTTTGCAAGTTCGTTCGCGTAGGCGCGACCGCCGTAGTACTCTTCCCGAAATCCCTTAAGCATCCTGTGCTCGCGGGGCAATTCGGTTATCTTTTCCTTGCCGAAATACTTGAAACCCCCGTGGTCATGCAGGGCTGCTATGCCGGGAAGCCTGCCCTTTGCTCCCTCCGGATACAGAAAGAAGGCTTCCGTTCTTGGACCGTAGGGCAAAGAGTATTCCAGCGTCTCGATTATGACGCCGTCTTTCTTAACTTTTGCTTTTAGTCTTTGAGAAAACGGGACAGCTTTCGGTGCAAAGGCCAAAAGTTCAAACATTTTACGCCTGGCCTTTCCGCTCCAGTCAGAAGCAGCCTGCTTTCCCGCATTTAGGAATGAAAGCGGATATTTATTAGCTGCGGACATCAGGTCTATTAGTCCGGTATAGCCCGCAAAATCATTCTTTTTTTTCATACGCCCTCCGGCTGCAAATTCATTGTAGCAAAAGTCAACCAAACAAAAAAGGGCTCCCGCTTTCGCGGAAGCCCTTTTGTTCTTCGTTATTTCTTTGCGGCTTCTTCTTTTTTGGCGCCTTTTGTTTCAAGCGTCGCCGCTTCCTTCACTTCTTTCTTAACTTTCTTTTCTCTCTTCACCCGGTCGACGAGCTCTATTATCGCTATCAGGGCATTGTCGCCTTTCCGGTTTCTGAGTTTCATTATTCTGGTATAGCCGCCGTTCCTGTCTTTATACCTGGGCGCTATTACTTTCACCAGTTTTCCCACAGTGTCCTTGTTATGAAGCAAGGCGCCTTCCAGCAGCCTTATGTTTGCCAGCCCGCCTCTCTTTGCCCACGTGATCATCCTTTCCGCTTTGACGCGGAGCAGTTTCGCCTTCACCAGCGTGGTTTCTATCCTCTCGTAACGGAACAGAGAGATTGCCATATTGCTTAGCAGGGCTTTCTTATGCTCGTAGGTTCTGCCTAATTTTTTATCCGCAACTCTATGCCTCATAATCCGCTCCCTTTATCTTTTTCTCTCTCTATTCGAAATGGAATATACCCGCCCTTGGGCCGGAATATTTATTCCGGTGTTTCAGTCTTAAACTCTTCAAGTATCTCCGGCGACAGGTTCATGCCGAAGGAAAGTCCCATAGTGCCGAGAATATCAGCAATCTCCTTGAGTGACTTTTTGCCGAAATTCCTGTATTTCAACATATCGGACTCGCTCTTTGAAACCAGCTCGCCTATGCTCTTTATTCCGGCAACTTTAAGGCAGTTCGCGGACCTGACGGAAAGCTCAAGTTCATCCACACTCTTTTTAAGGATTTCCTTGAGTTTTTCCTTGTCCTTGTCTACCGGCGTTTCCTCTTCGACTTCCATGTCCTCTTCGATGTTGATGAATATCGGGAGGTGGTCACGCATAATCTTTGCCGCGAAGGAAAGCGCGTCTTCCGGTTTAATCCTGCCATCCGTCCATATTTCTAGTACAAGCTTTTCGTAGTCCGTTATCTGTCCGACCCTGGTGTTCTCAACTTTAAAATTAACCTTGTTGACCGGGGTATAGATGGAATCTACCGCGATGGCGCCGATCGGCGAATCCTCTTTCTTGTTCTGTTCAGCCGTAACATATCCCCTGCCGGAGTCAACCGTCATCTCTATGTGTATCTTCGCGCTCGGGTTTGACAGCGTGCAGATG
>CAITPB010000073.1 GCA_903894145.1 Candidatus Firestoneibacteriota bacterium | reverse complement strand
TTCGACCGGCGTTATAGGGGTAAAACTTCCGGTAGCGAAAATAATCGCGGGCGTAAAGGCCGCCGCGCGGAGGCTTCGTCCGGAAGGTCTCGAGGAAGCGGCTCGCGGAATAATGACCACGGACACTTTTATTAAAACGGCAGGTGCGGGGCTGAAACTAGGCGGCCGTAAATGCGGTATCTTCGGCATGGCAAAGGGTTCCGGTATGATACACCCGGACCTCGCGACCATGCTGTGTTTTGTTCTTACCGATGTTTCCGTTTCCAAGCAAATGCTTGATGCCGCTTTGGGGGCTTGCGTTAAAGAGAGTTTCAACTCCATTACCGTGGACGGTGACACCAGCACAAATGACACGGTACTGTGTCTCGCGAACGGAATGGCAGGAAACCGTCCGATAAAGGCGCGCGGCCGGGAATATAACGCGTTCCTGAAGGCACTTTCTTCCGTGATGATTTCGCTGGCAAAACAGATTGTAAGGGACGGAGAAGGCGCTTCAAAATTCGTTGAAATAGAAGTAAAAGGCGCCGTTGATGAAAAGACCGCCCGCGCTGCGGCGATGGCTATAGCGAAGTCCTCGCTCGTGAAGACGGCTGTTTACGGCGGCGACCCGAACTGGGGGCGAGTGCTTTCGGCGGTAGGAAATTCCGGTATTAAATTCCGTGAAGAAAAAATAAAGATATTTTTCGGAGGCCTGAAAGTAGTCAGCGGCGGAATAGAACTTCCGGGTTTCAGCGAAAAAAAGGCGCACACGGCTCTTGCCGGGAAGGAAGTGCGCATAACGGTTGATCTCGGAGCCGGGAAAAATAGAGCGAAAGTCTGGACCTGCGATTTTACGGAAGGCTACATAAAAATAAACGCGCATTACAGGACTTAATCAGTAGTAAATATTCGCGGCGTCAGGCCGCTTTTGCCGGGGACTGTCCTTGCCCTGTAGTATCCGGGCCGGATTGTCCCCTGTGTTTTCATGGGAGAAAAATGCTTCAGATTACGAAACTTACGAAAAACTTCGGAGAAAGGGTGATACTTGAGGAGGCGGAAGCCTATTTCAACGACGGTGAGCGCGTTTCTCTGGTCGGCCCGAACGGTTCCGGTAAAACCACTTTTTTTAAGATAATAACGGGAGAGGAGCACTGCGATTCCGGCGAGCGCGTCGTTGAAACCGGAGCAAAGATAGGTTTTCTTCCGCAAGAGATAGATTCCATCCGCGGCAAGACCGTAATAGAGGAAGTCGCGGGTTCAAGCGAAGAAATACGTTCGATTGAAGCGAAGATGAGGGAGCTTGAGCATAAGATGGGCGGGGATGACGCGGCAAAATATTACGATGAATACAGCGAGTTGAGCCACAGGTTCGAAGCGCTTGACGGTTATAATGTAGAGTACAAGGCCAAACGCGTGCTTTACGGGCTGGGTTTCAAGGAGAAGGACTTCAACCGCAATACGGAAGAGTTCAGCGGCGGCTGGTTAATGAGAATAGCTCTCGCCAGGCTGCTTGTAAACCCGCCGGACATAATGCTCCTTGACGAGCCCACTAACCACCTGGACCTTTACTCTCTGCTCTGGATGCAGAACTTCATATTGTCCTACAAGGGAATCCTGATATTCACTTCGCACGACAGGGACTTCGTCGACAACGTATCCACGCGCATACTTGAGATAGACAGCGGCAAGCTGGTCAGTTACAAGGGGAATTACAACTTCTTCCTGGAGGAGAAACAGAAGAAGCGCGATATTCTGGAGAAGCAATCCGGACAGCAGCAGAAAGAGAAGGAACGCCTGCAGGAGTTCATTAACAGGTTTCGCGCGACCGCTTCAAAAGCAAAATCCGTGCAGAGCAAAATAAAACACCTCGACAAGATGGAAGAAATAGTGGTCGAGAAAGAAAAAAAGACTCTCAATTTCTCTTTTCCCCAACCCGTAAAGAGCGGGCGGGAAGTAATAGCGCTGGAGAACCTCCATAAATCCTACGGCAGCACAAGTATCTACTCCGGGGTTGACCTTTCCATTGAGAGGGGAGACCGGATAGCGCTTGTCGGTGTTAACGGCGCAGGCAAATCCACGCTGCTTAAGATAATGGCAGGGGTTTTGCCGTTCGAGAGCGGAAAACGGCGGCTGGGTTTCAACGTCAACGCGGTTTACTACCCGCAGTACCGGCTTGATGTTCTTAATCCTGACAATACGGTGCTTCAGGAACTCGATTCTGCGGCGCCCATGGCGGCGGAACTGTCGCTTCGGAAAATGCTAGGCATGTTTATGTTCCGCGGCGATGATGTTTTTAAAGAAGTGAAAGTTTTAAGCGGAGGAGAAAAGAGCCGGTTGGTCCTTGCCAAAGTGCTGATAAACCCCCCGAACTTCATACTGATGGACGAGCCGACAAACCATTTGGATATCCCGTCAAGGGACATCCTGATAAAGGCCCTCAATGATTACACCGGCACTATCTGTTTCATCAGCCATGACGTGCATTTTATACGCTCAATTTCCAACAAAATAGTGGAAGTAAATAGCGGCCGTCTTATTCCCTTCGCGGGCGGATATGATTATTATGTAGAGAAAAAGAAGCTTATGGGGGAGACTGTCGGGCTTCCCTTAAAAGAAAGAACAACTGCCCCGAAAGAAAAGCCTGCTGTAAAGACCGAGTCCCGGGAAAAGAAAAAAAGGGTCAATCCGTCCATGGTCGCGCACAAGAAAAAGGAACTTGCCGCAAGGATAGAAGAGATAAACCTGGAGATGACCGCGCTTCACGCAAAGAACGCTGAGATGATAAAGGAGATGGAGAGCCCGGAGTTCTACAAAGACCCCGGCCATCCGGAGCAGGTAAAACAGCTTAAACTTGATGAGGAGAAGGCCAAGAAACTGCAGGAAGAGTGGCTGAACCTGTCGCACGAACTGGAAAACCTGAATCCTTAAGTTTAACCGTAAGTCCCTGCAAAGAGTGTCAGTATTTTCCGAACTTTCCGAATTTCGCGCTGTTCTTGCCGGCCCTTTTTACTTCATACATAAGTTCATCAGCTTTCTTGATCATTTCCCTGGCGTTACAAGACCCGGATTCACAGCTTAAGACGCCTATGCTGAAAGAAACAGGCCAAATCTCTTTGTTAATGGAGGAGTTTAGGTGCCTCAGCAGTTTGGAGATTACCAGCCTGGCCCGCTCCTGGTTGGTCTCCGGCAAAAGCAGAATAAATTCATCCCCTCCCATACGCGCAACGACATCTGAAATGCGGATATTCCGCCGGATGGAATTCGCAACGAACCTGAGAAGTTCATCCCCGCTGTCGTGTCCGAGCGAATCATTTATGTGTTTGAAATTATCCATATCTATATACGCTACGGTGAAAGGCCTGCCGTACCTGCCGGTCCTGTAGGCTTCTTTGTCGAGTTCCTCATAGAACATTTTCCTGTTCGGGATGCCGGTCATGATATCGTGGCGCGCAAGTTTTCTTTCGTCCAGATAAGCCTGCTTTAAAGCCTGGAATACAATGGTAATTATCAGGAATGTGGCGAGGATTGTGGCTGCGTTCCAGATTAGCACCAGGTTGTTTTTGTAAACATGGCCGTTGAGCAAGTCTATGCTGATCAGGGAGAGGCCGCACAAAACCGGGAAAATCATAGCTGCCCGCCTGCTTAAAAGCCACGAAGTCATTATGATAGGGATAAGATAAAGAAGGACCATCACAATCTCATTCCCGGTTGTGTAATCAAGAAAAGCCACGGCGGAGAGAGAGAGAATACCTGAGACAAACCCGAAAGTTTTAGATTTTTCCGAGAGGTACTTGAAGGCCTGGCTCCTGAAAGCCGATGAGGCGGAGAAATCTGCTCCCGGTTTTTGCATTTCATCAAAGGAATCATTCTTGGCAGTCTCAACCATAAGTTCCCTCCGTTAATTCAATTTAATTTTATGCCAGCCGCGCGGATTTGTCAACTTGTTTTGAAAGGGCGGAGAAAGTGTTGTATAATAGGACAAGCATGCAGCCGGATAAAAAAGACATAAAGGAACTGGAACGGAAAGCCGGAAAGTTCCGGATAGAGATATTGAAGATGATAAACAAGGCCGGCGCGGGGCATCCCGGCGGCTCTCTTTCCTGCATTGATCTTCTCACAGCGCTATATTTCTCGAAAATCAAAGTTTTTCCTGGCCAGCCGCAAAGTCCTGCCCGCGACAGGTTTATCATGTCCAAAGGCCATGCAAGCCCGGCACTGTATACCGTGCTGGCAGAAAAGGGATTCTTTCCGAAAGCCGAACTTGACAGGTTCAGGAAGCTCGGGGCTCTGCTCCAGGGGCACGTTCACGCAGCTGTTCCCGGCGTCGAACTTTCCACGGGCAGTCTTGGACAGGGACTTTCCTTCGCGAACGGAATGGCGCTGGCCGCGAAACTAAAGGGAGAAAAACACATGATTTACTGCATGCTGGGCGACGGCGAGATGCAGGAGGGACAGGTCTGGGAGGCCTTTCTTACCTCGGCGCATCACGAGCTGGATAATCTCTGCGTTATCCTGGACGCTAACAAAGTCCAGCAGAACGGCCTTGTCGCGGAGATAAAAAATATTGAGTCTGTGGCGGGAAAACTTAGGCAGTTTGGCTGGAAGGTTGAAGAAATAGACGGCCATGATATGGTTCAGATACTCGGGGCGCTTCGCGGCTTCGGGAAAGAGCCGGGCATGCCGTATTTTATCAAGGCAAATACCATCAAAGGGAAGGGCGTCTCGTTCATGGAGCTTAACCCTCACTGGCACGGCAAGGCCCCAAACGATAAGGATCTGGCGGCTGCGCTTCTGGAGCTTGAAAAATGGAATTAAAAGCCATCCGGGACGGATTCGGAGAAGAACTGGCTGAGCTCGGGAAAAGAGAAAGCCGTGTAGTGGTCCTTTCGGGAGACCTGGAGGATTCTACTAAGGCTGCCGGATTCAAAAAGGAATTTCCTCTCAGATTTTTCAACCTCGGCATCTCCGAGCAGGATATGATTGGAACCGCCGCGGGAATGAGCAGGGAAGGTTTTATTCCTTTTGCCTGTTCTTTCGCTGTCTTCCTGACGAACCGCGCGTATGATCAGATACGGATAACTGTTTGCTACAACAAGGCCAACGTAAAACTTGTGGGTTCGCATGCAGGTATCTCCGCGGGTTCGGACGGGGCAACGGCTCAGTGCCTCGAAGATATTGCAATTATGAGAGCGCTCCCGAACATGACGGTCATCTGCCCGGCAGACGCGCTTGAGGTGAAGAAGGCTGTCCGGGCTGCCGCGGAATACATAGGCCCGGTTTATATCAGGACGGCAAGAACGGCCTCGGAAGTCATAACAAAAGAAGAAACCCCTTTCGCCATCGGGAAAGCAGTGACTCTTCGAGAAGGAAAAGACCTTGCGATAATTGCCTGCGGAATAATGGTTCCGGAAGCGCTGCGTGCGGCTGTATTGCTTGAAAAGGCGGGAGTGGATGCGGCGGTAATCAATATGGCTACGATAAAACCGCTGGATAAGCAAGCTGTTGTGGACGCGGCAAAAAAGTGCGGATGTATAGTTACTGCCGAGGAGCACCAGAGAAACGGCGGGCTGGGATCGGCTGTCGCGGAAGCTCTTTTAGCTTCATTCCCTGTTCCGGTGGAATTTGTCGCGGTTAACGATTCTTTCGGAGAGTCAGGCGAGCCTGAAGAACTGCTCTCAAAGTATGGATTAAAAGATGTCGATATCGCGAGAGCCGGGGCCTCCGCCGTAAAAAGGAAGAAAACATGCTGAGAATAAAAACTTTCAGGAACAAAATAACGCCGGTGGTCGGCGCCCTGCTCGGGGGATACGGGCCGGACAATGTTTCTAACGGAGTGTATGATGACCTGCTGCTTTCAGGCCTAGCCTTTAATGACGGAAGAAGGAAAGCCCTGCTGCTCAGTTATGACCTTATCGGAATGGACAGGCCTCTCATTCTTGAGCTTCGGAAACGGGCCGCTGCGAAGACGGGGATAAAATCCGGAAGTATTATTGTTGCCTGCACGCATACTCATTCCGGACCGCACTCGCGCTCGGCGTCTAAAGAATCTTTAAGAGATGAAAAGTACTCTGAATGGCTTATTGAAAGGACGCTCGAAGCCTTAGAAGGAGTTTTTTTAGGGATGGAACCCGTGGACGTCTACCGTCATTCGGTAAATGCTTATGAGAATATTAACAGGAGGGTTTTACTTGCCGGCAGCAGGTTTGCTTATCTGCCTGAAGAAAAACATTTAAAACCCGTTGCCGACGGCGTGACCGACCCTGAACTTGGAATGCTGTTTTTCGTCAGCAGAAGGACGAAAAAGGACTTAGCCAATATAGTTAATTACTCCGCTCATCCGCTCGCGTCCCAGAGGCGCGGAGGCAAGTCGCTAAAAATCACCTCTGATTATCCCGGAGCGTTAAGAAGAACCGTGGAACGAAAACTCGGCGGCTTTTGCGTTTTTACCACCGGCGCTTGCGGGGACCTGCATCCGTATGATTGTGAAGGCGGTTTCAAAAAGATGGAGAGCCTCGGACGGCGACTGGGTTTGAAAGTTTCAGGCAGCTTTTCGCGGGTGCTGAAGGCAGCGGGCTGCAGGATAAAAAGCCCCGAAGTGGAAACCAGGTCCATAAAAGTCCCCATGGCCATTAACGCGGGGAATAAAAAACATATCATGCCGCTTTTTGAGAAAAAGAAGACTGAGACCGCGGAAGTTGTCTTCCTCCGGATTGGAGATGTTTGCTTTGCAGGCGTTCCGGGAGAGCTGCTGGCGGAGCCAGGACTTGAGATAAAATGGAATTCGCCATTTAAAAAAACATACATTCTATATAATTCAACCGGTTACCTGAGCTATATGCCGCACGCAAACGCTTTTGTGAACGGCGGCTATGAAGCGGATACATCACAACTTATGCAATACGAGACTTTTAAACTGGTCAACCGCATCATTCAAGAGTTCAAAAAGTGGAAAAAATCCTGAAAAAGGTTAAAAACGCACGAGAAAGCAGGGCTTTTTCGTTTATCCCGCACAAATATCTTGAAATTTGCCTTTAATTCCTATATTATTTATATACTATCGCGCCGCCAAGGCGCAGACCCGGTAATTCGACCGGGAATTCACACGCTCTTCATAAATGCACGCACAGGTCCCGCGGAGCCAACCGGCGCCCGGGAATGCGGGCCGAATGAGCGGAGGTAAAAACCTTAAGGAGGTTTTTTGTATGCCGGTCATTTCAATCAAGCAATTGCTCGAAGCTGGTGTTCACTTCGGACACCAGACCAAACGCTGGAATCCCAAAATGGCAAAATTCATTTACGGTAAGAGGAACGGTATTTATATTATCGACCTCCAGAAGACCGTGAAGAAGCTCAAGGAAGCCTGCGATTTCGTTAAGGACGCCGCGGCAAAGGGAGGCTATGTCCTTTTCGTCGGCACTAAGAGCCAGGCCCAGGAGATAATCACCGAGGAAGCCAAGAGAGCGGGGATGTTCTATGTCTCTTACAGGTGGCTCGGCGGAATGCTCACAAATTTCAAAACCATCAAGAAGAGCATCAAGAGGCTTGAAGATCTTGAAAAGATGAAGGCGAACGACACTTTCTCCAAATTCACCAAAAAAGAAGTGCTTGGTTTTGAGAAAGAGATGGCGAAACTTTCCAAGGTGCTCGGCGGTATACGCAACATGGACAGGCTGCCTGCAGCGGTCTATGTGGTCGACACCAAGAAAGAACACACGGCAATCCTTGAGTCGAAGAGGCTTGAGATACCCGTAATCGGCATCGCAGACACCAATTCCGATCCGGATGAAGTTGACTATGTTATTCCGGGCAACGATGACGCCATACGCGCTATCAAACTTGTAACCTACCTCATCTCCGAATCTGTACTTGAAGGCAAGAGAGGCGTGGCCGAAGAAGCGCTTCTGGCCGAGAAAGCCGCGGCAGACGCGGCTGCGGAAGCAAAAGAAATTCCCGCCGACATAGATGAAGAGATGGAAACTGTAATAGAAAAATTCCAAGAGGATAAGACTAGCCTTAAAAAGAAACCGGGCAAGGGAGGCGTAGAATAATGGTAAGCACGAAAGAGATCCAGGAACTCAGGGAAAAAACCGGCGCGGGCATGCTGGCCTGCAAAGAGGCGCTTGATGATTCAAAGGGCGATCTTGAAAAAGCCGTTGAATTCTTAAGAAAGAAAGGGCTCGCGACCGCGCAGAAGAAGGCTGTCAGAAGCGCGGCTTCAGGTCTGGTTTACTCCTATATCCATATGGAAGGCACGGTCGGCGCGATGGTTGAAGTAAACTGCGAGACGGATTTTGTTGCCAGGACCGAAGATTTTAAGGAACTCTGCAAGGATATCGCGATGCAGATTTGCGCGATGAATCCGTTGTATGTGAAACGCGAAGATATCGCTCCGGAAGTGCTTGAGAAAGAAAGGTCTATCTTCAAAGAAGAGGCCATCAAATCAGGCAAGCCGGAAAAGATTGCCGAGAAGATTGTTGACGGTAAGGTAGAGAAATTCTACAAAGATGTTTGCCTTGTCGAACAGGCTTTCATAAAGGATGACAAGCAGTGCATAAAAGATCTGGTCACGGCTAAAATAGCCAAGACCGGGGAGAATATCGTGATCAAGAGATTCTCCAGGTTCAAGGTCGGAGAGAAATAATCAGAGCCGCGGGCCAAAAGCCCGCGGTTTTTGTATCCGAGAGCTAAAACGCCAGGTCTCCGGAGGGTAGGATGCGCAAGGCAAAATATAAGAGAGTGCTCCTGAAAATAAGCGGTGAAGCGCTGTCGGGCGAGGCCCAGCAGGGACTGAACCCGACCATACTCAAAGAGCTTGCGACAGAAATAAAAAGAACCAAAGAGCAGATGCATATAGAGCTTGCGGTTGTGATCGGCGGAGGAAATATATTCCGCGGGTCCTACGCAAAGAGCATGGACAGGGTCTCGGCCGACTACATGGGCATGCTGGCTACGGTAATTAACGCGCTCGCTCTCCAGGACGCGCTGGAGAAGCAGGGCGTCTTTACCCGGGTGCTTACCGCCCTGGAGATAGAGAAAGTAGCCGAACCCTACATCAGAAGAAGGGCGATAAGGCACATGGAAAAGGGCCGGCTGGTTATTTTCGCGGCAGGTACAGGAAATCCTTACTTTACGACGGACACCGCGGCGGCCCTGAGGGCAATTGAAATCGGAGCAGATGTCCTGCTTAAAGCCACCAAAGTTGACGGTATCTTCACATCAGACCCCAAGAAAGACAAAGCCGCGAAGAAGTTTAACGAAATAAGCTACATGGAAGTCATCAATAATAAACTTAAGGTCATGGATGCAACTGCCGTGACCCTCTGCATGGAAAATAACATCCCCATCATAGTATTCGATTCCGGAGCATCGGGCAGTTTCTCCAGGGCAATCTCCGGCGAAAAGATAGGAACAATCGTTTCTTAAAACGAGTCAATTGTATTAAGGAGGGACAATATGCCTTTCAACATCAAAGTGACAGAAGATAAAATGAAAAAAGCCGCAGAGCATGTCAGTGTAGAGCTTGCGACCATTCGTACCGGTCGCGCGTCAACCGCCATATTTGACAGCATAAAAGTGGAATATTTCGGGGCGGATGTGCCTCTCAAGCAGGTCGCAAATGTGTCGGTACAGGCCAGGACTATAGAGATAAAAGCGTTTGACCCTTCTGCTCTTCAAAATATAGAAAAAGCCATTATGAAATCCGACCTGGGGCTGACCCCGGTGAACGACGGAAAGCTCATCCGCATAAATGTGCCCTCCCTTACGGAAGAGAGAAGGAAAGAACTTTCCAAGTACGCCAGAAAACTCGGCGAGGAAGGCAAGGTGTCGCTTAGAAACATCAGGCGCGACGCCAATGACGAGCTGGACAAGGCAAAGAAGGCGGCTGAGATGTCCGAGGATGACAGCAAGAGGAACAAGGACGCCGTGCAGAAGATGCTCGACAGGTTTATTGCTGATGTAGATAAGTTCCTTGTTAACAAGGAAAAGGAAATAATGGAAGTCTAAGGCAGGCCCGAAGATTAAACTTAAGATACCGGCCCACATAGCGATAATAATGGACGGCAACGGCCGTTGGGCCGTGAACCGCGGTTTGCCCCGGATCGAAGGTCACAGGCGCGGCGTAAATGTAGTTAAAGATGTAGTTACCGAATGCAGGCGCATAGGTGTAAAGTACCTTACTCTTTACGCTTTTTCTTCGGAGAACTGGTCCAGGCCGGAGAAAGAAGTCGGCTTCCTTATGCGGCTGCTAAAGATATTCCTGCTCAAAGAAAAAAGAACCATGATGAAGAATAATATCAGGTTCAATGTGATAGGCCGGTATAAGGAATTACCGGCTTTTGTGCAAAAAGAGCTGGTGAAGGCTATGAAGGAGACCTCCGGCAATAAAGGAATGGTGCTCAGTCTAGCTTTGAATTACGGAGGCAGGATAGAAATTGTGGATGCTGTACGGCGGATTGTTTCTGATGTGCTCTCGTCAGGCGCCGGAATGACGCCCGAGAACGCAGCGCAAGCCGTAAATGAAGACCTGCTCTCCGATTATCTTTACACCGGGGGCATGCCCGACCCTGACCTTCTCATCCGGACCAGCGGAGAGATGAGAGTCTCAAACTTTCTGCTATGGCAGATAGCCTATTCCGAGTTTTATGTCACGCAGACGCTCTGGCCGGATTTCACGGCGGCAAGCCTTCACGAGGCGCTTGAAGCATACAGGAAACGCGAACGGCGTTTCGGGGGGATATGATGGAAAGGTTTATCCGTATAGCGGTATTTCTTGTATTCCTTCCCGTTTTTTTATTCTCTGTATTTAAGAGCCCCTTGGTTTATGACATCATAATAATAGGCGCGCTCGCGGGGGCGCTGATAGAATACCATCGCATGCTGAAAAAGGCCGGAATCGAGACCATGCTCTGGGCCAATCTTCTCTTCCTTGCCATATGCCTGTACGAACTTATGAATATGACTCCGTCTGACACCGCATTTGATCTCATAAAGGTGTTCGCCCTTATGATACTTTACGCCGCGCTGGTGCTGGTCCCGCCGATATTCAACAAGGATATCAAGAACGGGATGCTCTCGATGGCTTTCACGGTGCTGGGCGGTTTTTACATCATAGTGCTTGGCGTTCAACTTCTTCAGGTAATACACTTTGGCCCTTTCTACGCGCTTTTCCTCTTCGGCGTAGTCTGGATCTATGACAGCGCCGCTTACTTCATAGGCACGGCAATCGGAAAGCATAAACTGCTTAAGCCGGTCAGTCCAAAAAAATCAATCGAAGGCCTCTTGGGCGGGTTGGCCGTGGTTGCCGGGGCGGCCCTTATTCTAAAGCTGGCGACAGGCAACAGTTACATCGGGATTGACACGGTTCGGGTTGTGCTCTTTGCCGTGATACTCGGCCTTAGCGCGCAGGCGGGAGATTTAACGGAGTCGCTTATCAAGAGGTTTTCGGGCGTCAAGGATTCTTCAAATATAATTCCGGGGCACGGCGGGCTGCTTGACAAGCTGGATTCGTTCCTGCTGGCGGCGCCGGTTTTCATTCTGCTCATGAAATATTTCCTATGACAAGAAAAAAGATAGCAATACTGGGCTCAACCGGTTCCATCGGCGTTAACGCCCTGAAGGTGGTTGCCGCGTTTCCCGCTCGCTTTGAGGTGGTAGCTCTTTCCGCCTGGGGGAACGCCGCGCTCTTGAAAGAGCAGGCCTTGAAATTCAAACCGTCGCTCCTTTGCGTTAAAGACGAAGGAAAAGCAGCGGGCCTCGCGTCCTCCTTTGGCGGCAGGTACACGCCGAAGGTATACGCGGGAACGGCAGGAATGATAAAACTTGTCCGCGAGACAGGGGCCGAACTTGTGCTTGTCGCGGTTGTGGGTTCCGCAGGGCTTGTCCCGGTGCTTGAATCAATAAAACGCGGAAAACATGTGGCGCTGGCAAACAAAGAATCTATAGTTTTTGCCGGCGATTATATTATGAAACTCGCGCGCGCAAAGGGAGTGAATATACTCCCGGTTGACAGCGAACACTCGGCAATATTTCAGTGCCTGAACGGCGAATCACGGGCAAGCGTGAGGAGGTTGATACTCACGGCTTCAGGCGGGCCTTTCAGGGATCTTTCAAAAAAGGAACTTGAAAAAGTGACGGTTGAGGACGCGCTCGCGCATCCTACCTGGGATATGGGAAGTAAAGTAACGGTGGACTCAGCGACGCTAATGAACAAAGGGTTTGAGGTAATAGAGGCGCATCATCTTTTCAATATGCTTCCCGAGAGAATTGACGTGCTGGTGCACCCCCAATCCATTGTGCACTCTCTGGTTGAGTTCTCGGACGGTTCGGTGATGGCTCAGCTCGGTGTCACGGATATGAAGCTTCCGATACAGTATGCCTTGAGCTGGCCCGAGAGAATAAACAATAATCTTCCAAGGCTGAATCTCTCATCCTGCGGGCCTCTTACTTTTGCGAAGCCGGATACCGCGAGGTTTGAGTGCCTGGCTTTCGCCTACTCGGCGCTTGTGAAGGGAGGTACAATGCCGGCGGTGCTTGCGGCCTCAGCTGAGACGGCCGTTAACGCGTTTCTTTCTAAAGCAGCCGGTTTCATGGATATTCCGAGAATAATAAAGAAAGTCATGGCTGCCCATAAGACTATTTTGAACCCAAAACTGACGGAGATACTTTCTGCCGGCGACTGGGCCAGGTCAGCCGCTGAAAAGGAGATAGCAAATGACAGGTAATTTACCGGGGAATATTTTGGCTCTTGCCGCTGGCGCGCTG
Source organism: Candidatus Firestoneibacteriota bacterium (assembly GCA_903894145.1). Lineage (GTDB taxonomy): Bacteria > Oederibacteriota > D2-FULL-39-29 > D2-FULL-39-29 > CAIOVX01 > CAIOVX01. Next base: position 20,946 of record CAITPB010000073.1, on the reverse strand, counting down.
CCCTATATTGCCGCGTTCTTCGCTTTTGGGGTGGTTGTTTTCGTCCACGAAGCAGGGCATTTTTTAGCCGCGAAAATAATGGGCGTCAGGGTGCTTAAGTTTTCTCTAGGCTGGGGCGGAAAACTGGCCGGTTTTAAGAAAGGCGATACGGAGTATATGATCTCCTGGTTTCCTCTGGGCGGTTATGTCAAGATGGCAGGCGACGAACCCGCAGAAGAGGTAAACAACGAACTCAGGCGCAAGGATACTTTTGAGAAATACGAATTCCTGGGCCAGCCGTGGTGGTCTAAAATATTTATTACCTTCGCGGGGTCTTTCATAAACCTGGTACTCGGAGTGGTGATATTCTTCTTCGTCTTCGTTACCGGCGTGCAGTACGGGACCAGCCCTTCCGTCGTGGGTTCGGTGGAAAAAGGCTCTATAGCCGAAAAAGCCGGTTTCATGAAAGGAGACAAAATCGTTCTTGTTGACGGCAAGCCGGCGGAGCTTACGCACAAACTCTACGATGAGATAGGCGAGAAGAAAATATTTACCGCGACTATAGAGCGGGCAGGGAAGCAAAAAGACCTGAAAGTCGAGTTTTTCCATGATAAGCCTTTCGGGCTGGCAATGTTCATGCCGGCGGTTATTGAGGTCAGCGTCGGAACGCCTGCCTATAAAGCAGGCATCAAGAACGGCGATCTTATTCTCAAAGCAAACAGCAAAAAAATAACTCAGTTCGCGGATATTTATGATGTTGTCGGTTCCTGCGGGGGAAAAGATATAGTGTTTCTGGTAGACCGGGCCGGCAAGCAGCAGTTCCGGACGGTAACTCCCATAAAGGACAATATTATATCCAAGAGGTTTATGATAGGCATCTCGGCAAAACCGCTGATGTTCTATAAAAAGGCCTATGGCGTCAAAGAATCATTTCTCATGGCAATTGACAAGCCGGTCTCGTTGACCCTGCTTCAGGTAAAGGCGCTCTGGCTGATGGCTAAAGGCAAGCAATCCGTAAGGGATTCCGTCGGAGGGCCTATCATGATGTTTCAGATGGCCGGGGACGCGGCTGAAAAGGGCTTGACACAGCTCCTTTTCCTCACGGCGCTTCTTAGCACTATAGTAGGCGCGTTAAACCTAATTCTGCCTATTCCTGTGCTTGACGGCGGGCTGATTCTCATTTATATAGCTGAAGGCATAATAAGGAAGCCGGTGCCTTTAAAGACCCAGATGGCGCTGATGTACGCGGGGTGGGCGGTGGTGCTGGTAATGATAATCGGCGTATTTTCTCTGGACATTTTCAATATGATATTGAGGACGATGAACAGATGAGACGCATTACCCGGCCGGTAAAGGCCGGAAATATAACAATAGGCGGCAAAGCGCCTGTCTCGGTTCAGTCCATGACCAAGACTGACACCAGGGACGCAGCGGCGACAATCGCGCAAATAAAAGAGCTGCAGTCCGCAGGCTGCGAGATTATCCGATGCGCTGTTTTGGACGAAGAAGCCGCGGGAAGAATAAAACAGATAAAGGCCTGCATAAAAATACCGCTTGTCGCTGATATTCATTTCAACAGCAGGCTGGCCGTGCTCGCTATTGAAGCCGGAGCCGACAAAATACGCATTAACCCGGGCAATATCGGAAGCGATTTGAAGGTTAAAGAAATTATAGCTGCCGCAAAATCCGCGCGCATCCCGATAAGGATAGGAGTTAACGCCGGTTCTCTTGAAAAATATTCAGGCAAACAGAGGAATGAGAGCGCGGCTGAGACGGCGAAGAAGATGGTAAAAAAGGCGGTCTCCTTTATCCGGTTCTTTGAGCGGAACAAATTTGAAGATATTGTGCTCTCCCTGAAAGCCTCCGACACCCTGACGACAATAGAAGCCTACACGAAAATGGCAAAGGAGTGCGATTATCCTTTTCATGTGGGCGTGACGGAAGCCGGAACGGTTTCCGGAGGAACCATTAAGTCCGCGGTAGGGATAGGCGTGCTGCTGCATTCCGGCATAGGAGATACAATCCGCGTCTCTCTGGCCGGAAATCCATTAGAGGAAATAAGGGTAGGCTGCGGCATTTTGAAAACGCTCAGGCTCCGCGATAAAGGCGTTGACCTAATAGTCTGCCCCACCTGCGGCAGGTGCGGAGTGAATCTTTTCGCTCTTTCTGAAAAGGTGGAAAAGTTGGTGGCAGGTATTGAAAAATCAGTAAAAATTGCGGTCATGGGTTGCGTTGTAAACGGACCGGGAGAGGCGTCTGAAGCCGATCTTGGCATAGCCTGCGGCAAAGGCATGGGGATGTTGTTCAAGAACGGAAAGGTTATTAAGAGGGTGAAAGAAGAGAAGTTGGTGGAAGAGTTGATGAAGGAAATAAATAAGCTAAAAAGTTAATAAAGTTCATAAGGTTTATAAAGTTTATAAGGTTTGTAACTGGGGACCAAAACCAAACCGTTTTGACTTGAGTCATTAACGGCAATAAATAAAACAAATTAAACAGGTATTCGCGGAGGGGAAATGTTTGAAGTCAAGGTGCTCGGAGGGTTTGAGTCGGCTCATTATCTTCGCGGATACAGAGGTAAGTGCGAGAATATGCACGGCCATAATTATAAAATTGAAGCGGTGGTTGCCGCAAAAAAACTTAACAGCATCGGGCTTGCCGTGGATTTTGGCGATATAAAAACCGCGCTGAAGGAGATAACAGAGGCTCTTGACCATAAAGTCCTGGATGAACTTGCGCCTTTCAAGAAAATTAATCCGTCGGCGGAGAATATCGCGAAGCATATTTACTCGGAACTCAAGAAAAAAGTTAAACTCAAAGGCGTGAGGGCGGCGCGTGTATCCGTCTGGGAGACCGAGAGGTCTTGTGCAACTTACTTTGAATAAAGGCTGGGTCAGCGAAATTTTTGTTTCCCTGCAGGGTGAAGGCCTGTATATCGGAGCAAAGCAGGTCTTTGTAAGATTATCAGGCTGTTCTTTCGGATGCGCTTACTGCGACACAAAGCGCGCGTGGAAACGGGTAAAGAAGGCGGATATCTCCGGGAAGAAGGAAATAAATCCGGTTTCGGTTGCGGCCGTGATTAGCGCGGTTAAAGAGTTTGGTCCGGTCCATTCTGTAAGCGTTACGGGAGGCGAGCCGCTTGAACAGCCGGAGTTTACGCTGGAACTCCTAAAAGGGCTGAAGAAGGCAGGATACAAGACCTATCTTGAAACTAATGCCGCGCATCCTGCGGAGTTGAAGCTGGTGCTGAAATACGCCGATATTGTCTCGGCTGATATAAAACTGCCATCCGCAACCGGCAGAAAGGCGGTCTGGAAAAAACACCGCGAGTTTCTGCGGCTCTCCGGGAAAAAAGCCTTCGTGAAGATAGTTGTAACCGGTTCCACGGCTGAGAAGGAGCTTCTCTTTGCGCTATTGATGCTAAAGAAAGTCTCACCCGGGATAACGGCCTGCATTCAACCGGACCAGGCGCTGGGAATAAAAGGCGCGCTTGAAAAGTTTGGCATGGCGCTTTCAAAAGGGATTCTAAAGGATCTGAGGGTAACGCCTCAGGTCCATAAAATTGCGGGGATAAAATGACCACAAAAAACGGTTATGCTGATCTGCACGTTCACACCAACGCTTCTGATTCAACTTTTGGCCCTGACGAGGTAATTTTAAACGCCAAACTTGTCGGCCTTTCGGCGGTCGGCATAACCGATCACGATACGGTTGATTCCCTTGACAGAGCGCTTCTCCTCGGCAAGGAAGCCGGCGTAGAAGTTATTCCCGGCATAGAATTGTCGGCAGAAGAAGGCCAGGCAGAGATACACATACTCGGATATTTTATCAATCACAAGGACCCGGTTTTTGCCGCGACGCTAAAAATGCTTCGGGAATCAAGGCTGGAGAGGGCAAAAGAGATTATCCGGAAACTCAAAGGGCAGAATGTCAACATTGAATTGGAAGATGTCCTTAAACTGACCGAATCCTACACCTCGGTCGGCAGGCTGCACATAGCCAGGGCTTTGAAGGACGCGAAACATGTCTCAACTATCGGAGACGCGTTCAGGCGCTACATCGGCCAAAACGGGCCTGCTTATGTGGGCAAGCACAAAATGAGCCCGCGTGAAGTTATCCGGATGATAAAGGCCGCCGGCGGAGCTGCCGTGCTGGCGCACCCGGTGGTCCTCAATAACGACGAATTGGTGAAGAGCATGATTCCGATGGGTCTTGACGGGATTGAAGTTTATCACACTGAGCATAATACTGCCGCCGTGGAAAGGTACAAGGCCATGGCGCAGGCGAACGGACTGGCAATGACCGGCGGTTCCGACTGCCACGGAATGAGCAAGAATAAGATGCTCCTCGGGACTATCTTGATTCCTTACGAATATGTTGAACAGCTTAGGCTGCGCGCCGGAGCGAGATAATGCTTTTCATTCTTGATCTTGACGGCTGTGTTTACAGGGAATCCCAGGTGGTCAAGGGCGCGGTTGAAACGCTTGCCTATCTTCAGGAGAATGGGCACACGGTAACTTATGCTACCAATAACGCGCTGCTTTCAAGGGCGCAGTACCGAAAGAAGCTCCGCGGCATGGGTTTCAATGTAAAACTTGAAGAAATAATGTGCGCTGCGTATGCCGCCGGAGAGTTTCTAAGAAAGAAGAAAGCGAAGAAGGTGTTTGTGATAGGAGCGAAAGGCCTGAGGGATGAAATAAAAAAATCAGGAACTCGCATAGTAAGGGAAAAGCATTCCGTGAAAGGAGTGGATTTTGTTGCTGTGGGGCTTGACAGGCAGTTTAGTTTCAAAAAGCTGCTTGCTGCCCAGCAGTTTTTATTGGGCGGAGCGAAACTGATGGCTACAAATAAAGACGCGACCTACCCGGGTGCGAACAACTCGGTGTTTCCCGGCTGCGGAAGCATAGTCGCATCGGTTGAAGCCGCGTCGGGGAAAGAGGCTTTTGTGGTCGGGAAGCCCGGCCCCTTTATGCTTGAGAAACTGCTCGCTCAAACGGGTTATGCTCCTAAAGATACGCTTGTGGTCGGGGACAGATATGAAACCGACATTCTTTTCGGAAAGAAAGCCGGTGTGAAAACAGCCCTTGTTTTGACCGGTATTACTTCAAGAAAGGACCTTCAAAAGATTCCGAAAAGACTGCATCCTGATTATGTCCTGCAAAGCGTTGCTGACCTTACGAGGTTCGCGTGACTGATGAAAAGGTAGTAGAGAAGCTGATTTCCGCCAACAGGAAGGCGACATTTGATTACTCCATCCTGGAAAGGTATGAGGCAGGTCTGGCCCTTACGGGAACAGAAGTGAAGTCCGCGCGGGACGGCAAGGTAAATATAAAGGATGGTTTTGCCCGCATTGACAACGGAGAACTCTACCTATATAATGTACATATAAGCCCGTATTCATTCGGCAGCTATAATAATGTTGACCCGGAAAGAAAGAGAAAACTCTTGCTTCACAGGCGCGAGATTAACCGCCTGATGGGAAGGCTGACGGAAGGGAATCTTACGCTGGTTCCGCTCCGCATCTATATGAAAGGAAATGTGGTAAAAGCGGAGATAGGGCTGGGGCGCAGCAAGAAGGCTTTTGACAAGAGAGAGACTATCAAAAAAAGAGAAGTGAACAGGGAGATACGCAGGGCTTTAACTGACAGGAAGTAAAGGGAGGAAATTATGAGAACATTTATGGTAGCGGTTACTGTTTCTTTGTTCGGGTTTGTTCTTTCCGCGGAGACGGCAAAGACTCCGGCGTCGGCAACAGGAACCGCCCCGGCGGCGGTTTCAACAGCTGTTCCTGCAGTAAATGCAGCGGACAAAACTGTGATGAAAGACAAGGACTGTGTAACAGAGGAAAGGTATTGCTGCGAGAAACACGAAAAGATAGAATCTCTCGGGCCGGGTAAATGCCCGACCTGCAAGCAGGCTCTTGTAAAAAAGATAAAGAGCTTTACTTACAAATGTCAGGCCTGCGGGATGACAAGTGATAAGCCGGGAACCTGCCAAGCGGATAAAGGCGCAAAGTTGAAGAAGTTTAGGGTGATTTATACTTGCGTGCCGGATAATATCACCTCCGGTCTTCCGGGGAACTGCCCGAAATGCGGAGAACCGCTGAAAAAAATCGTAGGTGTTCCTGTGAAATAGTATTCCTCAGTTAGATTGGGCCTCCTATCGGAGGCCCTTTTTTTTGCGGGATTCTGTGAATTTATTTACAAAAGGCAAGACACAAAAGAAAAGAAGGCAGATTAAATATGAGGTAATGCCCTGTTTAGGCACAAATGAGGTGTCGGGTAAGAATATAATAGTTTTAAAAATGATTACTTTATGAACCTTACCAACCGAAACAAAAACTCCGGCCTTCAGGCCGCAGTATTTTATTTTCTTATTACTACCCTTGCGGGTGCGCCTTCAAGACCCACGGTTTTCAACGGCAGGCAGAACAGCTCATACTTGCCCGGTTTGACACCGCTCAGGTCCAGTCCTTCAATCAGCCAGATTCCCGCTCCAAGAAGGGCCCTGTGTACTTCAGTTCCGTCTTTTTTGAACCCGCCCACGGAAAGATAATCAATGCCTAGCGTCCTGACGCCCCGCGACAGAATGTATTTTGCGGCTTCAAGGGATATGTATGTGAAATTTTCCCGAAAACTGCGTGCTTTCTTAAATCCTGAATTCGCGGTCTTTATGAGTATGCGCTCCCCTTTGAGAATATTAAAGCGCCTAAGCTCATCTGATTTCACGCATTCTTTGTCTTTTATCTCAAGCACTCGGGCAGGGCCTATAACAGCTTCTAAAGGCATTTTATCCAGGCTCTTTCCGCCGGCAAAGAAGTGAAGGGGAGCATCCATATGTGTGCCGGTGTGCGACCCGAGAGAGATAGCGCTGAGGTTATTCTGTGCGCCTTTTTTCATTTCTTTCATCTTTATAAAGCGGACTAAAGCGTCGCCTGGCCATCTGAGCATTCCCGGCTTTACAGGTAAAGTTATGTCAATCCATTTTGTTTGCATTTCACTCCCGGGAAACTCCGGACCCTTGAAAGGAGGGGAATTAGCAATAAGCAATCAGTAATCACATTTACATGCCGGAGGAGAGAATCGAACTCTCATGACCGTGAAGTCGGAGGATTTTGAGTCCTCTGCGTCTACCAATTCCACCACTCCGGCATTTAAGAGTTTCAATAATAACATTAGCAAATTGAATTATCAAGGTTATTCAAAAAACATGAATTTGTTGACTTTTTCAGCCATGTGTGGCATAATTACGAAGTTAAGTTCAGTCCTCAGGAGGTATCCTTTATGAGGTTAATAGTGACAATTCTAGGTGTACTTTTCCTTTCTGCCGGAGTATTTGGCCAGGCTTTTGATGAAGACGAGCCGGCGCCTGAAAAAAAATCAGCCCCTAAATCAGTTGTTCAAGAAAAAAAAGTAGAGGTAACTGTTCCAGCAGCTCCGGCGCCGACGGCGCCGACGGCTCCGGCAGCTCCGGCGCAGGCGGTTCCTGCAGTTCCGGCGCAAACTGTTCCTGCAACTCCGGTGCTGGCTATTCCTGCAACTCCGGCGCAGTCTGTTCCTATAGCTCCGGCGCAGACGGCTCCAGCGGCTCCAGCAGCTTCGGCGCCGACGGCTCCGGCAACTCCGGCGCAGGTGGCTCCTGCAGTTCCGGCGCAAACTGTTCCTGCAACTCCGGTGCTGGCTATTCCTGCAACTCCGGCGAAGCCCGCTCCTATGGCTCCGGCCCAGGTAGTTCCGGCAGCTCCGGCGCAAACGGCTCCGGCAGTTCCTGCCCAGGTTGCTCCTGCAGCTGTTCCGGCGGTAAAACCTGAAGCAGTAAAAAAGGTTCCTGTTCCGGCTGAGGCGGATTCAACGATACTTTCCGAAACGGTTTGCGCGGTTACGGGAACAAACATTAAGGTTACGGAAAAGACGCCTTCTTCCGAGTATCACGGGGTAAGATATTATTTCATTGACGAGGCAAGGAAAAGAGAGTTCGAAAAGAACCAGTGGAAATATTCAAAGGAAATAGTAACCTGCCAGGTTTGCGGCAAGCAGGACAAGATAAGAGGGCGCGGGAGAAATACTTTTCCGGATGCGAGGTATGAAGGGAGAAGCTATTTTTTCTGCGGTAACACGCACAAAGCCATGTTTGAGGCGAGTCCTCTTCAATACATAGACGCTGACAAGATGTATTTAAGGACCGTACTAAAAAAGCCTGTAGAAGACAAAAAGAAGAAGGCTGCAGAGCCTGCGGCAGATACAACTAAAGAGAAATAGCGGCTTTGATTAAAAGTTTTCAGGCCGCGTCCGCTGTTTGGCGGGCGCGGCTTTTTAAAAAGGGAAAAAATGCCAAAGAGAACTGATATAAAGAAGATCCTCCTGATAGGTTCAGGCCCGATAGTTATCGGCCAGGCTTGCGAGTTTGACTATTCAGGCACGCAGGCGTGCAAAGCGCTGAAGGAAGAAGGCTACACTGTAATTCTTGTAAACAGCAACCCCGCCACTATCATGACGGATCCGGAGTTTGCGGACAGGACCTACATAGAGCCTGTTACCGCCGAGATGGTCGCCAAAATAATAGAGGCTGAGAGGCCTGATGCTATATTGCCCACCATCGGAGGCCAGACCGGACTGAATGTCGCGGTGGAGCTTGCCGAAAGCGGCGTTCTCGCGAAATTCGGCGTTGAATTGATTGGAGCCAAACTTCCCGCGATAAAGAAAGCGGAAGACAGGATTCTTTTTAAAGAAGCGATGCAAAAGATAGGGCTTTCAGTGCCGGCCAGCCATCCGGCCTTCAGCATTGAAGAGGCCGTTACCATTTCAAAAGAGCTCGGTTTTCCACTTATCATAAGGCCCTCGTTCACTCTTGGAGGCACGGGCGGAAGCATTGCCTACAACCTTGACGAGCTCCGCGAGAAGTCAAAAATAGGCATAGAAGCGAGCATGATTGGGCAGGTCCTGCTTGAACAGTCCGTAATAGGCTGGAAAGAATACGAGCTGGAAGTCATGAGAGACCTGAAAGATAACGTTGTCATTATATGTTCCATTGAGAACTTTGATCCGATGGGAGTGCACACCGGCGACAGCATTACGGTCGCGCCCGCCCAGACGCTTACCGACAAGGAATACCAGAAACTTCGCGACGCTTCCATTGCAATAATGAGGGAGATCGGCGTTGACACCGGCGGTTCAAACGTGCAATTCGCTGTCAATCCCGTAAACGGAAGCATCGTCGTGGTGGAAATGAATCCGCGCGTGTCGAGAAGTTCTGCTCTGGCCTCGAAAGCAACGGGTTTCCCTATAGCGAAGATAGCGGCAAAGCTCGCGGTCGGCTATACTCTTGACGAAATTCCCAATGACATTACCAGATATACTAAGGCGGCCTTTGAGCCTACAATCGACTATGTCGTGACAAAGATACCCCGCTGGGCTTTTGAGAAATTCCCCGGGGCGGATGAAGTTCTGGGGACCCAGATGAAATCCGTAGGCGAAGTAATGGCCATCGGCAGGACTTTCAAGGAGTCCTTCCAGAAAGCGATAAGGTCCCTGGAAATAGATAAGTTCGGACTCTTTAACAGGGTAAAAAAATATTCACAGGAAGAGATAAAGCAAAAACTTCAGATACCGAACTGGGAAAGGCTCTACTACCTTCGCGACGCCTTCAAATCCGGTTTTTCAATGGAAAGAATATTTGAACTTACAGGCATAGACAGGTGGTTCCTCTCGGAAATGAAGGACCTCGTAGACGAAGAAGATGTTATTGCCGCGGCAGAAGGCAAACCGAAGGAATTGGCGGCCGTAATACGGGGAGCGAAACAGAAAGGTTTTTCCGACAAGGCTATAGCCGTGCTTCTTGGAAAGAAAGAGCCGGATATCAGGAAATTCCGCCTGAAGAACGGGATAGTGCCCGTATATAAGATGGTTGACACCTGCGCCGCGGAGTTTGAAGCCTATACGCCCTATCTTTATTCCACTTACGAGACTGAGGATGAAGCCCTTCCTACAAAACGCAAGAAAATCGCTATACTCGGGGGCGGCCCCAACAGAATCGGGCAGGGGATAGAATTTGATTATTGCTGCGTGCATGCCGCGTTCGCGCTCAAAGCCGACGGGTATGAAGTGATAATGATAAACTGCAATCCGGAAACCGTCAGCACGGATTATGATACTTCTGACAGGCTCTACTTTGAGCCTCTTACATTTGAAGATGTAATGCATATAATGAAGCGTGAGAATCCTTACGGGGTTATCGTTCAGTTCGGAGGACAGACACCGCTCAAACTTGCAGTCCCTTTGTGGAAAGAGAAGGTGAAAATAATAGGCACCACTCCGGAAAGCATTAACGTCGCCGAGGACAGAAAGCTCTTCGGCTCCCTGCTTGACCGGCTCAAGATTCCTCAGCCGGCTAACGGAACGGCAAGGTCGCTGAAAGAATCCTACAAGGTCGCTGAAAAGATAGGCTATCCCGTGCTGGTCCGCCCGTCCTACGTGCTCGGCGGCAGGGCTATGGAGATAGTTTACGACGAATCCCAGATGGAACAGTTCGCGAGCAACGCCCTGCTGGTTTCTGGCGAGCACCCGGTGCTCATCGACAAATTCCTGGATGACGCCGAAGAGGTGGATGTTGACGCGGTCTCGGACGGCAAGCAGACAATAATTTGCGGGATTATGGAGCATATTGAAGAAGCAGGCATTCATTCGGGCGATTCAGCATGTGTCATCCCGCCGTTCTCTCTTGGGAAGGCGCAAATAGACACGATAAGGCACTACACTTACCAGCTTGCCAAACACCTCAAAGTGAAAGGTCTGATGAATATTCAGTACGCGATTAAAGGCGAGACCGTGTACGTGCTGGAAGTTAATCCAAGGGCGTCCAGGACCGTGCCTTTTGTCAGCAAAGCCACGGGTATCCCGTGGGCGAAAGTCGCGGCAAGGGTAATGGCCGGAAAAACGCTGAAACAGCTCGGCATAACGAAGGAACCCGTACTTGAACATATTTCCGTAAAGGAATCGGTATTCCCGTTCGTTAAATTCCCGGGTGTTGATTCCGTGCTCGGACCGGAAATGAAATCAACCGGCGAGGTCATGGGCATAGATTCTGACTTCGGCAGGGCGTTCGCCAAGTCACAGATAGCGGCCGGGAGCGCTTTGCCCGTAAAAGGCACCGTATTCCTTTCTGTAATCAACAGGTATAAACGCGACATAATATTTGTCGCCAAGCAGCTTGCGGATCTTGGTTTCAAACTGGTCGCTACGGCAGGCACGGCTGAGACCTTGAAAAAGAACGGCCTTGAGGTCAAGGCTGTGAATAAAGTGTTCGAGGGCAGGCCCAACATAGTCGACCTAATCAAGAACAAAGAGATTGCGCTCATCATTAACACGCCTTCGGGCAAAGGGCCAAAAAACGACGGCTACCAGATCAGAAGAGCAGCGATAGTGCACGGTGTACCGTGCATAACCACCATCTCCGGGGCGCAGGCGGCAGTAAACGGAATTGAAGCGATGATGAAGAAGGGTTTAAATGTCCGCGCCTTGCAAGATTATTTAAAAAAGTAATTATTTGCTTGCGCAGATTTGAAATCCCTCTAATCAACTATTCAAAGGATGGGAATGGACGCACGCAAGACGGTTGTCGGGCATTTGGAAGAGCTTCGCGGGAGGCTTCTGGTAGTTATCGGATGTTTCCTGCTCTTCTTTACTATTCCTCTTATATTTCCCTATTTCTTCGATTCCTACGCTGCAAGGCTTCTTAAGTATCTCTTCGAGCATTTCATGCCCAAAGCAGGTGAGTTCGGACTGCTCGAAGCTCCTAAGTTAATCTTCACCCAGCCTCTTGACCCGGTTTTTGCCGGAATGAAAGTAGCCGCTTTTATCGGGGCAGCCGCGGTTTCCCCCGTCCTTGCCTGGGAGGCATACGCTTTTATTTCTCCGGCATTCTCAAAAAGGGACAGGATTCTTCTGGCTTATGTCGCTTTCGGATCAATCTTGTTTTTTGCCGCCGGCGCTTTCGTGTCCTATTTCCTGCTTATTCCGGCAACCATAGACATCTTCGTGAAATACGGGGCGTCCGCAGGCGCCGTGCCAATGATAACGATGGGAAGCTTCACGAATTTCCTGCTCCTGATGACAGCAGTTTTTTCTTTGCCCTTTGAGCTCCCTCTCGCGATAGGAATGCTTGCGCGGGCCGGCGTTGTTTCGGCAAAACAGCTGAGGACTTCAAGAAAGGCGGCAATCTTGATCATCGTCATATTCTCGGCTGCCATAACTCCTGACCCTACCCCGGTTTCTATGCTGGTGCTTTCGGCCTGCTTGATATTACTTTACGAATTGGGGATAATAGTCGCGGTTTTTACGGGTAAAGGAAAAGCAAAGATAGAGGCAAAACGCGGGAAAAAAGTTTAGTCCGGAGGGTCAATGTCCATAGAAATATCTTTTCTCGGCGCCGCGAGGACCGTAACCGGTTCAAAGTATCTTATATCAGACGGTAAGCACAAGATTATGGTGGACTGCGGGATGTTTCAGGGGACTAAAGACCTGACAGAAATGAATTATCAGGATTTCGCTTTTGACCCGTCGGAAATCAATTACCTGATACTGACCCATGCGCATATTGACCATTCGGGGCTGGTCCCAAGGCTGGTCAAGAAAGGTTTTAGGGGCAAGATACTTTGCACAAAACCCACTATGGAACTTTGTAAAATAATGTTTATTGACGCGGCCCATGTGGAAAGCATAGAACTTGAATGGCGGAACCGCAAAAGAGTGCGCGCCGGCAAAGAACCGCTTGATCCGGTGTACACTGTTCCCGATGCCGAAGAATGCATGAAATATTTTGAGACGCGCGAGTACAACAAAGCGTTTCCGGTTAACGGTTTCAAGGTAAGGTTTGTGGATGCCGGGCATATCCTGGGTTCTGCCATAGTGGAGATAAGCTACGCCGAAAAGGGCAGGAACAAAAGGGTGGTTTTCTCGGGGGATGTCGGGAATGAAAGACAGGAGATACTCAGCGACCCAACCAAGCTAAAAGACACGGACTACCTTGTAGTGGAGTCAACCTACGGCGACCGGCTTCACAAGTCAAGGCAGGAGACTGTGAAGGAGTTCGCAGGCATAATAAAGAAAACCAAAAATACCGGCGGAAATATAATAATCCCGGCCTTCGCGATTGAAAGGACGCAGGAGATTATTTATGAGCTCCGCATGCTCTATGACAAGAAGAAACTTGAAGGTTTTACGGTTTACGTTGATTCGCCCCTGGCCATTGCCGCCACAGAGATTTTCAGGGCGAACACGGGCTTTTTTGACAGGACGACAAAAAACAGGATGAAGAAAGGCATGGAACCGTTCGATTTTCCCAGCCTGATATTCGCGAAGAGAGCCGACGATTCAAAGGCCTTGAACGAAGTGAAAAGCGGGGCCATAATAATATCAGCGAGCGGGATGTGCGAAGCCGGACGTATTAAACATCACCTCAAGCACAACCTCTGGAGAAAAGAATGTAACATTGTTTTTACCGGATTTCAGGCCAGAGGAACGCTCGGCGACGCCATAATCAAAGGGAATAAGACGGTAAAGATTTTTGGAGAAGAGATAGCCGTAAACGCGAAAATATACACGCTGGGAGGTTTTTCGGGCCACGCCGACCGCAAAGGGCTCTTAAGCTGGGTTTCAAACTTCAAGAGCAAGAAACCCAAGGTTTTTGTGGTGCACGGGGAAGAAAGCTCCGCGCTAAAATTCGGCAGCTTCCTGAGAAAGAAGTTAAAATTAAAGGTTAAGGTGCCTAAACTCGGTGAAAAAGCAAAAATTTAACATAAATGTTTCTGACGCCGTTATTCTTTCTGTAAAAGAGACTGACGGAGGATACTTTAGGATGAAGCTTGCGGCTCCCGTAATAGCCCGGACAGCGAAACCGGGCCAATTCATCAGCCTTAAGGTGAATGCTTCAGGCATGCCTCTTATCCGCCGGCCGATGGGAATATTCTCCGCCGGGAAAGGGTGTGTTGAGATTCTCTTCAAAGCGGCGGGCAAGGGCACTGAAATTCTCTCAAAGAAAAAGAAGGGCGAGATAATTAGCGTTCTCGGGCCTCTCGGCAACGGCTTTACGGTCAGGGAAGGCCTTAGGCACGCTGTTCTCGTAGCCGGAGGGTACGGTGTTTCTCCTGTGGCATTCTTATACCGGGAACTAAAACGCCGGAAAATTAATACAACGGTCATAATAGGCGCGAAGAATAAAAAACTTCTGTATAAAGAAGGTTTCAAATCCCCCAAAATAACCACCGAAGACGGAAGCCGGGGATTTAAAGGCCTGGTGACGGGACAGTTGGATAAGGCCTGCGCGGGACTTTCCTGCGGGACCTCCGCGGTGTATGCCTGCGGGCCGGTCCCGATGCTTAAGGCAGTTGCGCAAGTCTCTGAAAAACACGGGATAGAATGCCAGGTCTCAATGGAATCCATGATGGCCTGCGGCATAGGTGTTTGCCTGTCCTGTGTCTGCTCCGTAAAAGAAGGCATGGGCACGGGCTACAAGCGCATTTGCGCCGACGGGCCGGTGTTTGATTCAAGGGAGATAGTTTGGCGGACTTAAGCGTAAAAATAGCCGGCATAAAAATGAAAAACCCGGTGATGCTTGCCTCGGGAACCTGCGGGTTCGGAGAGGAGTTCTCGCGCGTCTTTGACCTGAATTTGCTGGGCGGCATAATTGTAAAAGGAACGACGCTCAAACCGCGCGCCGGGAATAAGCCGCCGAGAGCCGCGGAAACTCCCTACGGAATGCTAAACTCCATTGGCCTGCAAAATCCCGGAGTGGAAGCGGTTATAAACGAGAAGCTCCCGTTCCTCCGGCAGTTTGACCTGCCGGTTTTCGTTAACATCGCGGGCAACTCAAAAGAAGAATACGCGGAGCTTGCGCGGCTGCTCGGAAAAGCTAAAGGCGTCTCCGCTCTCGAAGTTAATATTTCCTGCCCTAATGTGAAACACAAAAATTCGGGGCTATTCTGCCAGGACCTAGGGGATGTCTACGCCATAACCAAAGCCGTGAAGAGAAAGAGCAGGGTGCCGGTATTTGTAAAACTTTCCGCGGAAGTAAGCGACTTCAAAGAAACGGCAAGGGCTGCGGCGAGGGCCGGCGCCGACGGCTTGTCTCTCATCAACACGCTTCGGGGAATGGCAATTGACATAAAGACGGGAAAGCCGAAACTCGCAAACGTAATCGGAGGACTTTCCGGGCCGGCCATAAAACCCGTGGGAATAAGGGCCGTATATGAAGCCTTCTCGGCGGTAAAAATTCCGATTATAGGCATGGGCGGGATCGCTTCAGCAGAAGACGCCGTTGAGTACCTGTTTGCCGGCGCGTCCGCGGTTGCCGTCGGAACAGCCTCTTTTTACGATCCCCTAACTCCTTTCAAAATCATCAAAGGATTGAATAAATACTTTGAAGACAATTCTTTTGACTCTGTTTCTGTGATAAGGGGCAGAGTTTCCTTGTAGAACGGCCTTTCTCCGGAGGAATAATGAAAAAACTGGTAATCCTGTTGGTCTTCATTTCGTCGTTGCTGTCCGCCGGCAACGAAACCATAATAAAGGAAAAGCCTTCCGTATACGCAACGATGCAGTGCGCCGGCATTCAGTGGAATATTGAAGGAGACAGCAACAACAACGCTGCCTGCAAGGTTGAGTTCAGGGAGAAAGGCGCGGCTGAATGGAAGAAAGCGATGGACCTTTTCCGGGCGGGCGCGGTCACTCCCGACAAAAGTTCTATGGCAACAGCCGTCGGCTGGAAGAACCACATGAGCGGCTATGTTATAGAACATTGGAAACTGAACTATTTAGCCGGTTCCATCTTTAACCTGAAAGAAGGCACGGAGTATGAAGTAAGATTATCGCTGAAAGACCCTGACGGCGGGGAAGCCCAGGAACTCCTCGCGGTGAAGACCAGGGTTTATCCTGTCCTGCCTGACCTGAAGTTCGCAAAGGTAACCGAGGTCAAACCTGTTGCCCGGGGTGCGCTGAGGAAGGCCGTACTTGCCGCGAAAGACGGGGAAGTGCTTCTGGTTCACGCGGGCGTATACGACGGAAACTTTAAAGTCCTTGCCCCGGTTACGATTATGGCCGCCGGCGACGGAGAGGTAATAATAGAAGGCTCGATGAAACGCGGTTCCGAAGAGATAGAAAGGGGCGTGAATTTCTGCGTTCCCGGAGCAATGTTCTGCGGCATAACTGTTAAAGGCTTCCCGTTCGCGCTCGTTATGAGTCCCGGCGCTGACAGGACCGCGATTATGCACTGCAAGATACTTGACAGCCATTACTCAATAGAAATTCAATCCAGCGAGAATTACATAGCGGATAATTTTATCTCAGGAGACAATATCCCAGCCGAAGGCAGTATTGACGGAGAAGGAATTGAATCTCATGCCGGGATAGGACAGGTCATCTGTTACAACAGGATTACGCGCGTCGGGGACGCGCTGTCCATAGAGACCCCTAACAGCGATGTTTTCGGCAATGACAGTTTTAACAATTCAGATGACGCTTTTGAGACCGACGATGGCGGTCCAAATATCAGGATCTTCAACAATAGGCTCTATTCCTGTCTTCACAATGGAATGAGTTTCCAGCCATACCTGGGAGGGCCGGCCTATTTTATAAAGAACCAGATAGCCGGCTTTCGGGAGAATTATTTCAAAGACAGGTATCTTTCAAACGGTGCTATTTTTATTAACAATACTTTCCTGAACAACACAAAAGGTTCGCTCCTCAACCATGTCTATTCCAGAAATAATATTTACTCCTGCTGGGCGGGGCCGCTTGATTATCACGACATAGGTCCTATAAACCAGGGATACGATCTTGACTACGACTGTTTTATAAGCAAAATGCCGGTCTCTGCCGGCGACTATTTTGAAGATATTGACCAGGAAAAGCACGGGATAGTCGTGAAGAAAGAGAGCCTTTTTGCCGCTGATTGGAATATAGCCACGCCTCCCGCCGTGATATCCCCGGCGCCGATGTTTGAACTCAAAGACGGATGTCCTGCCATAGACGCCGGCGTAGAAATAGCGAACATTACCGATGGTTTTGCGGGGAAGGCTCCGGATATGGGCGCAATTGAAAAGGGGCTGCCATTGCCGGTTTATGGCCCAAGAAATTAAAGAAGGCCTGCGCGTCTTGACTTCCGGGATTTTAGAGTATATAATATATATACCTTCAGGGCAGGGTGCGATTCCCTACCGGCGGTAAAGCCCGCTACTCCGTCACTGTGACGGACTGAACCGGTGAAACTCCGGTGCCGACGGTTAAAGTCCGGATAGAAGAGGGTTTTTTTTAACTTTTATGCCTTGCCCTGAAAAGAGCAAGGCATTTTTTTTGGCGGACAAACAATGAGGAAACTGCAAAGCCGGTACATAGAGATTGCAATCCGTGAAGCGCTCCGGGGCGAAGGCCTGACCAAAACAAATCCTCTTGTCGGATGCGTTCTTGTCAAATCAGGAAGGATAATCGCCAGGGGGTTTCACGCGGCTTTCGGCAGGGAACACGCCGAGGCGATGGCGCTAAGGAAGGCCGGAAAAAAAGCGCGTGGAGCGGCTGCCTATGTCACGCTCGAACCTTGCGTTTGGTTTCCGGGAAAGAAGACCGGTTCCTGCGCAAAGAGGCTGGTTGAGGCAGGCATAAAGAAAGTAGTAATCGGCATGAGGGACCCCAACCCGAAGGTATCGGGAAAGGGTATAGCTTTCCTGAAAAAAAGCGGAATAAAAGTGGAAGAGGCAGAGCAGGGAATAGAGTGCGAAAAGATTAACGAGCCCTATATGAAATGCGTTTCGCAGGGCCGTCCTCTTGTCACGGTGAAAGCCGCGGTAACGCTGGACGGGAATATAGCGACTTACTCCGGGGATTCGAAATGGATATCCTGCAGAGAGAGCCGCCGGAGGGTACACGGCATGCGGGCCCGCTATGACGCCGTTATGGTCGGAGTCAATACTGTTTTGGCGGATGACCCTAAACTCTCGGTCCGCCTGGTCAAGGGCAGAGATCCGCTAAGGCTGGTTCTCGACCCAAAGCTTAAGACGCCGCTTTCCGCGAAACTTGCGGGGGAAGGTACAATAATAGCAGTTTCCGGTAAAGCCGGAGAAAGAAAGAAGATCGCCTTCAGGAATAAAGGCGTGATAATAATCACGGTGAAGCTTAAAGGCGGGATGCTTGATCTGAGGGATCTTTTGCGCAAACTTCCCGCCTACGGCATCTCCTCGGTCCTCGCGGAGGGCGGGAGCGGTGTCATTACAAGCTTGCTGAGAGAAAAGCTTGCCGACAAAGTTGTCTTGTTTATCGCTCCAAAGTTTTGCGGCAGGGGTTTGGGGCTTACGGGAGATCTCGGGATAAGGTTTATGAAAGATTCCCTAAAAATGAGAAACGTGAAATATTCCGTGTCAGGAGAAGATATTCTGGTTGAAGGGGACCTTTTCGGAGGGATTTGAACGGAGGGCATGTGTTTACGGGGATAATTGAAGAAATAGGCCGCGTGGCGGGCGTAAAAAGTTCCGGGGATAATATCCTCATTGAAATAACAGCGCCTCTTATAAGCTCGGATATTGCATTAGGTAAGAGCATTGCAGTAAACGGAGCCTGTCTTACAGCCGTCGCGTTTTGCGCCGGGGAATTTACTGTTGAAGCGACAAAGGCGACTCTCGCGTCGACCAACCTTGGCCTTTTGACGCGCGGCAGCGCGGTAAATCTGGAAAGAGCGATGCGGGCTGACGGCAGGTTTGACGGGCATTTTGTTCAAGGGCATGTAGACGGAACAGGAAGAATCCGGAGCCTGTCAAAGAACTCATCGGCGGCGGCAATAGAGATAGCCGTGGCGGACGAGCTGCTCGCCTATATGGTTCATAAAGGGTCTGTTGCGGTCAATGGGGTCAGCCTCACCATAATGGAGCTTAAATCTGACGCGATTGTTTTGAACATCATCCCCCATACATTAAAAGAAACAACGCTTATTTCGCTGAAGGAAGGCGATATAGTAAATATTGAAACCGATATGCTCGCAAAATATGTTCTTAAGGCGAAGGGAAATAAGAAGGAAATCGACGAAAAGTTTTTAAAAGAGAATGGGTTTCTTTTATAAAAGTTTGTAAGGTAAAAGCAAAGTTCATAAGGTTTATAAGGTATATAAAGTCTGTTAAGCAGGGTTCGTATTTACCTTATAAACCTTACAAACCTTATGAACATTACAAACTTTTAGAGGACAGGACGGTCTATGCCAAAGAAAACAGTACTATCAACAATTCCCGAAGCAGTCGCTGACATCCGGAACGGGAAGTTCGTCGTTGTAATAGATGACGAGGACCGGGAGAATGAAGGCGATCTGGTTCTTGCGGCGGAGAAGATAACCCCGGACAAAGTGAATTTCATGGCGAAATACGGCAGGGGGCTTATCTGCGTTCCGCTCGAAGGGAAAAGACTCGATGAGCTCGAAATCCCGGATATGGTCTGCGATAACACCTCAGTTCACCAGACAGCTTTCTCGGTTTCCGTAGATGCGAAACACGGTGCGACAACCGGTATTTCTGCCGCTGATAGGTCAAAGACGATATTGGACCTGGTAAGCAAGAAGACGCACCCGGCAGACCTGGTCAGGCCCGGACATATTTTCCCTTTGCGCGCTGATATCGGCGGCGTTTTGAAGAGAGCTGGACAGACGGAAGCTTCGGTTGATCTTGCAAAAATGGCAGGCTTGTATCCGGCCGGAGTTATCTGCGAAATCATGAAAGAAGACGGCACAATGGCAAGACTTGGCGATTTGGTGCCTTATGCGAAAAAGCACGGGTTAAAGATTATCTCTGTGGCGGAACTTATTGAATACAGGCGCAAGAACGAAAACTTCATCAAGCGGGCTGTGGAGACCGTAATCCCAAACAAATACGGGAACTGGAAAGCGATTGCCTATGAGAATCTTGCCGATCACGATTTCCCGCTTGCTCTTGTTCTCGGGGATATTTCAAAAGAGAAGAGCGTGCTGGTAAGGATGCATTCAGAATGCCTCACAGGCGACATACTGGGCAGCTACCGCTGCGATTGCGGCGATCAGCTTGAAGAGGCAATGCGCGTTATCTCAAAAGAAGGGGCCGGGGCTATTGTTTATATGCGGCAGGAAGGCAGGGGTATCGGGCTGGTGAATAAACTGAAGGCCTATGCCCTGCAGGACGAAGGTTATGACACGGTCGAAGCAAATGTAAAACTCGGGTTTAAACCGGACCTGCGCGACTACGGAATAGGCGCTCAAATACTCTGTGATCTTGGGATAAAGAGGCTGAGACTGCTGACTAATAATCCCAGAAAGATAGTAGGGTTGGAGGGCTATGGTTTGAAAGTCGTCGAGAGAGTTCCCATAGAGATAAAACCAAATGCGGTGAACGCGAAGTACCTGAGGACGAAGCAGAAAAAGATGGGACACTTTCTGCATATATAAACAAAGCCGTGGATAGAGGGTTAGATGGTTGGAAGGTTGGAGGCTTAAAGGCTTAAAGGCGTGGAACATCTGGATGCTCAGATGCGCGGACGCGCAAAAACTGTCTTATTTAATCTTCGTAATCGCTTTTTACAAATCATTTTAATCACCTTTTAAAGGAGGAATATATGGCAAAAGTATATGAAGGGAAATTGATTGCAAAAGGGTGCAAATTTGGTATAGTAGTAAGCAGATTCAACGAGTTCATAACCGGAAAACTCCTTGATGGCGCAATTGATGCCATAAAGAGGCACGACGGCGACGACAAAGATATAGGCGTGTATTGGGTTCCCGGCGCTTTTGAGATTCCTTATCTCGCAAGCAAGCTCGCGAAGAGCAAAAAGTATGATGCTGTTATTTGCCTTGGCGCTATCATCAAAGGAAGCACAACCCACAACGAGTATATAGCGGCGGAAGTTTCTAAAGGCGTAGCTGCCTCTGCTATGGAAAGCGGCATTCCTGTGGTTTTCGGAGTTCTTACCACTGAGAACC
>CAITPB010000072.1 GCA_903894145.1 Candidatus Firestoneibacteriota bacterium | reverse complement strand
GGGCATATTATTTTTCTCTGCCCAGATAAGCGTCTTTGCGGGAAGCGCGTTCGCCGCGATGTCGGAAGTAATGTGCGCCGTCGTTGCCCCGCAGCATACCCAGTGAGGGACTTCAATGAGCTCAATCCCGAGGTCTTCGCAGACTATCCGGGTCGATATGTCATATTCCTTGGCCGTCGATGAAAGCGAGCAGCCCGGGAAATATCCTAGCTTAACCATTAGTCTCCCTTATCTTCTCTTTCTGTTTTTTGTGTATCTTTGAGAACATCTCAAGGTGTTCCCACATTGCCACAGGATCATTTATAAAATGCGGGAAAAGCGCTATTTTACCCTTAAGAAACATCTGAAGTCCGAGCGGGAAAACATCCTTGAAAGGGTTTAAACTTAACATATTGTAGGCCATTATCAGCCCGAGTTCGTAAACCTTGCCGGTATATTGGAGCGATTTGAGGAAAATCCAGTCGAAGATAGGGATTTCTGTATCGGAAACTTCATACTTGCCCGCCTGCGCCATAATCTTAAGCGTATCCATTACCTTCGCGATATCAATTTCTCTCGGACAGCGGGTCGTGCAGGTCTCGCAGGAAACGCAGTACCAGGCGGTGTTGCTTCCCATAACTTCGTCGTGCAGGCCAAGCTGTATCAGCCTCATCGTCATGGTAGGAGGATAATCCATTTTAAAAGCCATGGGGCAGCCCGCGGAGCATTTCCCGCACTGGTAACAGTTGGATATCTTCTGCTTGCTTAAGCGCTCGACATCCTTCCTGAAACCCTGTTTAAAGTTTTTTTCTTCGAGATACTGCTTCATTTTTTAGGTTTTTTCCTGAAAACAGAATGGGGGGAAGCATTTCCCCCCGCGAAGTCACGGAACGCATTGATTATATCATACGGAAATAGCTATGACAACGACATTTTGGACAGCGGCATATAGCCTTTTATACATTTTAAAGAGTTATTTTGGTATAATCTACCCATGTCAATCAAGAATATTCGAATAATCACTCCGAGCTGGCTCGTCAAGAGCAGGAAAGAGCTGGCGCTTGGGGTCAAGACGCTGGAACGGCTCGGATTCACGGTCAAGAACGGCGGGTTCACCACGAAACTGCCTACCGAAAAAGAGAAAGCCGCACAGATACACGCGGCATTCAAAGACAAAGCCACCGACCTTATACTCGCCCAGCGCGGCGGATATAGCTCCCTTCGTGTTCTTCCCTATATTGATTATAACCTAATAAACAAAAACAGGAAACTCATAGCGGGTTTCTCCGATATGAGCACGTTGCTAAACTCCATATATGAACGCACCGGAATTATAACTTTACACGCGCCGATGCTCTGGAACCTTTCGGAGCCGACAAATTTCACGATGAATTCCTTTCTTAACGCGCTTGACGGTTTCCCGAACAGGGAACTTTTCAGCGAAGCCCCTGTAAATGTCCTGAAACACGGCAAGGCATCAGGGACTCTCAAGGGCGGGAACCTGGTTACGCTGACATCCATGACCGGAACGAAATGGGAAATAAATACCGATGGAACTATTTTGTTCCTTGAGGATATTGACGAGAAACCCCACCAGATAGACAGGTGGCTCTCGCAGTGGATACTTAACGGCAAGTTTAACAAGGTGAAGGGCCTAATTCTTGGAGATTTCCGCGGCACCGAGACCGCGCAGGTCTTTAAGGTCCTCACTACTCAGTTAAAACTCAGGATACCCGTAGTCCACTGTCCGTACATCGGACATGTTAAGAATAAGATAACGCTTCCCGTCGGGGCAAAAGTTACGCTTGATACCGCAAGGGCGTCTCTCCTTGTAACCGGCCCGTCGCCAATCCTTCCCTCAAGGCAGGCCAAATGAACTATATCTGGG
>CAITPB010000071.1 GCA_903894145.1 Candidatus Firestoneibacteriota bacterium | reverse complement strand
TGAATCAGGCAGCAGTTCCTTCCAGGAACCTTCCGGATAAACCAGTACGGCAGGACGGTCAGCCTTGAGAGAGTTAAGGGCCGTCAGCCTCTTCTTCCTCTCCGGCATAGACCTGTCTTCCGCGATCTCCCTGACCCGGCCGGCAAGAGTTTTCAATATTTCTTTTTCTCTTATTGAATAACCCATATCGTCTCCATGCGTTTCTAATTTTTTTCTGCAACCCTCTCATTCAGCAGGTTGAACCTGTATTTTAGCGCAACCCATTTTACCACTTCAAACCAGAGCACCGCAAGTGCGCCGGCCAGCAGGGCAATCAGGAAATCCTGCGCCTTCATCGCGGTAAAACTAAATAGCTTCTGCAGGAAAGGCACATAGATTACCAGCAGGATAAAAGCAACTGCTGAGACTGCAACCCAGGTTAGAGAGGCGTTCTTGACTTTAAAGGACGCAAATACTGAATCCGTCCAGCTCCTGTTTGTCATCACTAGCAGAAGATTTGAAGCCACGAGGGTCATAAAACAAAGGGTTCTTGTCTCAGCCATAGGCTCGCCAAGCTGTTTTGAAACAAAATATACGGCCATTACAATGCAAAAAGAAACAAGCCCCTGCAGGGAACTTATAAGCATGGTCTTTTTTCCGAAAAGCGGCTCTTTTGGGTTCCTCGGCTTTCTATCCATTATGTGCTTCTCCGCCGGTTCATTCTCAAAAACCACAGAGCAGGTCGGATCAATTATCAACTCCAGAAACACAATATGCACGGGAAAAAGCAGGAGCGCCTCCCAGCGAAAGAGCACCGGAATAAGAGACAGCAGGGCTATAGGGATATGCACGCTTACGATATAAGCCATGGCCTTTCTGAGATTGTCAAATATTCGCCTTCCTACCTTCACGGCTTCAACTACTGAAGAGAAATCATCCTTTAATAGGACCAGGTCCGAGGCTTCCCTGGCAACATCCGTACCCCTTTCCCCCATGGATATGCCTATAAATGCAGCCTTTAGGGCGGGCGCATCGTTAACTCCGTCGCCCGTCATGGCCACTACTTCCCCCGCGGCCTTAAAAGCCTCAACGATAAGAAGTTTTTGATCGGGAACGACTCGCGCGAAAATGTTCGTTTCCCTGACGCGCTCGGCAAGCTGCGCGGGGGTCAAAGTTTTTAGTTCCTGCCCGGAAATAAATACCTCCGGATTCCGGAGGCCTATCTGCCTCCCTATGCTTTTTGCGGTTTCAGGATAATCCCCGGTTATCATGACTATCCGGATGCCGGCCCTGTAGCACTCGCTTACGGCCGTCGGCACGGATTTTCTGACCGGATCCTCAAGTCCGATAAAACCTATGAACTTAAAATCAAACGAGTGCTGTTCTTTCGGAAGGTCTTTCTCCGCGTGCACTGCCTTAGCGATTCCTATCACCCGCAGGCCTTCTCCCGCCAGTTCCAGGACTTTCAAAAGCAGTTTTCCCCGCTGCCCATCATCAAAATGACAGAGGTCCAGAATGGCTTCCGGCGCCCCTTTGGCGGAAATAACATACCCCTCTTTATATCCGATGTGCCACGCGTGGGAGAGCGAAAGCAGTTCCTTTGAGAGGGAATACTCCCTTATCAGGCTCCAATCCCTGTGCAGGTGCTCCGTGTTCATGAGCTTTTCCCTGCCGAGCTTCTGCAGAGCTTTTTCCATGGGATCAAAAGGGTCCTGGCGGCTCGCTAGTATCCCGAATTCAATAAGTTCATGAAAAGTTTCCGGAAGCCCTGCCCCTTCGCTCGCTTTTATGTCGTAGACGTTTCCTGCTGCGAAAACCTTCCTGATGCTCATACGGTTTTCAGTGAGCGTTCCTGTTTTGTCAACGCACAGCACCGTAGCCGCCCCAAGCGTTTCCACGGCGGATATTTTTCTGGCAAGGACATTCTTCTGCGAGATACGCCACGCCCCGAGCGCCAAAAAGATCGTGAGAACAACAGGAAATTCCTCGGGTAGCATAGCCATTGCAAGTGTAATCCCGGAAAGCACACCCGAGAGCCAGTCATTTCTTGTAAAACCGTACATAAGCACGACTACAATACAACACGCGGCAGCTATGATAAAAACTGTTTTTACAATCCTTCCGGTCTCTTTCTGCAAAGGCGTATCTTCCTGCTCGAGCATTGACAGAGATTTCCCTATCCGCCCCATCTCTGTCTTTGTCCCAGTATTTATGATGCAAGCCAACCCCTGCCCCGTTACGACCATGCTGCCGGAAAACACGCTTGAGAGCCCGTCGCCTCCCGGTTCCGCCATTCCCCCGGAAACTTCGCCGGGCTCCTTTCTGACCGGGATTGATTCTCCCGTAAGCAAAGATTCATCAACTGAAAAATTAACGCCCCAAACAAGGACCCCGTCGGCCGGTATCCTGTCCCCTTCCTCAAGAATTACATGGTCTCCCGGAACAACCTCCCTTCCGGGTATGCGCGCTCTTTCACCGCCTCTTATTACCAGAGCTCTCGGACTGGAAAGGTCACGCAGGGCGTTCAAGGCATTCTCTGTTTTACCCTCCTGATATATTGTTATGCCTATTATGAAGAACACGAAACCGAGCAGCATAACGGATTCTTCCAAATCCCCAAGAAAAAGATAGACCGCTCCGCAGACCACCAGGAGCAGGAACATGGGCTCCTTGAACACTCCGAGCGCGATTTTAATAATACCGCGCTTCTTCTGGGCCGGGAGTTCGTTATAGCCCGACGTTCTCAGGAGTTCGGACGCGGCCTCAGGCTCCAGCCCGCGCAGAGCTTTTATTTCTTTATCGGTCAATGCCATTTATTTCTCCTAATTATGATGTCAGTAAGATTAAATTCGGGTAATTATTCAACCGGAGAATATTTCAGAAAGTAAAGGCCTGGATAATTGGTGGATGGAACGGTTTGTTTTCAAGGGAAAACAAATGCAGGTTTTCATGTTGCGCTATTTTCCTCTCCGAAAGAACCAGCACGCTAAAAACGCAGTGCTGTATAGTGGCTTTGCCGCCGTCGTCTAAATCAGGGCCGGCAGCGCAGGCACAGACAGAGCAAAGAACAATAACTGCAGAGAGCAGGAGTGTAATGGTTTTGATTCCCGCCGCACGGATTCTTTTCATGTTTTGCTATTCCATGCTTCGTAATCCGGCACTATTTCTTGTGATGAACCGGTTTGGGAAGCTCGTAGTTTCTGTCAAGAATATCAATAATTTCCGTCAGGTCGGCCGGCATAGGCGCTTTAAGCGAGAGGGACTTTCCTGTTTTCCAGTAGGTAAATATCAACTCTCCCGCGTGAAGGGTAAGGCGCTTAAAAGTCTTCGGCACGCCGCCGTCTTCCAGGACAAGTGCTGACCTCGCCCCGTAAACCCGGTCATAGGCCAATGGATGTCCGATACTCGCGAGGTGTATCCTTATCTGATGCGTTCTTCCGGTCTTAGGCTCGGCTTCCAGCAGGGTAAACCCTTTATATTTTTTCTTTATCCTGTATAGCGTAAGCGAAGGCCGCCCTTCCTTGTCTATTTTCACTTTCCCGGAACGCGTCTTCAGCACCGGCAAACTTATCTTGTTGTCCCGCTTAACTTCCCCGCGGACTATCGTAGTATAAAGTTTTCTTAGATGCTGGTCATAGAAGATTTCGCTCATCTTGCGTTCAGCATTCGCGTGTTTCGCTATGATGAGAATACCGCTCGTATCCTTGTCTATGCGGTGAACCGGCAGGACCTGTTTCCCGTCGAGATATTCAATCGCTGCATCTATTGCGGTCTTCTCCCACGGATGCCTGTCATCGCGGATACTGAGCAGGCCTGAAGGCTTGTTGAATACCAGCAGCTGTTCGTCTTCAAAAACTATTTCCGGAATGTCCATGGATACCTCTCAAGGTCATTATACGTGTTTCTGCGTCAAATTGTCAGCTTTTTCCTAAATTGCTTTGAAGTCAGTGTTTTAGCTTTGGTGTTACTAAGTCTTTTTAGAGTAATTTCAATGTCTTTAGCGTCCTCCAGGAGAAGCTCCACTGCTTTCTTTATTACCCAGGATTTTGTCTTCTCCTGTGCTCTGCAATATTTCCCTACCTTATCTGCCAGCCCTCGCTCCATAGCTTCAGAAACATGCACATATTTGAGGCCCATGCCCTCTCCTTGATAATAGTTATTAACTGTTAGCATTATATGTGACCAACCCGCTTTTTTCAAGCTTTTGGTTCTTTTGGAGTGCATCAGCAGTGCTGATGCGAACGTATTATGCGGCAGTGCTGATGCACCCTTGCTCCGGTCGTTTAGCTTTAAAAACGTTCAAAATTCATCTGCCACTTTAACTTTATCGCAAAGATACTTCTCCTGAAGCTCCTTTAAATACTCTGCGCTTTTTTCCAACCTAAGCTTATAGCTGCCCCACTCATATTCCTCGGGAAACTGAACATATCCGTGCTTTACAGGATTTGCATATATGTAGTTCAGCCTGGAATAATATGACCTGTCGAATGATATGCAGGAATCCCAGTAGTTGTGAAATATCTTCCTTTCAACCCTAAGACTCTCGTTCTGTTTTCTAAGTCTCATAGACGCAAACACATGTATCTCTTTCATCATTTTACTCAACGAATCGGCATTCTCCGGAGCATTAAGCATAACATGATAGTGATTATCAAGAATAACCCAGTCTTCCAGATGCCACTTATACTTCTCGCAGCCGTGATAGATACATTCAAAGACAATAGACTTTTCTACGTCAGATGTGAAATATTTGGTTTTCAGGTAGGTGGCTCCGGTTATAAAGTACTTCCCGTTAGGCCGGAACAAGTGTGGCGGATTATGCCTATATCGCTTAAAGACCTCTTCCTGCATTGTGTTTTTTGGAGCACATCAGCAATGCTGCGGAGCCCCAAGGCAAAACATTATTATTGCACATTAATCACTTCCGGAGGCACAACGGCATCATTAATACTACAGACGGTACCGTTTGAAAATGTCACCGAGAATCTTACTTTGCCGGTGTATGCCATTCTTTTCCCACCGTTAAATTCACTTCCTTTAAGATATTTCTCAATTCCATAGAACCACGTTTCTTTTTTTTCTTCTTTCAACGCAAATTCTGATTTGCCGATCAAGGCAACAACATCGCTCTTAGCCATTCCAATACATATTTTGTTTGAATTTGACAGCTTGTCATTCGCGCATGAGAAAAGGATTGCTGCCATAGCCAAGAACACACTAAGTATGACAATGAATGCTATCAGCGAATTATTCGCAAATATATTGTAAAAAGCTTTCTTCATTATCCTCCGAAACACTTAAGGATGGCACTTAGTAACTTCGCGCTTGCACTGCAAGCGCACTCCAAAACTATTCTTTTATTCCCTTCGGGAGCGGCGGAACCGCGAGAACTTTGCCGCCTTTTCTGATGGACTCGGTTCCAAGACAGCCGACCGCCACGCTCTGCCTGCCTGCAACCGGCGTAGTCTTAGGCTTTTTTCCTGTCAGCACATAATCTATGAAATCACCGCAGATAACAGGGTCCGCGCCGCCGTGCCCGCCTTCTACCGGTTTCAAGGTGAGCTCTTTGTCAGTGGAGTTCTTAACAAGCTTTACACCGGGCCTCATCTTGATGACCACCTTCTCCTCGTTCACGCACTCGACCCTGCCCTCGGTCCCTATGATGACATAGTTGCGGAGGTACTCGGGAGTAAAGTGGCACTGCAGGTAGGAGGCCTTGATGCCGCCCTCAAGCTCCATTATCACAATATTGTTATCTTCAACATCCACTTCCTTTCTGAAGCAGCACTGGTCCATCGTCTCGGATTTTACGAACTCCCAGCAGGTATCCTTCTCCCTGCAGTTCCTGCACCTTAGGTCATTGGGCTTGTTTCCGCCAAAATAATCGAGAGACCCGAAGGCCGAGACTTTTTTTGTGTACTTTCCGGTCAGGTAGTGGATCATGTCTATGTCGTGCGAGCCTTTCTGGAGGAGCAGCCCGGTGGAGTTTTTGCTGTTCGCGTGCCAATCGTGGTAATAAAACTGCCCTCCGAGCCCCACAAAATGCCTGACCCATACCGCTTTTACCTCGCCAATCACGCCCCTCTCAATGATATCTTTCATCACCGGGAAGACGCTCATATATCTCATATTGAAGCCTACCATGAACTTCTTGCCGCTCTTCTTCGCTTCCAGGAGAATCCTGTCGCATCCCGCTATGGTTATAGCCATGGGTTTCTCACAATAGACATGCTTCCCGGCCCGAAGAGCAGCAATCGCGTATTCCTCGTGCGTCCAATCAGGGGAAGTGACCGCGACAGCGTCAACATCCTTGCGTTTTAAAAGCTCCTTGTAATCTGTTGTTGTGAAAACATTGCCATATTTTCCGCGGAAAGTTTCAAGGTTCTTTGCGCTCACATCCGCGCCCGCCGCAATAACGGAATTGCCTTCGGGTTTGTGCCAGTGTGCCGCTATGCCGCCTCTGCCGCCCACCCCTATTATGCCCATTCTTACCTGCTTCATAGTTCCTCCGGTGTGCTTCACTGTATTTTTTTCCTCAAAACATAAAAGAAATCTCTTGTCTGGGGCCGAAGATAGAGCCCCTCTTGATGGACCAACCCTTTGCAGAATAAGGCCGGCTTTACAACAGGCCTCCCGGCCGCGGATTTTTCAACAGAATATATTTCGCACATAACATTAGATATATTCATATCAAGCTGCATTCCCGTAATAACTCCTGCCGCTGTCATAGCCTTTGCCAGGGTTTCTGCAATAACTGAATTGCCGATGGCATAGATGAGTTTCCCATCCTTTGTAAGCCCCATACCCGTCCTCCAGGTATAGGCGGACTGCAGGACCTTCGGCGTATAGCCCCAAAATGTGTTACTGCTGTTGTATTTGCCGTCAAGTATCAGCGGCGGAAGATTCTGCCTGTACGAAACGAGCGACGGTGAATCGACTGTATCTTTGCCCCAAACGCCTATCTTCATGCTTCCGTCGGCGAAAAAACAAGCGGTCGCAATGCCCGGGAGCGCCGGGAGATATACATCCCCGTCTACCATCATTCCATACTTGCCGTGAATGGCCTGAAATCCGCCGGCAAAACCGCAAAGAATCCGTCCTCTCGTATCGTCGTCTTCCGGTATCTCTCCCTGTCCTTTTATTCCTGTTGTTGATATCGGATGAACGGTACCTGCAACCGGCCTAACCTCGGCCCCGTCAAGATCAATATATAACAGACTGACAACGGCGTAAGGGCGCTTTTCATCGGGCCTTATAAAGGCCTTCGCCATGAGCGGATTTTTGCTTTTTTCAGACTTGGGCAGCCCCTCTACCGACCATACGCCTTCCCCGGGAACTTTGTCGTCCTTAATGAAGGGTTCGAGAACCGGAAGTTCTGCTTGATCTATTTTCCCCTGGAAAAATACCGGAACTCTCCCCAGCTTATACATAATGCCGTCAAACCAATCCTTTACACCGAAGAAAAACTCTTCAAGCCTGGAAATAAATTCCGGACCGGTAAGGCCTCTGACAAAGTTTACAAGCGAGGAGAACCAGTGTTCTTCCCCGTTCACTCTGGCGGCAAGCGTGAACCCCGCATCCGAGGGGATGACGCTTCCGTTCTTTGAACTCAACAGCGCCTTCTTTGCCGCAACACCTTCTTTCCAGAAGACTGACAAAATATCTTTTCCTTCCCAGAGCATCCTTACCTCTTTTGCTTCCCTTTCAAATTTAAAAAAGATAAGGTTCTTGCCTGACATTTTTATGGTAGAAACCGACCTGAACTTTCCCCGTACAGAATTCGCCCAGGCAACTCTTCCACCGCCCACAGCAAAGACGCTTTCATCCGCGTCCGGCGTATTTGAGAGATCTAAGAGCCGCTTGACCAATACCTTAGATCCAGATATACGGATGCGAGCGGCGTAAATGTCGTTTGGACGGCTGTTACCGTTCGCTACGCTGAAGACCACCGGCCTGTAAAATATGCCTGTAAGGCTGTTTTTCCAAGCTTCAGTTCCGTAAGGGTTTATGAATTGGGGGAGGTTGTTCGCTGCAAGAAGCGCGGTCAGCCTTTCACCCATTGTCTTATCCGCAGCAGTCCTATGGGAGGCCCAGAATACAAGGAAACACAAAATAACCGCCGCTAAAGCGGCGGAAACGATAATAAGGCTTTTTTTGGAGGGTTGTTTGCGTTTTTTCATAACAAAGTATTATACAACAAACCGTTTCGAATTTCGTGCTTCTAATTTCGAATTTGCCCCTGCTATTCCTCGCTATCCAGCCTTACATTATCAAGCGTATAGGACTTTCCCTGGATATCTACGGCGAGTTTCTTTATATTCGAAAGATCAAGCTGGCCAAGCTTTTCATTGTTTGCCAGACCTTCAAGCTCAATTACTATTGAATTCATTCCCGGTTTCAGGTTCTTTGAAATGTCAGCCCTGGTCTGATAAGTTCCAATACTGTTCGTGTATCTTTTATCCGGCCTTGTGGAGGCATCTGTCAGAACTATCATCAGTGAAACCAATTCGCTTGAAGGATTAAAGATGTCAAGTTTCAGGTAGGGATATCCTGTCCAGTCTTTGGGAAACCCTATAAAATGAATATTCCCCGCCTTTGGTTTGTCCGTGACTTTAAGAGCGCTTTTTCCGAAGGTTGCGTTCTCCGAAACCCTTTCGTAAGGAAGCACAGAGGGGTCAAAATCCTTTATAGGATCGCAATTAACTACGGCGTCCTGCCCGGGAATTCCTCCAATCTCGATGGGATTCACCCTGATAGGCTCGGCAGTAAGCTCTAT
>CAITPB010000070.1 GCA_903894145.1 Candidatus Firestoneibacteriota bacterium | reverse complement strand
GCCGCCCTGCATATCAAGCTGCCTTCTGGAACCATGCTCTCCGTAAGTCCCGAGTTCCTTGCCGTTAAGCCAGATTTTTGACTTTCCGGTGAACATTGTCTGCAGAAACAGGGGCTTGCCTGAGGAGTAAATCCAGGTGCAGGCGTACGCGGCAGCGCCTTTGGGGTCTTCAGTGCCGAAGATTTGGCGGAAGTTCAGCCAGGAGGTTTCGGCCTTATAGGGTTTCCACTCATAGGAGTCAACTTTATCTCCGGCCGACGGCTCCCAGCCCGCCTCTTTTCCGTCAAGTTTTCCGCCTGTGACCGGGCCAAGCACGAGCCAGTCGCGGATTACGCCTTCAGGAATAGGAGTTCCCGCGTCTCCCGATTTAGGCTTGCCGCCCTGCCCTTTAAGTTCCAGTACCGCTCTTGAGTTCCGGCCCCAATTGACGGGAGATTCAGCGGCGGCATACCTTCCGTTTCCGTCGCCGCGCCAGCCGGTTGGATTTTTTCCGTTGGGATAGAAATTCGCGGAACCTGGCACCGCGTTTTCATCCGGCTTAAAACCGTTTATTTTCTTCATTACCCCGGCAATTTTTCCCTTGTCTATCTGCTCGTAATACGCGCCAATCTCCATCGCGCTGATGTACTTCGCGCGGACGGCTTTGAGGACTTCATCCTTGGCTTCTTTGGCAGTGTAAGTCTTTTCGACGGGTTTTATTTCGGAAGTTGTATCCGCGGCAGGAAGTTCCTGTGAAAAAACCGTGAACGCTTTCAGGACAAGAACTGCCAGAATATACATTTTGATTGACGACATGCTACGCCTCCGCAGAATGAAGCCCGTTCGATCAGCTTGCGACATGGCTCATCAGATGCAGGCCAAAAACAAAGAATAATAATTGAAATAGTATAACTTTACCGCTCGTTAATCAATATTTTTCTATTCGAACTCTGATTCTAATCTCCTGACAGCGCTCTTAGGCATATTGGCCTTCTGCTCTTCAACAAACTCGCTTGCGGCGCCGTCTAATCCTATTGTAAAAATAAATTTTACGGCGGTTTCCGTTATCTCAAGTTTCTTAACCATATCCAGATTCAACTGTTGTGTCGCGTTTATTTTGATGAAATTCATCCGGCCTCCGGGAAATTTTGACAGGGAGATAATATGAATCCCGGCTCGGCGGAAGGAATGCCAGAATACCTGCAGGTATTCATTACCGTTTGCTTCTACTAAAGGATATACTAACGGGGGTATTTTTCAACCAACTTAAACGGCGTATCGCGCCCCCTATTTTACAGTGAGAGCCAGCGTCGAAAATCCGTCGCCCTCTTCGTTTGAGACCTTCAGGTAGATAAAACTGCGGCCCGCTTCTTTGGGTATTCCGGAGATTACGCCGGTCTTTGGGTCAATTGTCAAACCCTTAGGCAGGCCCTTTGGCCCGGGGTATGCAATTACCCCGTTATTATCTTCTTCGTGTTCTATCATTAACTCGGCTCCGAATGATTTCACCGCCTTATCCGCTTTGATAGCGTAGCTGAAGGGTTTGCCAATCTCGCCTTGCGCCGTCAGCCCGCCCGTAATAACCGGCCAGTCTGCCTGAGGTTTCTTCTGTTCAAAAAGCCACTTGCGCAAAGCCGTGAAATCTTTCCAGGCGGGGGTTGTCAGGGAATCTGTAAGGCCGTATTCGTGATGCGTCCCGTAGACATATTCAGTGTACATCGGATCATAGCCGGCGTCCGTCAGGGCTTTGAAGAGCCCGGGCAGAAGGCGGCTGACTTTTTTCTTGGCGTCGGCATTAAATCCGTCCTTAAGTCCGTCGAACATCCAGATGCCTATCTTTCTTGAGGCAATAATTTTTGTCTTGCTCACATCAAGCCCGGCAACAGACGGGATGGTCGCCGCGTAAACATCAGGGTAGCTATAGGCCGAAAGCAGGGCGATTGCCCCGAACCTGGAGGCGCCCGAGACGGAGATTCGCGAGGCGTCAATATCCGGGTATTCCGCGAGGACTTCCCTTATCGCGACACAGTATGCGCTGGCCGCGACACATTTCCAATCAGGAAACTTTGTAACGAGATTGCCGGGGCACCAGACGCTCATCGTGTAGCAGGGGAATTGGGCCTGGGAGGACGGCATCGAAAAAGCTATTTTCATATCCCCGCCTATAAAGAGAGGATACTTGGCGCCAGCCTCCCTCTTTGCCGGCAGGACGAGAGAATAATTGAAAATGAAGCCGTTGGGGTCGGTGTAGAATCCGCGTTTGTATCTTTTGTCTCCGACAGAGGCCATCTCTTTGGTCCACTGCGTCCTTTGCGCCGCCTCGGCATCGGTGATATCCTGCATTGTGCGTTCGGAAATAATGAGTGAGGAGAAAGAAACAGAAGGAAAAGCAAACAGAAGAAGTGCCAGGCCCGCGAGCGAAATCAGACGCGTTTTCATTTCAGGCTCCTGTGACCGGATGGCGATAATCTAACGGGTTAACCCGTTTTGTCTTTTGAGGAGGTCTATTGAATCAAGAGAAAACGCGCGAAAACATATCAAAAGAAACTGCGCGAAGCGCGGTTTCTTAACTTTAATGGTAGCGCGTACGGGGCTCGAACCCGTCATCTCCACCTTGAGAGGGTGGCGTCCTAACCAGATAGACCAACGCGCCGTTAACGGCAATTGCTGATTGATGATTACTGATTGCTAATTAGAAGCAAAAGCAAAACAATAACAAAACAAGGGCAAAACAAGAGCGAAACTACTGCAAATTCAATAACAGGGACTATTTTAACCTCTGGGGAGAGGTTTTTCAAGTTTAAAAATCTATGAAAACAAATGGGACAGAGCCCGGTTTTCGCTTTGATTGTCAAAAGTCCAGGCGTTTACTTTGCCAATAAATAGGCCTGGGTAGATTCAAGCTTCTAGCGCAACAACTCGCTAAAGACCTCGTTTGGTGTAAAAAACTCTAACACCTTGCGAGGTCTGTTGTTTAAAAGCTCTTGGACCTTTTTCGTCTCCCGTAATGTTACTTTTG
>CAITPB010000069.1 GCA_903894145.1 Candidatus Firestoneibacteriota bacterium | reverse complement strand
CTAATTCCACTTCTGTGAACGCCTGAAGCCGCTTGTTCATGGAAAGTTTGGCGTGGCTCACGCGGCTCTTGGGTTTTACTTCTTTTAACGGGTCAATGTAGTCAACAACCTTACGCTCGCCCTTGATGACAAACCTGTCCAGCTGCATATCAGCGCCGGTAAGGTATCTTTCGATGGATATCGCGGCTCTTTCCCCGTCGGCGACCGATTCTATCACCGTGCCTCCGCCGCTCACAAGATCGCCGCCCGCAAAAACACCGTCAAGACTCGTGGCAAGCGAATATTTATCAGCCTTAACCGTTCCATTTTCATTTGCCGCAAGACTGACACCGGAGAAAGCAAGTTTTTCCGGCTTTCCGCCTATAGCGCTGATGACAATATCAACCGGCAGGACGAATTTCTCGCCGGTCGATACTGGCTTTCGCCTTCCGCTAAGATCAAACTCGCCGGGACGCGTGTGGAGGCATTCCAGTTCGGTTATCCTGCCGTCTTCGCCCCTGATAGCATTGGGTATCAGCAGAAAGTGGAATTTAACTCCCTCGCGATCGCCTTCAACAACCTCTTCAGGTATTGCCGGCATTGCATCTTTGGTTCTCCTGTAGACAACGTGGACTTCCGCCGCCCCAAGCCTAAGGCAGGACCTGGCCACATCCATAGCTGCGCTGCCGCCGCCTATGACTGCAACCCTTTTACCTGTCACAACTATCCTGTTATCCCCTTTGATAATAGTGTAGTTGCCGCCTATCTTCTTTATTTTTTCGCAGTTGTAGTCTTTCAGGAAAGAAAGGGATCCGAGGAAACCCAAGAGGTCTATTCCCGGTATGTCCAGCCTGCTTTCTTTCCATGCCCCGATGGAAAGGTATACCGCCTTAAACCCTTTATCTTTCAGCTCGGAAAAGGTGA
This sequence comes from Candidatus Firestoneibacteriota bacterium, assembly GCA_903894145.1. GTDB lineage: Bacteria > Oederibacteriota > D2-FULL-39-29 > D2-FULL-39-29 > CAIOVX01 > CAIOVX01. Next base: position 770 of record CAITPB010000069.1, on the reverse strand, counting down.
TATCCTTGCCGAAGGTAATACCTGTTTTAATTTTAACTCCTGCCTTAACTATCCTCTTGATATCCCTCTCAACTATGTCTTTTGGAAGCCTGTACTCGGGAATGCCGAGAGAAAGCATTCCTCCCACAACCTGCTCAGACTCGAAGACCACCGACTGGTAACCGCGCCTCGCGAGGTGATACGCGCACGCAAGGCCGGAAGGGCCGCTCCCAATCACCGCAACCTTTTCCTTCCGCTGCTTCCCCGTGTACGAAGGAAGCTCTATCCTGTCTCCTCCGGTATAATCTGCTGCAAACCGCTTCAACATCATTATGGAAACCGGATCGTCTATCTTTCCCCTCCTGCAGTTGCTCTCGCAGGGGTGATGGCAAACTCTTCCGCAGACAGACGGCAGAGGGTTGCGTTTCAAAATGGTTTCAATGCTGCCTCTTGTATCATTGTTCCTAATCTGCCCGACGAACTGGGGAATATCTATGTGAACAGGGCAGGTGTGCTGGCAGGGAGAGGTAAACAGTTCCCCGCAGACAGCCGAGGGGCATTTTCTTTCGTTTATGTGCGCCTCGTACTCGTTCCTGAAATATCTTATGGTGGACAGCACCGGATTAGGCGCCGTCTGTCCCAAGCCGCAAAGCGCAGTCTTCTTTATCGTGTTACCGAGCTTCTCAAGTTTTTCAATGTCGCCGGGCTTGCCTTCGCCTTTCGTTATTCTCTCAAGAATCTCAAGCATCCTCTTCGTGCCTTCCCTGCAAGGCGTGCACTTGCCGCAGGAT
>CAITPB010000068.1 GCA_903894145.1 Candidatus Firestoneibacteriota bacterium | reverse complement strand
GTCCTTGCGGCTCTTTACGGGATATTCAAGTGTATGTTCAAACTTGTCATTTCCTTTTCCTATCACTTCAACCGACCCGTCGCCGTTCCTTCTGGTATATTTTGTTTCTTCATCCGAAAGAATACTCGGGGGAGGGAGCCTTGAAAGGCGCATGTTGACCGGAGCTTCAGCCCAGCCCCTGCCATAACCCTCAAACTGCAGGACTTTGTCTATGTTCTTTGAGATGCCCGGCGATTCCGCTTCCCAGGAGGCAAGACACTTATTTGCGCCTCCAAACATTTTAAAGAAAGGGACCCTGTCGGCTCCTTTGCCTGTCAAAACATTCACAAATCTCTCCCTGCTGTTCATGCGCCTCCCTGCAATCCCTATTTTTCGCTGGTGATTTCGCCTGAGAATGTGTAAAATGCTAAATCAGCCTTTTAACCGGTTCTTTTGGAGAAGTCGCCTAGTTGGTTTATGGCGCACGCCTGGAAAGCGTGTGAACCTTCACGGGTTCCGAGGGTTCGAATCCCTCCTTCTCCGCCAATAATTTGCTGCGCAAATTATTGGCGAGATCTCGCCCCTCAGCCTAACATTCTGTCGATGCACATTGGCTATCAATAATTTTGCTTAACTGTTTGGAGTGCATTGACAACTTTAGCCCTGAACCCGAATTGAATGAGCGGTTCAGGGGTCAATGCGAAAAGGTGCATCGAGACTCCTCAGAAATACCACTCCCTTCTATTTCCCCTGCCCTTTCTGCAAACCCGCATTTATCAATATTATCTGTTCCGCTATCTTTCTTCTCGCTTCATCCGGCCAGGCGTCCGCAACCTGAGAAGCGGACCTTTTCAGAAGCGCCGGATCAAGCTTTGTATCTTTCAGCCTCAAATCCCCTTCTATCACGCCTTCCGGCCCGGTTGCCTTTTTTCCGTTTGAATTAACTTTCTTCATTATATCAGCCAGTACCCTGTCCGCGGCTCCGGCTTCGGTTTTCTTTCCGGCTTTGTCGGCTTTTTTAATGCTCTGCTGCAGCGTGTAAATATACCGGTAGTCATCAATCCCTTCCCGCAGTGATTCCCATTCCACAGTCGGATCATGGAACGGAGAATCCATGGAAGGAAACACCATGTTCCAATCCCTGTTTCCTCCGTCCCAGTCCAGGTAAGGGTCTCCTTCAAAAAGCATATAAGCAAAATAGAATACCGCCCGGGCTTTTGATTTTGCGAAATAATATCCTGCAGTGAATCTGTTAACCGACGGGTCCGTCCCTATGCTTGAGGTGTAAAACATCAGTTCGTGCTTGCTGTTTACCGTGCTGTTTATGACATCATCATTCAGATATATAATGTTATAGCAATAATCGTCCAGGACCGGCTCCAAAACTTTTTCGGCGCTAGGGTTAAGCGTGATAAAAGTTCTCGCTCCGCTTACCGCTTTTGTCGTCGTGCAAAGCTTGAACGCCTTATCTTGCTTTGGTTGTGTATGCGGCTCATCCACAGGAAAGAAAGCAGTGTCCTTAAACCCGGCCGCAGAGGCAAGACCGAGAACTTTCTGTATTACGCCGTTGTAGTCTTTGTACCCGACCCCGAGATTTCCGGTGTTGCATACAAGCGGGGACTTAAACCCTGCTTTTTTCGCTAATCCAAGAAAGTCCTTCACGGACCCGTCGTCCGAACCTGCGAGACTGACGTTTGACAGCCTTGGCAAGAAACCCGCGACAAGAGTGTCTATTCCGTGATTTCTCATATCCATCAATTCAAAGGGCGAGGCTTCACCCGCGTCAATATAATAGAAAAGCCCGTGCGTGGCGCGGTCAGGGCCTTCCAGTTTGAAAGGGTAGACCGTTAATTTGACGGGTACGGAAGCAAGCGCGCCTTTCTCCCCGTTAATTGTAAATGTTCCCGCGTACTCGCCCGGCGCCGCGGATTCCGGCACGGAAAAGCAAACATAAAAAATCCCAAGCGCTTTTTCCGGCACATTCAATGTCTTCGCATGTGTAAGCCGTTCAGGAACGTTCCTGTAGGTGGTGTCCCAGGAGGAACCGATT
>CAITPB010000067.1 GCA_903894145.1 Candidatus Firestoneibacteriota bacterium | reverse complement strand
TTAATTCCGGACTCCTGCACAGCCCTCTTATCTATTCGCCTCATTATGTCGCCGGTAGCTATTTTCATACGCGTCTCATCCTCTTATCGCGACCATGGCCACGGCGTAATTCTTATCCTGCGAGATGGTCAGGGAAACATGTTTTATCTTCTTCATAAATGCGAGTTTCTTACCGGGGAGAACGTTAATGTAGGGCTTGCCGAATTCGTCTTTGGAGACTTCCATATCGGTCCAGTTTAGCCTTCCCTGCCAGCCTGAACTAACTGCCTTAAGGAAAGCTTCCTTGGCGGCGAACCTGCTGGCGAAGTGCGGGTAAGGAGTGTTCTTTGACAGGCAGTACTTTATCTCTTTAGCGGTGAAAAGTTTTTTCAGACGGGCCTTGCGGCGGGCGCAGATATCCCTGATTCGTTCGACTTCCACTATGTCTATGCCGTAGTTTATCTCCATCGTCTAAATATAGCAAAATAAGTCCGGATAAGTCAATGCGGGCGGCCGGCGGTTCAAGTTGTCTTTCCCCGCGTTTTTATGTTAAATTAACCTATGACCCAAAACAGAAAGTTCCTCGCTATCGCCATTGTCTGGTCCGCCTTCGCGGCGCTGCTGACTCTCCTGCCTTACCTGGCTGGAAATTCACTCGCTCCGGCAGGCACCAGGTTCATGTGGTTCATCGGGAACAACCTTGACCAGAACAGCTATATGGCTTGGATTAAGCAGGGCGCGGAAGGGCGTATCCTGTTTGAGGATAAATTCACGACTGAACCCCAATCGGGATTATTCTTCTTCCCCTTCTTCCTGATACTCGGCTTGATCTCCCGCCTTACCGGAGCGGCGCCGCTTTTCGTTTACCACGGAGCCAGAGTGCTGCTCGCTTTCGTTCTGCTGCTGTCCGCGTGGAACTTTTCAGGAAGGTTTATTAAGGACCAGAACCAGCGGCTATTCTTTCTCATTATCCTCTCGGTCTCCTCCGGCTTTGGCTGGCTCTTTCAGGATAAGGTTTCCCTGAACCCGGAAACGAACCCTTTCACTCTGACAGCAGCCGACATGTGGATTACAGAGACCATCACTTTCACGACAATGCTGACCAAACCGCTCTTCACAGTCTCGGTAATATCAATGCTGGGGATTTTTTCAGGAATGTTGAACGCGTTCGAGTCAGGCAAAACAAAGTACGCCGTTTTTGCGGGTGCGGCCGGACTATTTCTCGCGCTCACGCATCCGTACGACATGGTGACCGTCTATGGAGTTCTCGCGCTGCTCTGTATTTTCATGTATTTTGGGCCTGGCGGTAAAAAAACACTGCCAAGGACCCTGCTTCTTTTCTCGCTCTTTTTCTTTTTAACCATTCCCGCAATGCTTTATGAGTACCTATTCTTCACGCTGGACCCTGTATTCAAAGAATGGGGCAAGGCCAACCTTACGGTCTCTCCAAACCCTTACAGTTATGTCATAGGATTCGGCCTGGCCGGGCTCGCCGCCATTTATTATTCGGTGAAGAAAGGGTTCAAACCTGAACCGGAAGAGAGGTTGCTTTTTGCCTGGGCGCTCGCATTCATCATGTTGACCTATTTCCCGTTTAAATTCCAGCGAAGGCTGGTCCTGGGAGTTCATATCCCGCTATGCCTGCTCGCCGTTAAGGCCCTGTACTCGCACGCGCTTCCTGCCCTGAAAAAAGCCATACCGGCGCTGAAGAAACAAATAATACTCGCCGCTTTCGTAATACTCGCCGTGCCAACCAACATTATATTCATTATAGACGATCTGAAGGACACCGCGGCCTTCCCGGAAAATTACAACATACGGGAAGCCGACTATCAAGCTCTCAGGTGGATAGACAACAACATTCCTGAAGGGCATACTTTCATTTCCTCATTTCTTATGGGCGTCTACCTGCCGTCTGAGACAGGCAGCAAAGTCTATGCGGGACACTATGATCAAACCATAGACTGGGAACGCAAGCGAAAGGAGATAAGGGTTTTCTACTCCGGGCGCGTCCCTGTGAAAGAAAGGCTGGAATTTCTCAGGGCAAACGGCATTGAATATGTCCTGCTCGGCACATGGGAAAAACTACTTGGAAAACCGGAATTTCCGGATGAATATTTCGAAAAAGTTTTTGATAACGGCGACACGGCTGTTTTCCGGGTGAAGGACGGTCATGAACGACCGTTTTTGCAAGACGGAAGTTTTCAAAGACGCAGCAACTCAGCCGGCTAATGTGTTTTTTATGTTGAAAAGCCCTATCTCTTCTGTTAAAATAACCGCTCTTTAGCGGAACATGTGTGGGCCGATAGCTCAGTTGGTAGAGCACCGCCCTTTTAAGGCGATGGTCGGGAGTCCGAGCCTCCCTCGGCTCACCATTTTTTAGAAAAGTTTGTAAAGTTTATAAGGTTTGTAAGGTTCATAAGGTTGATCGCGAAACACCTGCCTATGGAGTTCCT
>CAITPB010000066.1 GCA_903894145.1 Candidatus Firestoneibacteriota bacterium | reverse complement strand
TACTTTTCAATATACTCATACTTCAAATACCCGTAGCCCTTGTCGCCCCACTTTTCGGACCACGAGTTCTTGAACTTTATCAGGCCCTTGTTCTCGTCATACCCGACCGCGCAGATTGCGTGGCCGCCGATACTCCTCTCCCCGCTTCGCGGCATCGGCACTTTGCCGGACGCGGCATCCATCATACCGTTAAATACCTGAATACCTATCACGCACGGCCCTATGGAAGCAAGTGAGGATTTGAGCTCAAACAGGTCAACAATCCTGGCGTAACTTTTCACGCGGTTTGACTTTGCGTCGGCAATATACCCGAGTTTGGGCTTGTCAGTCTGATGCGGCTTGTAGGGCCAGAGCGCCTCTTTACAAACGCCCGCTTTCTTTAAGACCTGCATCGCAACTCGTATCGTAGTGCCTTCCCCCGGCAGCTTGTCAACCTTCTTGCATTCGCTATAAAGGAAGCGCGGAGAGAGTTCAACAAGCTTTCTCCAATCCTGCTTCTCCTGGTACTCTTTCATCCCGACCGTGCTTGCAAACCCGACGCAGGTGCCTTCATTCCCCTGGTCCCGCACGGGAGTCATCTTTGAGGTGTAATCAACCTTCTTCGGCAGTTTCACCACCGGCAGGTAGGCTCTCATCAGGTAATCGCGCTTGTCTATTTTGTCTTTACGGCATCCAAAAATCACGATATCTCTCCTTTGAAAAAGAAATATCGTATTTTACAGAATCACGGGAGAAAAATCCGCAAAATAATGATTAGAGTGATTAGAAAAAGAGATTACGCAGATTAGGGCAAAACATAAGATCGCAATTTGCGAGGTTAGGATGGCACAGCCTTTTTAAGGGGCAAAGTGATTAGAAAGGGAGATTACGCAGATTAGGACGTGAATTATTAATAGCAATGCGTCGATTAGGGGTAAGGGTGTCAGCTATATATCCAGTCTTAACTGGGGATTAAGTTTCCTTGCTTCTTCCAGGACTTTCTTGAGCATAACAATGGCATTGTCAAGAGCCTTTGGAACTTCGGAGTGTTCAAGGAGGATATTGCCCTCGTAAGTCATGTCGTTTCTTTTGCGGCGCATAGTTTCAAAAGACTGTGCCAGATTAAGATATTTTTTGCCAAGCAGCTTACCGCACAACTCAACAACAGTCTTATGCTGAGCGCCGTCATCCGGCGCATAGCCGTGCATCAAAAGCAGAGCCCTTCCGGCTTTCAGCATAGCATTGTAGGATGCAATATAGGCAGGCCGGTCAACAATATCAACTATTTTTTTAGCGTCGTGCAGATCGAGTATTGCGTCAGTTAGCATCTTTTCAATCTGCACAAACCCCGCCTCAACCTTCCTTACTTTTCCTTGTTTTTCGTATGGGATGAATAACGTATCAGACAGATTTTTCTCCTTTCAGCATCAATATCTTGCCGTCGTAGACAATCTTGAGGAAACTTCCTTCTTTGACCCTCTCTTTTTCGAATGTCTTCAATGAATAAAGCGTGTAGTTTATCTCACGGTTTAGCTTTGCTTCAAGTTTTCGGATTGCGCTTACGAATTTGTTCTCGTCAATTGCGCCGACAACAGCGAGGTCAATGTCAGAATCTTTGTCTTCTTTACCGGCTGCAAAAGAGCCATAAAGGAACGCGTGACTTATCCCGGTGAAGCCCTGAAGCAGAGACCGCAATTCAGACTCAACCCCTACCGTCTTGGAGATAATACTGCGCAAATCCGTATATAAAGGATGCTGCTTGTTTACGGAGTAAAGGACAAGGTTCCCAAGGCGCTCTGCATTGATAATCCCGTCGGCCTGAAGCCGAAGCAATTCGCGCCTGATATTACCGGCCGAATATCCAAGGGTCCGTTCCAGTTCTCTTACATAATGCCTGTCTGTCCCGGCGGTAAATAGCGCCGCGAGCAGTTCGCGCCTGATCCTGGATTTCGTTATGAAAAGCGTCTCCGTACTCATATTTGAGTACAATTGTACTCTATTTTGACTACAACGTCAAGATGGGCGGCCGCGTGGGAAGCAATTACTGATTACTGATTGCTAATTGTTAAATATAGGCTCACGGATGTGTTTCTATGGGTTACATAGTCGGGTCCTTCACGGCTTTGCCGCTCAGGACTTTGGCTGTTCTGTCCTTTCCCACAATATTATTCCCCTTTCCAGTTCTTTTGAGAAATCAGGTTGCTTCTTCCCCAGCATATAATATTTAGCGGGAGAGCCGGTTATGCCTTGGATTCTTAAACCGCTCCCGGCTAAGATATTCTCTGATTCCGAAGGTTCGTTGGTAACGACAAAAATGTCTATGTCGCTGCCGGCCGCGTTTTCTCCCCTGGAAGCACTGCCGAAAAGTATCACTTTTTCACTTACGCCTTTCAGTTTTTCTATAACCTCTTTTAGTCTCGTTACGGTCAGCAGAACTTTTAGTTGTCTGACTGCAGGATCGCGATGCGCAAGAGTGTAGAAATACGAGCCTCCTTTTCTTGCCCTTGAAACAATTCCTGAAGCCATAAGTTCTCTTAGTCCGAGATTTACGCCGGGACGGCTTACCTTAGACAGTTCAAGCAGCTCCCTCTCCGTATACTCTGAAGCTCCGCCTGCCGCCATCTCAGACAAAATCTTCTGGGCGTTGGTGAAAAAAAGCAGGTTTTTCATTTTCTCTCCTCTAATATATTAGACACATGTCTATTATATTAGACGATTTGTAGTTTGTCAACCTGCCGGATATATATACAGTTGCGGAGGGAAAACGTTGCAAAGTTTATTACAAATCCTAACATCGCAATTTGCGAGGTTAGGATGGCAATGCCTTTTTAAGGGGCAAAGTGATTAGAAAGGTAGATTACGCAGATTAATTTGAGTAAGGGCAGGGAGTGCAGCGT
>CAITPB010000065.1 GCA_903894145.1 Candidatus Firestoneibacteriota bacterium | reverse complement strand
ACCCGGAGCCGTGTGCCACAGCATCTTTGATTTTACTTCGCCTCTGAAACTTATCGAGAAAAGGTTCACGCTCACCTGCCTTACTGAGAGGGACTGCGATAGCAGGGATATGCTCGACTGTTTTGATTTTAAGCAGAAGCCCTTGGACCCGGTAGTCATCAACAAAGACACAATACTTGACTTCTCGAACCTGAAGCCCACAAGACCCTAGGCTATGTCCCTCTAACCGAAGAATTCATTTGAAGGTTATACCCTTATTTTCAGGGTTAATATTCCGGATTCCATCCAGAACCACACCAACAATAACTACCATAAAATAGAACCAGAAACTCTTTCCTTCTGCCATTGTTGTTCTCCTTTTTACTGAGCCGGCGGTGTAATCTTTGCCGTGATAGTGCTGCAGACATCTGTTATTTCCGCAAGCTTAGTAACCCCTATGCTGTAGTTAGAATAGACCTTTGCCCACCCGCCTTCATCCTTGAGCTTAAAAATGTTGTAAACATCATTGCCTGATTTCGAAGATATGACGAAGGCCTGAACAACATCTGCTATTGGCTCTCCGTCATTCAAGTATTGCATAGTTCTGTATCTATCTATCCCCAGCTGCTCGGCTAAAACATCAGCGCATTTCGTCATATTCGGAGTAACGCTGGCCGGTTTGGTCTTGGCTGCCGCAGCCGCAGGAAAAACCGTGGGGCTGTCAGTTGAAGTCTTTGTCGTTATTGTTGCTTGTACTATCTCGTTTACTCCGTACTTCTGCCAGACATCCATCCAGGAACCATGTTTCTTCGCGTCTATAATATCAGCGAACCTGTTCCCCGAAGCCTGCCTGAATTCTGCCGCCTGGAGGATATCATTTTCGGCAATACCGGACTTGAAGCCGTAATATTTGACATCATACCTGGAAACTCCCGTGTACTGCTCGATAAGCATTGCAGCTTTATCCTGATCTACCCCTGCATATGTTGAGGTCTGCACATCCTGTTTTATTAATTTAGCGCTTAGGGCCGTATATTTGTTCTGGATATTTGCCTGATAGTCGGCATCAACATGGTAATCAGCATAGTACTTGACAAAATTGTTTCCGTACTTTTCCACAATTGAGGTAACTGAATTACCCGTGAACAGTGAAATGCAGTACGCCATCAAGACTTCATCAATCTTAATTTTCGCGGTCAGTGAATTTATGATTGACTTTGACAGCCCTGTTTCGCTGGCCATTGCCTGAAGCATAGCGTCATCGGAGCTTGACGCAGAAGCAGCTGCCGGCGCTGCCAGAGTTTTTGCATCCGCATTTTTATCAGCCGCAAAAGACAACACGCATAGCGACATTACCATTGCCACGACAAGATATTTTCTCATTTTCCCTCCACTCATTCTACTGTCGGCATTCGCAGCGTCAAAGACAACGCTGATGCGGTTGCTGGATGATGCGGCGTAATCCGACAGCAAGGAAATAAAGAATTTCTCTGGTTCTCGAGCTTGTTAAAGTTGTAGTCATCGGCAAAACCGCTGGGACGGATGACATTATAACCATCAATAATTACTCACATACAAGAGCCTCCGGGATAAACATAATCCTTCTGAATCTCCCCACGGCGAGCCGTGGGTGGGTATCGCACGCTTATGCTAAAGGTTAATAAAATTGTATGCGTATAATACTATCTATCTTTTATGGCAGTACACGTTGCGATTATTGTCAAATCATGCGAAAAATAATATTGGCGATCAGTGTTTTATTTCCGTATAATTTTGAACGGGATGGCGGGCAGGACACCAAGCGAAACATGCTGATTTACTTTCGCGCCGCCGGCTGGCTTAGACTTGATCATCATATCCGTAAATACATTGACGATCAGGTTGTCAGCGTATCCTGCCTTTATTTCCTTACCATCTGCTTTCAAAGTGAAACTAATAGTTTCCTCCTTAACTGTCACATTACTGATGGATACCCCGGCAGGCGGTTCGCTTAACTCAAGTTGGACAGCGGGAAAGAGTTTCAGATACAAAGGAATCTTAAAGTTTATTTGCGCTGTCCCGTCTTGTGGGAGCGATACCGGCAGGTCAGAGTTCAATGTAAATACCGGCCAGCGGCGCTTGGCTTCTATGACCATTGCCAGAAATTCTTTCACCGGTACCAGGTGCCGGTACCCAAAAGCCTGCATCATATCTTCCGCGGGGACTGCGGGGCGCCTTACGTCCAGCCCTTCTATAAGAGCACTTCCTTCCAGTTGCAGAACGACCGGGTCAACGGCCGGTTTGTTCGGCGCGGTTAGTGTCATATGAACAGTGTCCCTCCCAGCAAGAACCATACCGCCGCTTATGGCCCAGCCGGGCGAACTCTTGAGAGCCAGTTCAACACTGCCATTAAAGCCATCTCTGCGCAGTACATGTACAGAGACAGGGACCGAGCACCCTGCCGGCACATTTACGCAGGAAGGCGTTACACGCAGTTCAAAATCAGGACGGCGTGGCCCTACTCGCAGGCGGTATGCGTACTCTTCTCCTCCGTGACCCTGAGCGTCAGAAATTTGCAGAAAATACGCCCCGTCTTTCGGCAGTTTGAATGAAATATAGGAGTCCGCATGATGGGTATTCAATCCCGAACCCTTATCTTCGTTATCATCGTTCCACGCCAGCACCCGGCCGGATGAATCTGTCAATCGAAGCAGTGAGTCTAGCGGAGAATTCAATCTGCGGGCGTAAACTTCAGCAACAAATTCAAAGCCGGCGTGCCCCTCGAACCGGAATACATCGACATCGCCGGGCGTCGCTATGCGGCCGTTGATGACCTGCGACAGAGTAACGGGTTGCGCGGTTTCTATCGTACCATTCGGTTCTATCTCGTTTGATTCAGGAGCATTATCAACCGCATACGGAACGCTGTTGGAACACAATTTACCGTGACACAAGGAAGCCTGCCGGATAAAGTTTGCGGCGGATTCGGTGTTCAACTGCAGGTGATTTTCGGGAAGGTTCCATCCTGCGACAGATACGGCCGTTGCAACACCGGTTTTTCCGCCCAATGGGAACATTTGCGTGATAAAAGGTTTTTCCCCGACAAAAAGCCTGTAAACAAAATCCTCGCGCCCGCGATAAATAGAATCCCGTATCTCTATTTGATATTCGTCGTCCTGCGGCACCTTGAATAAAATAACCGGATCCTGGTTGAAACGGTAATGATCCGCATAGGCCAGTTCCCTGCCTTTGGAATCATACAGGGTTATCAGCGGCTGCAGCCATCCCGGGACGGCATCGGACATATAGGGCATCAGATGCCGGGCCTGCGCTTCTATCACGAGTGATTGGTCTTTACGAGCCTTGAAGCGGAAACGATCAATATCCCCCGGCATAATTTGCCCGTTAAACAATACCGGTAAATCTGCCGCCGTGGCAGGCGCGCCCGCGTCAACGGGGTTTAGTTCGGTGATTTCGGTCACAGACCCCACCTGAAAGCATAGCGGATTGCTTAAACCCGCCGGAGTCATAAGCCTTATTTCACGGTCGCCCGGTTTGGCGTCTGCGGCAATCTTAACTTCGATGATGACCATCTCCTGGATGGCCGGCTTGGCCTGCGCCCTGCCGCGGGCGTCCAGAAAGAAGTTGGCGACTTTTTTCAGATTCCTCGCGCTCATTTGTTCGAGATTACGCAACATCGGGTGATCGGGTAATTCCGCCGCTTTTTCCGGCCTTCCGGAGGAGACAGGTTCCTTTAAAGATTCTTTAGCAGTAATGTTGTTTTCCACATTCATACCGGCTGATAAATTTTTCCGGATTGCTTCAAACTTCTGCTTAAGCTTCTCACGCTGCAGCTTGTTTAGCGGAGGAATATATTGTTTGACACTCGCGCTAACCCCGGCGCCTGTAATATACACTCTTGAAACATTCTTAAGGTTATCTCCGCCTATTCTGATTTGAACAGTGCCGCCCCTGCATCCGCCGGCCGGGTAAACGTAGCCGACCGCGGGTTCTTTTTCCATAGATTGCGAAAATAAATTTGCGGCGCCGAGAACAAGCAATAGAACCGCCAAATATGACCTCAAGACAGTATTCATCGGTTTTTCATAATCTCCCTGAGACGGCCTTCCTTATCGTCAGCCAGGACCTTTATATCCAAGCCCTGCGGATTTGGAAGTTTGCTTTCGGTATCAATACCAAGCAATTCATATATACTGCCGAGAAGGTTCAGCGGCGTCACGGGGCGTTTTTTCACTTTCTCGCCTCTCTCATCCGATTCGCCGACAACCTGCCCCCCCTTGAATCCTCCGCCCGCAACCATGACGGAGAAACATTCGCCGTAGTGCCCCCGTCCGCCGTTAAAGGGGGGTTCCCATTGTATCTTCGGCGTCCGTCCGAATTCGCCGCCCCACCAGACTATAGTACTGTCAAGCAGTCCGCGGTCAGAAAGGTCCTGCAGTAATGTAGCCACGGCGATATCCATCTGCGGCAGCATGCGGCGCATGGTCTGGAAATGCTGCGAATGGGTGTCCCATCCGCGGTAATTGATAGTGATATACTTTACGCCGTTTTCCACCAGCCGGCGCGCCATCAGGCATGACTGTCCGAATGTATTCCTGCCATACTTGTCCCGAAGCTCGTCTTTTTCATTCGACAGATCGAAGATCTTGGCCGTATCACCGAAAATCAGGTCATAGACCTGTCCTCGGCTATTGTCGAACATTTCGAAATCCGGGTCGGCCGGAATGGCTTTACCGAGCAGATCCAGGCTGCCAAGCAAGGCCCGCCGGTCGTGTTGACGCTGGTCAGAAACGCCTTCAGCAACTATCCCGTCCACGACAAATCTCTGTAGGTTGGGATCGCCGCCCGTAACAAACGGTTTGTATTTGGAACCTAGAAAACCGGTCTCCGAAAAACGGCCCTGCGATACGGTTAAGATCACATAGGGCGGAATCTTCCCCGTATATCCGTGGTCGTATCCTTTAAAGAGCGACACCACCGCGCCTATGCTCGGATACACCAGCCGGTCTCCTTGGGAATGGCCGGTTTGCATTATGTAGGATGCAGTCTCATGGGCGTTGATCCCGTGCGTCATGCTTCGTATGATGGAGTACTTGTCCGCCTGCTTCGCCAGATTAGGCAGCATTTCGTTGATCTGTATCCCCGGTACATTGGTTTGAATCGTTTTATTCAGAGGTCCGCTGTAGTCGTTACCCGCGTCCGGCTTGGGATCAAAAGTGTCGAGATGGGACGGACCGCCCCAAAGCCATATCTGGATGACCGCCTTGGCCGGCGCGGGTTTGGCCACGGTCTTCGCCGGCTCTTCTGTTTCGGCCCGCGAACCGACAGAGCAAAGAAGACTGAGCGTGAGAACAACCGCAGTGAAAAACGTAAACGACCGCTGTCTTTCTCTGTCAACATGGATTCTATTTTCCGACACATTCATTCCTTTTTCTCTACTGATTTGCTTCTAATGCCTGTATAGGAATTCCTTGCTGTTGATCAGCGCCCAGATCATATCATCTGTCGCTTGCTTTTGTGACAGCCCCTCAGTTTTTGAATATTTATCCTCCACAACCGTCTCGGCCTCCGTCGGGTAACGCGACAGGATAAGCAGGTAGATCCTCGTAATCAGGTCGCTCTGGTTCCCCTTCATTATTTTTGTCATTATCCTAAGCCGCGGGCTCCTTTCTATCTTGCGCTGGATTTCCATTGAATTCAGGAGATGCAACTGCTGTTCATCCGAAATCATGTCATTGCGCTCCGATTCCAGCCCTGTATCCCGGGTCGGGCGGCCAAACATCTCCAGGAACGGGCTGGTGATGCTTCCGTCCGCAAGCAGGATGGTCCGTTGTTTTTCGGGGATAAATGTGAATGGCTCGGGGATTTGGCTTACATATTCTTCTCCAGTCCCGGTAATTTTGTTCAGCGCATCCTGCAAAACCTCCGCGGCCAAGCGGCGCACCTGATAATACGCGAAAAGCGCCCCGGCGTCCGCATTCTCGCACCTTGGAATCGAGGACTGCTGATAGGTGCGGGAATTGAGTATCAGTCGGTAAATGTGCCGCAAATCATAATTCGCGCTTACCAGTTCTTTTTCGAGATAAGCCAGCAATTCGGGATTAGCGGCTGCATTGTCCTGCCGGATATCATCCGGTTCGTGAATAATACCCCTACCCAGCAACCAGGACCATACGCGGTTTACGATATTTTTGGCGAACCATGGATTGTTCGAAGCGATCAGCCAGTCCGCAAAAACCAGGCGAGGGTCCTTGTCAGGCGGGATTTGCGTTTTTACGCCGTCGGGAAACACGGCTTCCAGAGTTCTGGCCGGCGCCGGGTCGACATATACGATCTCTTCTTTCCACTCGGCTGTTTTTTTAAAAGCGACCCGCGAAAAGAACACGGCCATGCCGGAACTGAGGTCATCGGGCCATTTTTCGGTGCGCGTCCCCATGAATGTCAGCGCCACAGCTTTGGCGATGGCCGATGAAGAGGTGTGGTTCTGGAGAGCACGGTAAAAGTTGACCGGCGGATCACGGAAGTTACTGCCGCTTGTCGTGAGCAGTTCACGGACGAATTTATCATAGGGAAGGTTCTCTTTCACCGCATCATGGATCCAGTGGTGGTAGGCCTGCGCCGCGTTGGGCCAGAGGTTTATGGGGAACTCCGCCTTGACGCGCAGAATATCGCACCATTTTAGCGACCAATAGTCCGAAAATTCGTCCCGATTCATAAGTTTATCTATCAAAACAGCCCGTTTGCCTGGGCCGCGGTCTTTCAAGAATTCCGTTACTTCAAGGGGTTCTGGCAGGGTGCCGATAACATCCAGATATACGCGCCTGACAAATACTTCATCCGAGCAGGGAAGCGCCGGCTGTATTCCCTTCTTGCTTAAGGCCGCAAACACAAGAGTGTCAATGCCGTTTGCCGGAATAGACCAGGTATCGCTCTCAAACGGCTGAACAACCTCTGTTTTCGCG
This sequence comes from Candidatus Firestoneibacteriota bacterium, assembly GCA_903894145.1. GTDB lineage: Bacteria > Oederibacteriota > D2-FULL-39-29 > D2-FULL-39-29 > CAIOVX01 > CAIOVX01. The sequence continues at coordinate 4,649 of CAITPB010000065.1, read as the reverse complement.
GTTTTATCTGTGGAATTTTCCCCAGCCTCGGCAGTACAACATCCCAAAATTGCTCCCAGTATCAGAGTACGGAATATTTTTACCGCAGTCGTTGTCATAATGGTCAGATTTCTCCTGATTTCCGTACTTTAGACGAAAAAGCCGGTGAAAATATTGTGTAAACTGATATCCGTTATATCAAGCTACATTCATTTGTGGCACTTCAAATCCACTAGCTATTGATTGCTTTGAAGGTTCAGCATGAATGAGCATTACTCTGGTACTTTCCTTTTTTACTAATTCATGGACTTTGTTAATTGCACTTGCGGAAGCGTGCCCTCTAGTATGCAACTCGATAGGCTTCTTGAGACAGCACTTTGAAAAAACGCTTTAACATCCTTATCCTTGTTTTTATACTCGCTCCACATAGAGTAAACAAGAATGGCATCTTTAAACTTATTGACATAATTAATGAATCTATTCTTGTCTGATTGAGCCCCACTCGTGCGTACGAGCCAACAGAAACCCCTCTATTTCAAGTGACCATCCACTTTTTCTGCTTTTGCACTAGTGTAATTCTTAAGATATCGAAAATATCTGCCAAAATTATAGTTTTGTTTATTAAAAGTGTCTTTTTGAATCACCTGAATAATCTCATCCTGGTAATCATCGACGACAAACTCACGTTTATTCTTTTTTTGCCGCTTGCTTCTCTTGTGCTGTACCCATATAGCCTCATCGCTTCGACAAGTATTCTTGCATTCCAGACAAACGAGCAAAATGTTCTAGTGGTTTCACAGGACTATATGATTTACTTTTTATGTTTCTTGATACATTCCTTCAATTCCGCGGCCAGTTCTTTCTTTTCAGCTTTAAGCTGTTCAAATTGGACCACCAGCTTATAAAGCGCGGGATTGTTCTTCTCGAGCTTTTCCAGTTTTGCTTTTTTTTCCGTAGGAGTCAGCTCCTTTTTTTTGTGCGCGCCGGGTTTCCTTTCATCAGTAACCTGGCCCTGCGGCTGTGCAGCCTTGTTGTGTTTGGCCTGAATGGCCGCCCTGACAGATTTTATCTTTTCCTTGACCGCTTTCAGCTCCGCTTCGACTGCGGTGACCTTGTCGACGGCCCCCTGGCATTCCGGACACACGCTCAATTGCTGATGATGTTTATGCTTTCCCGCGGCAGAAACATCCGTGCCTGCGGTAGCCGTTTGGGCAAGAGCGACTGACTGGCTAACCGCCAGCACAAGCAAAGCAGCGACGAAAACTTGTGAGATTCTTTTCATATACCCTCCAATAACCTTCCATAATGCGGTTTTCATAATAGACTTTGCGCGCTTACCACCTGCGCCATCATCAAGATGAACATAAGTGCTTTCGCATTTTCTTTTCGCCTTCTCTATTTATTAGACTTGCAGGAGGCGGAAAAGGTTAAATTTTATTTCGTTAGGTAGAGGTCATTTATTTCACCCGTAAAACTGCCCAAAAAGTGCTGAACTGGTCAGGCGTGGAGCTTGCCGCGTATTCCTGGTAGTTCCATATAATTGTCGTATCTATCGGGGCAAGGTCAATTATTCCTTGTGCCCAAATTGTGCCCAAAATGGTATTAAATGTGATTAAATATGATGAAATGAGAAAACAGGGTTGCTGAGAATTGGCTTGATATTTGCAGGGTTTTCTTTATTTTACTAGGGCTGCGGAGCATTAGAATTTGAGATTTCGAGTCAAGCGCCTTCAACCGGGCTCGGCCATCTCTCCGTGGTGGAACGATTGCTAATTGCTGATTACTGGTTGCTGATTCACAGAATAGGATTATAGCAGAATAAACACGGGTTTTTAAGGGTAAAATGGCGGTATCAATTTAAGAAGCGTTTTCTTTGATGCTAGTCAAGCTTTCAAGTATCCAGACAGTGGAAGCGTTATCTTTTAATGTTCCCATCGCTTCCCTGTATGAAAGTTCATAGAAGGGATCATTATCCTTGCAAGGCGTGACATAGATACCAATCTTTTCGGCGGTTTTTGCGCAATGAAGCAGAGCGGGAAAAAGCAGGACCACTAATATTGTAACGAGCATCTTTCTCATTTATGCTCCTCCGCAGTGCTGCCGGAAGGATGAAAGTTGGGATTGGCCTGCAAAAAAGAATGCAGGCTTGTTATCTGATATCCGGCGGCAAAGAAAAGGAGAAAGATCATGAATCCTGAAATGAATCCCGAAGTACTGCCCCCAAAACAAACGCGGCGCGCAATGCTCATTCATGCCTCCGAGGTCCTGCCTATCCATAGAATCTTATCCGCTTTTCTTTTGGTGGTCCCCATCTTTTCTATCTTAGGCAAAACAAGGGAAACGGAAAGATTGCAAAGTACGATTCCACAATATTTCTTATCTCTATATTAACCCTGTCAAGAAACTATCTATGCTCACAACTCTTATCCCTTCTTTATTGATAAAGTCAATGCCCGGGGTTTGAACCACAAGGTAAGAGATTGGCACTGATAATTTCCCGGAGAAATATTTTAATGAAGCCGGTATTTCTTTATAGGAGGTCTTTACTTCAACCGTAAACCATGGCCGGTTATCTACCGCAACAAGAAAATCCGTCTCACGTTGATCCATATCTTTAATGAAATGAAGTGAAGCTTTATAACCATAAGCATCATAAAGATAATCTGTAAATTTCAACAAATGCGAAGCAACCATGTTTTCCAGTCTTTTCCCATCTTCGCCGGCTTCTGACCAGTCCCACAAATACAACTTTGGCTTCTTTTTTAACGCCCTTATCTTTTTAGACTGAAAAGGATATATTCTAAATACATAATAGAACTTTTCCAGGATATTAAGCCAATTTTGAACGGTTTTATATGAAACCTTCAGTTCTCCAGATAAAGATTCTATTGAAAGATCTGATGCCGTTCCCGCTTTTAGCAACTCGACAAGAACCTGCATTGAAGAGATATCCTTTATACTTTCAATGTCTCGAATATCTTCTTTAATAAGCCGGTCCGTTCGTTCATTATGCCATCTTCTAAATTCAGAGGCATCTTCTTTTAAATATATTTCCGGAAACCCTCCAAACTTCCACAATCTATTGAATACTTCTTCCGTGTGTTTCATTCTTTGCGGCTTTGGGTGATCTTCCAATGGTACCCCAGAATACTTTACAAACTGAAGCTCTGCCATGCTAAATGGATGCATCCTGAAATAGTGATACCTGCCCAGGAGCGAATCGCCGCCCTTTCTATAAATATCAAGGCGCGAGCTGCCTGTAACAGCTATCTTTATTCTATCTTTGTTTTTATCATAGATTCCCTTAATGTAATTCTTCCAGTTCTTGTACTTGTGAAGTTCATCGTAAATGATATAATCGCTTTCAGCTTCCAATTTTTCTTCCAATATGAGTCTTCTGTCTTGAGTATTATCCCAGTTCAGGTATTCGTATTTTCCTTTAAAGATTTGCTTTCCGATTTGTTTAGCAAAAGTAGTTTTGCCCACCTGTCTGGGACCACCAATGAAGACCATCTTCTCTTTTATGTCTTTTGTTATCTGTTCCGTCAAATATCTTTCAAAAGCAGCGTGTTCCGGCATATTACCCTCCACTCCAATTTTTACGCGTAAATATTGGAGTCCTATCCATATTTCACGTGTCAATATTACTGCAATACAAGGCGGTTGTAAAGAGAAAACTAATTACTTATCTATGCTTGTATTTTCACCTGCAACGAAACGACACAACGGTACAGCACCAAAATGAGACAGCTAGGTTAATCGCAGGCAGATTTTTGTGCCCAAATTGTGCCCAAAATGGTATTAAATGTGATTAAATATGATGAAATGAGAAAACAGGGATGTTGAGGATTGGCTTGATGTTTGCAGGGTTTTCTTAGTTTACTAGGGCTGCGGAGCTTTAGAATTAGAGATTTCGAGTCAAGCGTCTTCAACCGGGCAGGTTTGTTCACACAAGAGAAACCGGCTAAACCGGCATTACACATTTCCTGCATTATTGTTCATCTACTCTTTTTTGCGTTCCATCGGCAATATTTTTTATTGCTTTTTCAATTGACCCGGCAATAATTTCACTCCACTCTTCTTTACGTCCTTTTGTCCCGTATCCATTGACAGCAAATATTTCAGGCGTCGGGATATAGCCTCCATTTCCAAAACTGAACAAAACGTATGGCAACGCGGATTTTTTCCTGATACTCATGGCATACTCGGTAAATAATTCGCCCCCCGGGTCAATGAATATTACGGGGCCCATACGAAAAGCGGTTACCGGCAGAAGCCTGGGCTTGTCGGATTTGGAATCTAAAGGCGCGCCCTCAGTTACAACCTTATACATACCAATGCCGGCTGTTTTACCAACATCAATACTTTTTAGTTTCGAGGCGTCTTTTAATGATGAAAGAGCAGAAACTGCGACATCATAGCCAATTTTTATTGTGCTGTCGTAGTCAATATTATAATCTTTGGCGTTTGTGTTTCCAAAGGCGCCGTTAACCAACAGGCAAATACCCCCTGTTTCTTCTTCTATCAAACCGGACGCCCGGCCCGGCCAGTCCGCGGTAATATGACTGCTAATCCTGCACATGCTGTTTGCATGAGCGGAGTAATTGATAATAGTAGCGATGGGATTTGACGCCTCATCCGTGAATATTATGGAATACAAATCTTTGCTT
>CAITPB010000064.1 GCA_903894145.1 Candidatus Firestoneibacteriota bacterium | reverse complement strand
TGCTAATTACTCATTGCTGATTAAAGCAAGTGCAAGAACAGAAAAAATGCGCTATTAGGCTAAATCTATCCGTCCTCCCCCGGTCAATCCCTTTACATTGACAAAGCACCGAAAAATGCTATAATTTAAATGACAATGCATAAACGGGGTGGATTAATGAATGCCAAAAAAGGTTTCACGCTTGTAGAAATGGTGATAATGCTTGGCGTTATCGCGTTCATCATGCTTGGGGCCTATAACGCCTTTTTGATGTATTTTAAAGGCAATGTACTTATGAACTCCCGCGCAATAAAGTCTCTGCTGGCAACGCAGAGGGTGGAAGAGTGGAAGTCGGTCAGAGGCGAGAATTTCGCGCCGGGAGTCGCATTCCCTATATACACGCCATATGTAACTTCCGCGGGTGTAATAAGCATTTCCTGCACAACTATAAGCATTCCGGCAATAACTCAGCTTGAAATTGATTGTACCGCAAATTCCGTAATCACGCAGGCTTCGGGGTACAGTTATTCCCTGGTGCAGGGCACTTTTGGCAATCCCGGTTACGGCGCCTCAAACAATTGCTGGTTCCATCCGGCAACACGGGCGGTAACTGACACAACGCCGGGAGACATAACTTTTTTAATTAACTGCCCCGACGCTGTAACCGCAACCCTGTTTATCAAAATGATTGATTATAATTCCATGCAACGGCAGCAGCGAATCCTTATTAATAATCTGGTAAAAGCGAGTTATATAGCGTCCAATCTTGCTCCTACGGGAGGAGCAACAGCCACAATCCAGCTAAACAGCATCGACACAGGCACCGGGATTCTTACCGTGGAGATAGAACAAACAGGCGCGGTTAATCCGGACATAGGCATTCTTGACGGATTCTCAACGAGCGCGTCAAACTGGACAGCGACAGGTTCCGGGTTTACCAAATCAAATATCACAACGCCGATAACGCCGGTTGGTTTTCTGGATTCGGACGGAATGTGCATGACCGTCACAGCGCCAACGACAACAACAGCTACGGCAGCCACTTTAAGGAAGGCGTTGAATATCTCGAGTTGCACTCCTGTAGCGGGTACAGACCAGCTGGTCGCCTGGATCGCAATTCAGGATGACGCAAAGATTGCGTGGTTTGCTACAACAGGTGGCAGCTCCAATACCTGCAGTTCTTCTGTGACTCACGGTTGGCAAAAATTGTCCAGAACCATTACTTCCGGGGAAATAACTACGGCAACAGTTGTAACTATCAGGACTACCAGTACAAAATTTCTTTTGAACGATTTTTATGTTTTGGATATTAACCCGCCGAACCCGAACGCGGTTCTTGATCATATAACCATGAAATCATTGATAGGTTTTACAGACCCTGATTCAACTGCCGGAGCGCCTGTTCCCCCGCCCGGCTCTCACTACCCATATATAATAACCAGCACCGTGACTCCTTCTGATGGAACGGCCGGAATGGCAGAAGGGTGGGTGGTCTCGGTCTCGGTGAGCAAGCAAAATGACAAATATCAACCTGTGACCGTAATCAACACCATTAACAGGTAGGAGCAGATGCGGACAAAAGCTAAAAATAGAGGTGTCACGCTGGTTGAGATGATGATAGTAGTAGGCCTAATCGGCATTCTCGGCTCTATCGTCGCGACCTTTTACAGGCTGTCCTACAGGCAATACCAGAAGGTGGATGCGAAAACAAAGGTTACACAGGTTGCAGTTACAAGTCTTGGCTGCATACAAAAACAGCTTCGTGAAATAACCCAGCAACCGGCCTGCACTGCCAATACGACCCTGCACCCTACATTGGCTAGCCCGGTATCATTTAAAATACCGAGCCTGACAGACCCCACGAACAGGTCCGCCGACGATCAGGTTGATTACTATCTTGGCAGTTACAACGGCAAAAATGTTTTCATGCACAGGCTGGTGCGCGGCGCCACAACATATGGAGCTATACCGGTGATTTTTGATTTTGACAAGTACAGAACAACCCCCACTGTTATCCCTCAGGGCGGCGGGGTCGCAAAGTTTCTTGACGACACGACACTGCTCTTTGATGATGTCGCTTTTTATTATGACGACACCTTTGATATGGTCAATGTCGGTATCACTGTTTCGGTCGCGGACAGGGGAAAAAGCGGAGTCAGAGAAAGGATCACATTAACAACGGCAGTTGCCATAAGGAATACCTTTTAAAATAATGAAACATGGTTTGACAGGTGAAGCCTATGAGGTATTGTTTACATAAAAACAGGGGCCAGTCTATGCTCCTGCTCGTCGGGACAATTGCTGTTATTATTGTTATGATGATAGGGGTTTACAGCGCGCTGACGGATACCAATATTAACTCTTCAGGCAGCCACAAAGCCCGGCAGATAGCCATTGAAGCGGCTGACGCCGGCATAAATCAGATGATAAGCGACATTACGAACAGGCAGATCAACATAATAGGCGCGACCTTGCCGATGACTTTAAGCTATCCTGTCCAGATATCCGCTACCTCTCTTACTGTTCCGGTTACAATAAACACGCTCTTGGACAGCAGCAATAATCCCGTGCTCGATCTTGAAGGGAACCAGCGCTACATTGTTGACGCCATCGCGACACCCATTATTGCCTACGGAGCCGGGAGGAAGGTGCCTATTACTCGGCATGTCAGGTCTCATGTGACGATAGTAAATATGGCAAAGTATAACGCGTTTACCATAGCGAATGACATCTGGGCGGGAGGCAATTCTTTTGACGGTCCGTATCATTGCAACGGGACCACGCTTTCAATAGGCGGCACGATGTACTGGAATTCGTCGGTGCTTTCCTCCGGCGCCGCAAACCCGTTTTTTTCCGACACGTATGTCACCATGTCCGCCGGAACTATTGTCCAGGCCGGAGGGTACGGAACCCCTGATTTTAGGACCATGACAAGTAAACACGGAAGAAATTCGTCTTCAGGCTCCTATGATATTTGCACTTCTTCAAGCAGGCCCAGCGGGACCTGGTTTGACAAAGCGCACGGAGGGGCCGTTGTAAATATTAGGCCAATTCCCTATCAGACCTATAATAATTATGCTCAAGTCATCCTTCAGCTTTCAAATCTCCCCTCCTACAGGCTGAACGGGGCGGATACGTCCAGCACGACCCTGACAATAGATGTCGGAGTTAGCGGATACACGCCAAGGATTAAGATAAATCTTAGCGCCTTCGGAACTAACAGTTCTGACGATCTTTTTGACGGCATGACCAATTATGTCGCGGCCCTGCAAAGCACTTACGGCATAATAATATACTGCATTGATGATGTGGCCGTATACGGGCAGCTGCCGGTTGTTGCCGGCACTGCTAACACCAATAAAAAAGTAATGATCATAAGCCAGAAAAGCATTGAGTTGATAGGCGATGTCCTCTACTCGGGAGATACCTACAATACACTCCCGTCGTATAATCCTGCCGTTCCAACGCCTATTCCTTCAACTTCTAATCCTACCAATGACGCAATCGCGCTCATCTGTTCCGGTAGCATATATGTTAACCCCTGGCGGCTTTCAAATACCGCGTTCTTTCATCAATCGGATGACATGAAAATAGACGGATACCTTTATGGCTACTCAGGGGCGCTTGAAGGCGCGGGAAGGACTTATAACAGCGGGGGTAGCAGCAGTATAACGCAGTTTACTACTTTCGGAGGGCAGACCTTCAATCACGGAGCGACCGTTCCGGGGACATTTAATGTCGCTTATGACCCCACGCTAGCCAATAATATTTCAAAACTTGTCCCTGTAGGGGTTGGGGTTATATCGTGGATGGAAATGCAGTAACTATTAAATCTTCGAATGAGTGATTGTCTTCTGCGCCTGATACTTCCCTTTCTTGTCCGCGTAGGAAATTTCGCACTGCTCGTCGCTCTCAAAGAAAACCAGCTGACCGATTCCCTCATTCGCGTAAACCTTTACGGGCGAGCTTGAAACATTCATGATGCAGATTGTGGCAAAGCCTTCCCATTCAGGCTCAAAAGGAGTGACATTCAAAAGCACGCCGCTCCTGGCGTAAGTGGATTTTCCGGTACAAAGAGTAATAACGTTCCTGGGTATCTTGAAATATTCAACGGTCCTGCCCAGCACAAAAGAGGAGGGCGGGATAATGATACTCTCTACTTTAAAGTCGTCAAAAATATTGTTTTTCTGGTTTTTGGGGTCTATCAGCGCCTGCTTCCTAGGTACTTTAAACTCGTCCGCCACCCTGAAGTCGTAGCCATATGAAGAAACGCCGTAGGAAATGACGCCTTCCCTTGACTTGTTCTCCGCGAAAGGCTTTATCATTTCGTTTTCCAGGGACATCTTCTTTATCCATTTATCGCTTTTTACGGCCATTTTGGCTCCTTTTTGTCCTGCTGCTGTCAGGCAGAAAGCCATTCTATTCCATGAAAGAAAGATTGTAAAGGTAATTATTGTGCCCGTAAAAAGCCTTGTAAAGTTTGAAAAATCGCTGACTGTAAGGGTCGGCGGCAGCGGCCCTGCTTTTGCCTTGACTTTAACGTCCATGCCCCTATATAATATCAGACCCCTTATCTAAAAGGGCTTTTTGCATGAAGATAGACATAAAGGACCTAAAAGAACAGGTAACAAACCTGGACTTTTCCGCAAAACCGGAAGAAATAGGTTTCGACGGAGAAGCTGTATTTGACGGGCCTATTAAGGTTTCCGTCGAAGTTCATGACATGAGCGAAAGGTACAGGGTTATTGGCAGGGTTTCTGCCGAAGCAACGCTCGCCTGCGGCCGTTGCCTAAGGCAATTTAAGGTCAAGCTTGCGTCTGAATTTGATATCGTCCACGTTAAGGACTCCTCCGAAGAAGAAGGGGAGATCCCTCCCGGTGAAACCGACGAGCTTGCGATGGAAGGCGATATAATAGATATAGGAGAGGATGTCAGGCAGACCATCCTCCTTGAACTGCCGATGAACCCTGTCTGCGGAAAAAAGTGCAAGGGCCTCTGCCATGTGTGCGGCTCGGACCTGAATAAAAAGAAATGCGGCTGCGATGAACCGGCGCTCAACAAGCCGTTTGCAGGCATAAAAAATATACTCAAAAAAAAGTAATGCATTCGAAGGGAGGAAATTAAAATGGCAAATCCGAAAAGGAGATTTTCCGCGGCCCGCAGGGACACGAGGAGATCTCAGTGGAAATTAAAGGCACCCGGGCTTTCTGTATGCCCTCAGTGCAAGCAGCATAAGCTCCCGCACCGCGTTTGCGAAAACTGCGGTTATTATGGGAAGAAGGAAGTCGTCGAGGTATAGCGATGAAAATCGCACTCGACGCGATGGGCGGCGATAATGCTCCGGAAGTTGAAGTCAGGGGGGCTGTAGCCGCCGCCAAGGAATTTGGCATAGAGGTTGTACTGGTCGGCGATGAAGAGAAAATTCGCGCCGAACTGAGCAGCTACATGTTGAAATACAAAATCAAGAAACTTCCTATCAGTATTGTGCACGCCTCCGAAGTTGTAACCATGAACGACTCGCCGACTGAAGCCTACAAGCTGAAGAAAGATTCCTCCCTCATTGTTGCGATGCGCCTGGTCAAGGAAGGGAAGGCTGACGCCGTTATCTCCGCCGGGAACACCGGAGCGGTAATGACTCATGCCCTTTTTGAACTTGGGAGAATCCCGAATGTCGCAAGGCCGGCAATTGCGGCTTTTTTTCCGTCCTTGAACGGCAAATGCCTGGTCCTTGATGTAGGCGCCAATTCGGACAACAAACCCGAGCATCTCTTGCAATTTGCCGTTATGGGCAGCGTTTACCTGAAATATGTCGGAGAGTCGGCCAATCCCAGGATAGGGCTTCTTTCTGTGGGAGAAGAAGAAAAAAAAGGAAACGAACTCACTTCCAAGTCGGCTAAAATGATGAAAGCAGCCGGCTTGAACTTTGTCGGAAATGTCGAAGGCAGGGATATTGTGGGAGATAAGGCCGACGTGATTGTTTGCGACGGTTTTGTCGGAAATATAGTCCTAAAGTTTGCGGAAAGCGTTGCAACAAGGTTTTTCCAAATACTGAAAGTAGAACTTCAGAACTCAAGCATTTTTATAAAGTTTGGCGCGTGGCTTGTTAAGCCCGTGTTCAGAGGGCTTATCAAGAAGACCGATTATGCCGAGCACGGCGCGGCCCCTCTGCTTGGAGTTGACGGTCAGGTTTTCATCGGTCACGGGGGTTCCAGCGTTAAAGCCATGATGAACGCGATAAATACCGCCGCGAAATCTGTGACTGGCAAAGTCAATGAACATATAAAAGAAGAAATAGCAAAATTAGGAGTTGCTGAAAATGGGAGTAATTAGGGCGGCAATAGCCGGCACGGGGTCCTTCGCGCCGGAAAAAGTATTGACCAACAAAGACCTCGAGAAGATGGTGGAAACCACCGACGAATGGATCCGGTCCCGGACCGGAATGTCGGAACGGCACATCTCCGACGAAAAGACGGCAACGTCTGATCTGGCTACCGCGGCGGCTCTTAAGGCGTTGGAGTCGGCAGGAGTGAAGCCGGAAGAGCTTGACCTTGTGCTGGTAGGCACTGTTACTCCGGATAAAATCTTCCCCTCAACTGCCTGCTTTGTCCAGAATAACATCGGCGCGGTGAACGCGGCAGCACTTGATATCAGCGCCGCCTGTTCCGGTTTTATTTACGGGCTTACAATCGCCAACAGCATGATAGTAGGCGGGCAGATAAAGATCGCGCTCGTTATCGGGGCGGAAACGCTTTCAAAGTACACCGACTGGAAGGACAGGGGAACCTGCATTCTCTTCGGCGACGGTTCCGGCGCGGTTGTGGTCAAGTCCTCGGATTCCGGAAGCGGGGTTCTGTCTTCATATATATGGTCCGATGGTTCGGGAACAAAGCCAGGTTTGCTTGAAATACCCGGCGGCGGTACGAGGGAGCCTAACGGAAAGCGGACCATTGTCATGGAAGGAAACGAGATTTTCAAGAAAGCCGTAAAGGGGATGGAGAAATGCATCGATGCGGCGCTGGAGAAAGCAGGCCTTAAATATAGCGACATTTCGTTGTTTCTCCCCCATCAGGCAAATCTCAGGATAATAGAATCCATAGCAAAGCGGATGGGTTTAAATTCAGAGAGGGTATTTGTAAATCTCCATAAATACGGTAATACCTCTGCCGCTTCCATTCCGATTGCCCTTGATGAAGCTAATAAGGCCGGAAGGATAAAGAAAGGTGATGTCATTCTGCTGGTGGCCTTCGGCGCCGGCATGACCATGGGTGCCGCTGTAATAAAATGGTAAAATAGAGCAAGCTCGAAGAACCAAATTCGAAATTCGAAACGGTTCAAATACGCGGATCCCGTTTCGAATTTGCTTCTTCGAATTTAGAATTTATTCGGAGGTTTAATGAAGACAGCTTTTATCTTCCCCGGACAGGGTTCTCAGACTGTAGGGATGTGCAAAGATTTCAGCGGCAACGGTGTTTTTGCCGAAGCCGATTCTGCCCTGGGGTTCAAGCTCTCTGAAGTCATTTTGAACGGCCTGGAAGACGTCTTAAAATCCACGGAAAATGCCCAGCCCGCAATCCTTACTGCCAGCGTGGCTGTTTTTGCCGAACTAAGAAAAATTCTGAAGCCTGATGTAGTCGCTGGACATTCCCTGGGTGAATATTCGGCGCTGGTAGCCGGGGAAGCTCTTTCTTTCTCCGACGCCGTGAGAACCGTACGCAAAAGAGGCGAGTTTATGAAAGCCGCTTCCGGAGGGACCATGGCCGCGTCACTGCTCCTTCCAAGGGAAAAAGTAATTGAACTATGCAAACAGGCCTCTTTAGAGACCGGGGCTGTTGTGGTTGCGGCGAATTTTAACTGCCCGGGCCAGATAGTCATATCCGGGGAAAATAAGGCCGTAGAGAAAGCCTGTGAACTCATAAAAACTGCCGGCGGAAAGGCCATTCCTCTTTCGGTCAGCGGGCCGTTCCATTCCCCGCTCATGCAGCCTGCAAGGGAGAAACTTGCCGCGGAATTAGGCAGGGTAAATATCAAAGCTCCGTCCGTAAAGTTCATTGCCAATGTAACTGCGGTTGAAGTCTCGGACCCGGCCAAGATCAGAGAGCTTCTGATAGAGCAGGTCACGGGTTCGGTGCTCTGGGAAGATACGGTCAACAATATGCTGGCGGATGGGGTTGACACTTTTGTTGAAGTCGGGCCGGGAAAAGCGCTTTCCGGCATGGTCAAGAAAACAAAACGTGACGCCAGGGTCTTTAATGTGGATTCGCTGAGCGCGCTGGAAGCGCTCAAGGCAGGCCTGGCATGAAAACAGCGATAACGTACGGAGTTGCCGTGATGCTCATTCTGCTGGCGGTAATCGGAGGCATTTTGCTGCACTCGGGACGTAAAGCGGAGCTGGCAAGAAAGCAGATGGCGAGCCTGAAAGTGTCCCTCGAAAGCTATTATGGCTTAGAAGGACAGTTCCCGGAATCATTGCATTCTCTTGCTGACAAGAAACTTGTAACTGACGGAGAACTGCTTGATCCCTGGGGCGCGGAATTTATCTATGTCCCGTGCTACAAAGATAACGGGAACGGAAAGAAAAAGACGGTTTCTACCTACATGCTTTCAAGCGCGGGGCCTGACAGGAAGTCTTGGACGAAGGATGATATTCAATAAAAGAGAAAAGTTTATAAGGTTTGTAAAGTTTGTAAGGTTTGTAAGGTTTACAAAACCAACGAAGTACAGCTTGCAAGCGATAAGGACGTTATAAGTAAATTATTCAATTGGGCATTACGTTGCAAACGTTAAGAACGTTTTAAACAAATTATTTAAGGAGGCAGTTATGCTGTTGAAAGATAAAGTAGCTTTAGTTACCGGAGCGGCGCAGGGAATAGGGAAATCCATAGCGCTTACTCTCGCGAAGGAAGGGGCAAACCTCTCAATCTGCGATGTGAACCTTGAAAAAGCTCAGGAGACAGCGAAAGAGCTGCAGGCTCTCGGCGTGAAGGCCGCGGCTTTCAAGACAAACGTCACTGTTGCGGCTGAATGCGACGCGCTTGTAGAAAGCACCGTGAAAGAATTCGGAAAACTTGATATTCTCGTGAATAACGCCGGCGTGACCAGGGATGGACTGCTTATCAGAATGAGCGAAGCCGACTGGGACCTGGTTATAGCCATCAACCTTAAAGGCACTTTTAACTGCACAAAATCGGCGGTTAAGACGATGATGAAGCAGCGCTATGGCAGGATAGTAAATGTTTCCTCTGTAATAGGGCTGATGGGAAATGCCGGCCAGACAAACTATTCGGCGTCAAAGGCCGGTGTTATAGGCATTGCGAAATCAGTCGCAAAGGAATACGCCAACAGGAATATTACAGTGAACGCTGTCGCTCCCGGGTACATTCAGACTGCCATGACAGACAAGCTCACGGAAGACCAGAAACAGGCTATGCTGAAATTCGTCCCTCTCGGAAGAATGGGCCAGCCGCAGGATGTTGCGAATGCCATCCTTTTCCTGGTTTCCCCGCTTGCAGACTATATCACCGGACAGGTGATTACGGTTGACGGCGGGATGGTAATGTAAAGTAACAATAGCTAATACCAGGAGGCGGGAGCAATCCCGCCTCCTTTTTTATATCAATCATATGCGTTGAAAATCCTGCCTGCTTGATGCATAATTGTCTGAGGAGCAAGGAGAAAAATGCATCCACAGCACCTGCTTGAGCTGATTACGAGATACGGATACCTGGCTATATTTGTTCTTTACACGGCCGGTATCTTTGGTTTCCCCATCCCGGACGAAACTCTGCTTGTATTCATTGGTTTCCTTGTCAAAAAGGGAACCTTAAACTACCTTCTCGCGATGTTTTCGGCATTTTTCGGAATCTGCGCAGGTATTACTATCAGTTATCTGATAGGTCTAACGGGCGGGGCTTTTGTTCTTAAAAAATTCGGCAGAACGCTCATGCTTAACGAGGCAAGGATGAAGAAAACCTCGGAATGGTTTGATAAATACGGCAAATGGTCGCTTGTTTTGGGGTTTTACCTCCCCGGAATTAGGCATTTAACCGCTGTTTTTGCCGGAACCACCAGGATGAAATACCGCCATTTCGCTTTCTTTGCTTATCTGGGCGCTTTTATATGGGTAAACACTTTCCTGCTTATCGGCGGAATAATAGGCGATGTCAAAGGTTTTACCGAAGAGCTGCATGAGCACAGCGCGCTGGTTGCCTCTATTATTGCCTTCGTGCTTCTGGCGTTGTTCCTATTCTGGTATATAAAGAAGATAAGCATGAAAAAACGCGACAATTAGGCATACCACCCATTGTGGTTGTCTCTTTTGCGTCTTCTACCGGTAGTTATTTAACGGTTGACAAAGGTATTGTCGTAAGGTAAAATAATCCGTCAAATATTGGAATGCGGTGTCTTTGTTTCTTTTTGGCCGGATTGCTGCGAAAGTCATTATATTTAAAGCTTTTTCGTTGTTAATCGGCCGGAAAAAATACCTTGACAATTAAGCTCGCTTAAAATAAAATACTCAAACCATTTTCTAAATGAATTTGGGTCCGCCGGATACCGGCGGATTAGTTTAAAGGAGGAAAGATGGCAACTAACGAAGAAAGGGTGAAAAAAATCATAGTCGAGCAGCTGGGTGTTGAAGAAGCGCAGGTGACATCTACTGCATCGTTCGTTGATGATCTCGGCGCTGATTCGCTTGATACCGTAGAGCTCGTCATGGCGTTCGAAGAGGAGTTCGGCATTGAGATACCTGACACCGACGCGGAAAAGATCAAGACCGTCGCGGATGTTAACAACTATCTCAAGAGCAAAGGCATTTCCTAAAAAGAAGGACACATGACAAAACGCAGAGTAGTAATTACCGGCATGGGAATCGTATCCCCTGCCGGTAATGATATAGAGAGTTTCTGGAAAACCCTCACTGAGGGTGTTTCCTGCGCGGGAGCTATTACTAAGTTCGACGCGACAGGATTCGAATGCCGTATAGCCTGTGAAGTGAAGGGATTTAATCCCGAAGCTTATGTCGACAGGAAAGCCGCCCGCAGAATGGACACTTTTGTCCAGTATGCCGTCGCGGCGTCCAACCAGGCGCTCAAAGCAAGCAGCCTGCTTGACCCTGCCGGCAAACTTGACCCGAACAAGATAGATCCGACGCGCATCGGCGTCATGGTCGGTTCCGGAATAGGCGGTATCACGGTGCTTGAGGACCAGCACAAGACCCTTCTTGAAAAAGGCTGGAAAAGGGTAAGTCCGTTCTTTATTCCCATGATGATTTCCAATATGGCGTCCGGCATGATCTCCATACTGTTTGGCGTGAAAGGCCCGAGCGCTTGCGTTACAACCGCCTGCGCTACCGGCAATAACTGTATAGGAGAATCTCTCAGGCTTATTCAGTACGGCGACGCTGATATGATGATAGCCGGCGGCACCGAAGCCGCAATTACCCCTTTGAGCATCGCGGGTTTTATCGCGGCGCAGGCAATGTCTACCAGAAATGATGATCCTACGCGCGCTTCAAGGCCGTTTGACAAGAATAGGGACGGTTTTGTGATGGGCGAAGGTTCCGGAGTTCTTGTTCTGGAAGAGATGGAGCACGCTTTAAAGAGGGGAGCAAAAATTTACGGCGAGCTGGCGGGGTACGGACTCTCCAGCGACGCTTATCATATGACGGCCACTTCGCCAAACGGCGAAGGCGGCGCAAGGGCTATGGCCAATGCGGTAAAAGACGCCGGAGCCAGGCCTGAAGACGTTGACTACATCAACGCGCACGGCACGTCCACTCCCGTTGGAGACCCCAGCGAGACGCAGGCGATTAAGACCACTTTCGGGGACCATGCTTACAAGCTTTGCGTAAGCTCCAACAAGTCCATGATAGGGCACCTGCTCGGCGCTGCCGGAGGCGCGGAATCTATCGCGACCGTGCTGACGGTATTAAACGACCTGGTGCCGCCCACCATAAACTTCGAAGAGAAGGATCCGGCGTGCGACCTGAACTATGTGCCAAACAAAGCTGAAAAACGCGTTGTTAACATGGCGGTTTCTAATTCGTTCGGGTTTGGCGGACACAATGCCACGCTGGCGGTCAAGAAGTTCAAGCAATAATGAACAAGCTGACCGCGCAGAGGCGCTCTGAACTGCAGGAATTCCAGGAAAGCCTGAATATTGGTTTCCGGGATCCTGCCATCCTTAACCAGGCATTTACGCATTCCTCGTTTGTCAACGAGAACAACCTCGGAAAGAATGGTTCAAACGAGAGGCTTGAATATCTCGGAGACGCCGTGCTTGGCATAATTACAAGCGAGCATCTCTTCAAGAAGTATCCGGATTATGACGAGGGAAGCCTGACCAAAATCAAATCCGTGCTTGTCAGCAAGCCGATACTCGCGGGCGTCTCAATGAAGCTCGGTTTCGGAAAGTATGTGCTGATGGGAAAAGGCGAGGCAGGAACCGGCGGAAGAAACCGGGATTCTACGCTTGCAAATGTTTTCGAGGCTGTGCTGGGCGCGTATTTCATAGATTCCGGGCTTGAACAGGTCCGGGAGTTTTTGGTCCGCTCATTCCTGCACAACATTGATTCAAAACAGGCCGAAGCGGATGATTATAAATCAAGGCTGCAGGAAGTGATGCAGGCAAAGTACAAGAAACGCCCGTCATACGCCATCGCGGGGCATTTCGGGCCGGAGCATCAGAAGACTTTTATTGTGAAGGCGATGTTTAAGGGCAGGATGCTCGGAAAGGGCAAGGGAAATTCCAAGAAGGAAGCGGAACAACAGGCGGCAAAGAACGCGCTTGAAAAACAGAACGAGAAAGAGTTGAAGAAGCAAGCTGCCGAAACCAAATAGAACAAAAAGAAATAATATTTTATTAAGGAGGGTTACATGGATTATTTTTTGACTGAAGAACAGCAGATGATTGTTGATACCGCCAAGGATTTCGCTCACAAGGTGATTAAGCCGGTAAGAGAAGAGCACGATGAGAACCAGACCTTTCCCTGGGAAGTAGTAAAGAAGATGGGAGAGGCAGGTCTTTGCGGTTTATATATTCCTGAAAAATACGGCGGAACTGGCCTTGGGATTCTCGGCCTTTGTCTCGCTGTGGAAGAAATGTCAAAAGTCTGCTCGGCAATCGCGCTTTCCATGGCGGCCACGGGTCTTGGCACTTTCCCGATACTGCTTTTCGCGAGCGAAGAGCAGAAACAGAAGTATCTGCCAGATATCGCGAGCGGAAAAAGGCTTGCGGCCTTCGGTCTTACCGAAGCGAACGCGGGTTCTGACGCGCTCGGCATGCAGACCACGGCAGTCAAGGACGGCGACTACTATATATTGAACGGCACGAAGCAGTGGATCACGAACGCCGGCGAAGCGGAAATTTACAGCGTTTTCGCGGTAACTGACAGGAATAGGGGCAGCCGTGGGCTTTCGTCCTTCATTATTGAGAAAGGAACGCCGGGATTCTCCTTCGGGAAGAAAGAGAACAAGCTCGGAATAAGAGCTTCCGCTACCAGGGAACTCGTGTTCCAGGACTGCAAAATACACAAATCGGCTATGATCGGCAGCGAAGGGATGGGAGCCATAATAGCGGTTAACACTCTCTATACTTCAAGGCCCGGAGTCGCGGCCCAGGCGCTCGGCATCGCTGCCGGCGCGCTTGACGAATCAATCAACTACGCGAGGCAGAGAAAGCAGTTCGGCCAGACCATCTCCTCTTTCCAGGCTGTTCAGCACATGCTTGCCAACATGGCGACCGAAGTTGAAGCCGCCAGGGCGCTTCTTTACGCGACCGCCAGGTCTATTGATAAGGCGGGAGACGCGAAGGGCTTCGCGAAGGAATCCGCGATGGCAAAACTTTACTGTTCCGATGTCGCGATGAAAGTAACGACCGACGCGGTTCAGATCTTCGGCGGCTACGGCTACATGAAGGAATACCCTGTAGAAAAAATGATGAGGGACGCGAAGATAACCCAGATTTACGAGGGCACGAACCAGATCCAGCGGAACGAAATAGCCGCGGGTCTTATCAAGTCAGCGGCCTCGAAAAAGTAATTTCAACAAGGAGTCAATAAATGAATATAGTCGTCAGCATAAAACAGGTCCCGGGCACTACCAAGGTGGCTATTAACCCGGCGACGAACACCCTGATAAGGGCCGGTGTTGAGGCGATAATCAACCCGTTTGATATGTATGCGATTGAAGAGGCCATAAGGCTTCGCGAGAAATTCGGCGGGAAGGTCACCTGTATTACCATGGGGCCGCCGCAGGCAGAAGAAGCTTTAAAAAGCGCGATAGCAATGGGCGCCGATGACGGCATCCTGATTTCCGACAGGGCTTTCGCGGGTTCTGATACTCTTGCGACCAGCTACACGCTTGCAATGGGCATCAAGAAACTCGGGCAGTTTGACGTTATCCTTACCGGCAAGCAGGCGATGGACGGAGATACCGCCCAGGTCGGCCCCGGCATAGCTCAATGGCTCAATATACCCTTTATCGCCTGGGTGAAAAAGATAGAAGATGTGAAGAAAGACGCGAAAACCATACGGGTTGAGCGCATGATGGACGACGGCTACGAGGTGCTTGAAGGCCCTCTCCCGATACTGCTTTCGGTGGTCAAAGAAATTAATGAGCCGAGGACAGAGTCTCTCAGAGGCAAGATGAAGGCTAAGAATTTCAAAGCGACGGTTTTTAGCGCTAAAGATATTGAAGCTGATCCGGATTTCATTGGGCTTCGCGGCTCGCCGACCATCGTAAACAGAGTATTCGTTCCCGTCAGGTCAGGCAAAAAAGAGCTGGTTGAAGGCGCGACCGTTGAAGAGAAAGTGGGCAAGGTAGTGGCAAGCTTAAGAGAATCCAAACTGGTAAATTAGACCGGAGGTCGTTGTGGCTATCAGAGTAATAACAGAAAAATGCGTTGGCTGTAAACTTTGCATACCGACATGCGCGCAGGGCGCCATAACTTACGTTGATAAAAAGGCCGTAATAGACGTCATTAAGTGCAACTATTGCGGGGCCTGCATCGACGCCTGCAAAAAGTTCAAAGCGATACTCATAGAGATAGACAGAAAAGTCTCGGACCAGGACCTCTCGCTTTATAAAGGCGTTTGGGTCTATGCGGAACAGCGCAACGGCGAGATAGCCAGCGTGGTCTATGAACTCCTGAATGAAGGCAGAAAGCTTGCCGAACAGCTCGGCGAAGAACTTTCGGCGGTGCTTCTCGGCGATGGGGTCACCTGCCAGGCGGAAGACCTGATACAGCACGGCGCTGACAATGTTTATGTCGTAGACAACCCAAAACTTAAGGATTTTCAGGACGACAGCTACGCAATGGCAATGGCTGAACTCTGCGAAGAGTACAAACCAAATATTGTGCTTACCGGCGCGACCGCGATTGGCAGGTCGTTCATTCCCAAAGTCGCGGTGATGCTTGAAACAGGTTTGACCGCCGACTGCACCCAGCTAGGAATAGACGATTATACAAAACTTCTGCTTCAGACACGCCCGGCTTTCGGCGGAAATCTTATGGCTACCATAACCTGCACCAACTTCAGGCCGCAGATGTCGACTGTCAGGCACAAAGTTTTCAAGAAAGCCGCGAAAGACGTCTCAAGAAAAGGCAAGATTTTTACGAAGGTGTTTGCGGACGATCTGCTGAAATCCAGAACCAAACTCATTGAATTCGTAAAAGAAATGGAGTCAACCGTTAATCTTTCCGAGGCCGACATTATTGTGTCAGGCGGCAGGGGACTCGGCGAAGCCAAGAACTTCGCGCTTGTCAGGGAGCTTGCCGAATTAATCAATGGCGCGGTAGGAGCTTCAAGGGCGGCAGTTGATGCCGGTTGGATTCCTTACTCGCACCAGGTGGGACAGACCGGAAAGACCGTTTGCCCGAAACTCTATATCGCGTGCGGCATCTCGGGCTCCATCCAGCATATGGCCGGAATGCAGTCTTCAGAGACCATCATCGCGATAAATAAAGACCCGAACGCTCCCATCTTTGAGATAGCGACCTACGGGATAGTCGGAGAC
Organism: Candidatus Firestoneibacteriota bacterium; assembly: GCA_903894145.1. Taxonomy (GTDB): domain Bacteria; phylum Oederibacteriota; class D2-FULL-39-29; order D2-FULL-39-29; family CAIOVX01; genus CAIOVX01. The sequence continues at coordinate 5,040 of CAITPB010000064.1, read as the reverse complement.
CTTTTTGAGGTTATCCCGGCAATGATCTCCGCCATCAAGAACAGGTAGTAGGATATCCTGAGGGCGGAGCCCGAAGGATCTATCTAAGATATTTAGCCCGCCGGAGCAAAACCGGCGGGCTTTTGTTTTTGAGAACGCCTCAGAGCCGTGCTATACTAATCAAGTGAAGCCAATAATTGAATTCATAAATGTCAGCGTCATCCTGGATACCTTTTCCAATGTCAAAGCTCTTGACTTGAAAGAACTTATTGTAAAATCCGGGGAAAACGCCGCCATACTCGGCCCGAACGGATCCGGAAAATCCACCTTTATGAGGTTGATTACAAGGGAACTCTATCCTGAGCCGGAAGAGGGCTCGGTTTGCCGCATCTGGGGAGAGGAAAGATGGAATGTCTTTCAGCTCAGAAGCCTTCTTGGAATTGTCACTCCCTATATGGCTTTCAAGGTAAACCAGAACATTACAGTCGAAGATACCGTGCTCTCCGGTTTCTTCTCCAGTATCGGCATCCCGCACCGCGATTATGTAACCAGGGAAATGCGCAAGAAATCAGAACGCAATATGGACTTTCTCGGTATCCTTCCGCTTAAAGGGCGTTTTGTGACGGAGGTTTCAACCGGAGAGGCGAGGCTTGCCCTGATTGCCAGGGCGCTCGCGCACGATCCTAAGGCGCTGGTGCTTGATGAACCGACGAGCGGGCTGGATATTAAAGCGGCCCTCAACTTCAGGGAGTATCTGCGCAAGCTCTCAAAACACGGCACAAATGTCATTATTGTCACACACGACCTGGAAGACATTATTCCCGAGGTTTCAAGGGTAGTACTGCTTGACAAAGGATCAGTATTTAAGGATGGGCCAATTGAACAGGTCCTGACGGACGCGAATCTTTCAAAACTCTATTCTTCTCCGCTAAAAGTGGTTAAAGGCAAGCACGGCTATCGGGCGGAGTTTGAATAAGGGCGGTTTGTAACGTTTAAAAGCCGCACTTCGTGCGTCTTGTTCTGTAAGGTAGGTATATTTCATGCCGGGCTTCGCCAGACATAGCAGAATAACGTACTTAACAAAAACCGGGAGACCGTTGTATTGCTTTTGCCTTACGTTATAAACGTTATGAACGGTTTTCTTCCATTCCCGATTGTTTTTATTCCCCCCATAGGATATAATTAATCAAATGATCAACAAAACCCAAACATTAAAGGCCTGCGAACTTTTCGAAGACTTAAGCGCCTCCGAACATTCCAAGTTTGCCGCTGCCTGCCAGGAAAAAACCTATAAACGCGGTGAAACCATCTTTCAGGAAGGAGACCGCGCTGGCAGCGTTGTAATTGTCTCTGGCGGACAGGTTAAGGCGATGCGCTATACCTCGGAGGGGATGGAACTGATAGTCGAGATCTTCGGAAAGTGCGATATCATGGGAGTAATCGCGGTTTTTGCGAACGAGCCGCACGCCCATACAGCTGTTGCCATGACGGATGTCGAAACTCTTATTATTCGGAAAGATGATTTTATTGAACTTATAGGCGGGAATAAAGAAACCTCGATGAAAGTCCTGAAGTACCTCGGACAGAGAATAAGAAACCTGCAGGAGAAAGTCCAGGATTTTATCAGCGACAAGGTTGAACAAAGAATCGCAAAGCTTCTCATTACCCTGACAAAAAGAATGGGCAAAGAGATCCCTTTCACCAGGCAGGAAGTGGCCGCAATGGTAGGCACTTCCATAGAAACGGCAATAAGGGTGACAAGCAGATTTAAGGAAGCCGGAATCCTGAAGAGCAGCAGGGGAAAAATCTTTGTGACCAACCTTGAAAAGCTCGGAATTATCGCGGAAGGCCCTCCGGTAAAGTTCTAAACAATTAGGCGTGTTGGGTTTCCTGATATTAGAAAATCAGCAATGATGACGAAAATCATACACGGTCTTTTGGTAAGCGGTTATAATCATACAAGAATCATAGGAGACCATATGCTTGCTAAAGTTAAAGCTGCTCTTGAGAAAGTAAGGCCGAGCCTTCAGGCTGACGGCGGAGATGTTGAGTTTGTCGAACTGACGCCGGACAACATCGTTAAAGTAAGGCTTACCGGGGCTTGCGGCAGTTGCCCGATGGCTACGATGACGCTTAAGATGGGGATTGAGAAATACCTCAAGAAGGAAGTGCCTGAAGTTAAAAGCGTTGAACAGGCCGAGGAGAAGTAATGCCTTGTAAAAGCCTAAGGGTGGGTATCTACAAGTGCAAGAAGTGCGGCGCTTGCATTGAGATCTTCTCGGATGAGATAAAGGCAAAGTGTACGAAATGCGGGAGCATTATAGTTAAATCTAAACTTAAGGCGTGCGTTGAATGGTGCTCCGGCGCCAAGGAATGCGTCGGAAAACTTCCCAAGGACGCAAAAGCCGCAAAAAAAGCCAAGTAAGGCGGTTGGGCTGTATTTAAAAGAGTTTCGGAACGTAAATAAAGACAAGTGGCCGGCAAGAGGAAGCCTTTTTGGGCTTCCTCTTTTTCTTAATTACACTTATTCTTCCATCTTATCATTTGAATACAAGCGCATTTTCTGATAAAATACTGCATGACACTCAGTAGAGCGGATAACATGAAAATATCATTATTTACAGCGCTATTGCCGGAATTTGGCATGGAAGAAATAGCGCAAACTGCCTCTTCGCTGGGTTACAGCGGATTGGAGCTGCGTGTCTGCGACCTTACTGAAAAAATGAAGGCTGGCGGCGTTTCTTTCTGGGGCGAGCACAAAAACGATATAGGCGTTAAAAATTTCCGGGAAAAAGTTCCCGGGATTAAAAGGGTCTGCGAAAAATATAAACTCGAAATACCGATGCTTGCGACCTACTGCATGACATTCGAACGCGACCTTATAGATGAGATCGCGAAGAACATGGGGCTGCTGGGAGTCAGGGCTTTCCGCGTAAGGCCGCCCTGGTATATGAGGGCAGAGAGCCCTAATCCGGATTTCCGTAAACTTAGCGAAGCAACAGATAAGGACATGGCGTTTATCGTTAAGGTTTGCGAGAAACATGACTTAAGGGCTTGCGTCGAGACTCACATGAACTCTATCGCCCCCTCAGCGGCGCTTGTAATGAAGGTCATTGGAAAGTTTGACCCTAAATATGTCGGGGCAATCTATGACCCGGGAAACACCATGCAGGAAGGGTCTGAGAATCTCAGGTTGTCAATTCAGATGTTTGGCGAATACCTGGCGCATGTTCATGTTAAGAATATAAAGTGGACCGAGCAGGAAAAAAGGCCGGACGGGACCGGAGTTTTTAAGCCGGAAATGGCAAAGCTGAACGAAGGCTTCCTGGACATAAAGCAGTTTTTTGATGAACTGAAACTGGCCGGCTACAAAGGCTGGCTTAGCGTGGAAGATTTTACCGTTAAGGACGATAAGAAAGGGTGTCTCAAAGAAGATATTGATTATATACAAAAGCTCTGGAATTAAAACCGGGAACACGAAGAGGAGGCAGCATGAAGTTTGTGAGCGGCCCGCTTGATAAGTTTGGCCTGACGTTTGACGACATATTGCTCGTTCCGCAGAAGTCCAATGTGATTCCGCGCGAGATAGACACCTCGACGCATATAACTAGAAATCTGAAACTGAACATTCCTCTTATGTCGGCTGCCATGGATACGGTTACCGAGGCGCGCCTTGCCATTGCAATCGCGCTTGAAGGCGGCATGGGAATAATTCACAAGAACCTCCCGATTAAAGAACAAGCCGGAGAAGTTGACAAAGTAAAAAGATTCATGAACGGGGTTATCCTTCACCCTGTAACGCTCGGCCCGGAGACCTCTATTAGGGACGCGATCGAGCTAATGAGAAAGAGCGGAATTTCAGGAGTGCCTATAACCGATGACGGCAGTGAGAACGGGAAACTCCTAGGAATAATAACCAACCGCGACCTTAATTTCGTAAAGAAGCAGGTTGGTACTGTAACCGACTATATGACGCGTGAAGGGCTCATCACGGCAAATGAGGGGATTTCTCTGCAGAAGGCCTCGGATATACTATATAAGAACAGGATAGAAAAGCTCCCTATAGTTGATAAGAGCTACCGTCTTAAAGGCATGATAACTATTAAGGATATAGAGAAACGCCTGGATTACCCCAGGGCCTGCAAGGACAAAGGCGGGCGGCTCTGTGTCGGCGCCGCGGTTGGCGTCGCTAAGGATACCGAAGAAAGGGCTGACGAGCTGATTAAGGCAGGCGCTGACCTGCTTACTATTGACACCGCTCACGGGCACTCGGCAAATGTTATTAATACACTGAAGGCCTTGAGGAAAAAGTATCCGGGAGTTGATCTTATCGCCGGGAATATTGCCACCGCGGCCGCGGCAAAAGATTTGATAGCCGCCGGGGCTGATGCGATAAAAGTCGGTATAGGGCCGGGGTCAATCTGCACGACCAGGGTCATCGCCGGCATCGGAGTCCCACAGGTTACCGCTATCTATGACTGCGTGAAAGTGGCGCAGAAATACAAAGTGCCGGTCATTGCCGACGGAGGCATAAAATATTCCGGAGACGTGGTGAAAGCGCTTGCGGTCGGAGCCAGCGCCGTTATGATAGGCAACCTTTTCGCCGGCACGGATGAGGCCCCGGGCGAAATGGTCTTCCTGGAAGGAAGAAGGTTTAAACTCTACCGCGGGATGGGGTCCATCGCCGCTATGAAAATGGGAAGCAAGGACAGGTATTTTCAGGAGGGTGTTGACGCTTCCAAACTTGTTCCTGAAGGAGTGGAAGGAAGAGTACCTTACCGCGGCTCGCTTGCCGCTAACGTGCTTTACCTGATAGGCGGTCTGACTCAGGGAATGGGGTACGTCGGAGCGAAGAACGTAAAGGAACTTCGCGAGAACGCCGAGTTCGTCAGGATCACTCCTGCCGGGCTGACTGAAAGTCATCCGCACAATATAACGATAACAAGCGAACCGCCGAACTACTGGATTTAATTTAGCAAGCGAATTGGTTTCTTCGATCCTGCTGCAACCTTGGGTTTACCCGGGCCAGCGGCAGGATGTACGAAGCCCGGCCGGCAGCAG
>CAITPB010000063.1 GCA_903894145.1 Candidatus Firestoneibacteriota bacterium | reverse complement strand
CTGCATATAGGTAATCCAGCGGGCGTGCGGCCAGACAGCAATCATAGCCCAGACGAGCGTGGAAAGAATCAAAAGTATGTCCGCCGCGGCAAGCAGGTTGTTCTTCAGTCCAAATTGAAGCGGAGTAAAAGCGAAGTTAAACAGAAGGTTGAGAATGAAGGGCAGCGCTACCAGGAACGGAATCTCTTTCTTCCCTGCCATTGCGAAAACCTGGATAAACGAAATCGCTATCATAATGTAGAGAACCGACCATACCGGCCCAAAGAGCCAATTCGGCGGCGCCCACGAGGGCCTAATCAGCTGCGAGTACCAGTTATAGCTCTGCATAAACCCTCCACAAATTCTGTCTAAATAAAAGCGTCATCCTGAGCCGGAGGCTCAGTCCTGAGCGCAGCGAAGGCATCGTCCTGAGCGCAGCGAAGGCGCAGTCCTGAGCGAAGCGAAGGACCTATCTCTGCTCAATAAAAACCTAAACCATAATCTTTGAACCGTTAATCAGTAATTATCAATAAGCAATCAGTAATTGGTTTTAGCGCGAAGGACCCATGCCGCTCCGCGGATTACTAATTGCTGATTACTAATTGATAATTAAATACTCACGTTTTCAATCGGTCTACTGCCCACCGTCCTCTTGCTTTTGCTGCGCATCCGCGCATCCGCGCCTCCGCCCCTCTGCCCTCTTGCTCTTGCCGCGCCTCTGCGCATCCGCGCCTCCGCGCATCAAACCTTCTACCTTAACAACTAGGCTCAGTCCGATTTACACACTATTTCCCGCTAACTTCCACAGGAAGCGCTTTTCTCCAATTAACATAGGCAAAACTCCAGCGGTAATTCTGGCTGAATTGTTTTCCCCCGTCTAACCAGGCAAACTTGACGCCGCCTGCAAAAAGTTTATCGCCTTTTATCCGGAACTGCTCTTCTCCGGTGTAGTGCCAGAGCCAGGCGTAAAGCGGCGCTATTAAAAGATTAAGATCCGGCGCCGGCCCCTTTTTGTTATTCTCATAGTAGAAGGTACTTTTATCCTCTATCCAGGCGCTATCCCACATACGGACCGCAATCTCTTTTATCGCCGAGAAAATCTCCTTTTTCTTTACGGGATCAGCGAATTTGCTTTCATAATAATATATCAGGGCTTCGCAGGTAAGCCCTGCCATAAAAGGCTGGAACCCTGTGCCATTTTCCGCATTGTAGGGATAGGAAGCGCTGCCGGATTTGAGCCATTCGTTCCAGATCGTCAAATGGCGGAGCGCGAGGTCAATATATGGATCGGGCTTGCTGAAAGCGGGATCTCCGAGTTCCTGCGCCGTAAGATAGCAGTTAATATTGTATGCAACTTCCCTGCTGAGCGCGACGGTCTTCAGGTCATACTCTGTAGTTTTGGCGTAATCAATATTCCTGTCCGCAAAGGCACCCTGTTTTGCAAGCTTTAGCAGGGCTTCTTTTGATTTGATGTCTCCGGTTTTCTTGTAGTCAATATATAGTCCATGAGGGAAAAGCCGCCAGGCGCCGACCATCGGTATCTTCAACACATACTCGTCGCGATACCAGTCCTTGCAGACCTGAACACCCTGAAGCCATTTACTGTCTTTCGTATATTCAGCGATTTGGTAATAGACCTTGATGCCGTCGTAGTACCAGACATATTTTTCATCAACCTCGCCCTTTATGGGAGTCAG
>CAITPB010000062.1 GCA_903894145.1 Candidatus Firestoneibacteriota bacterium | reverse complement strand
TCCAAATGGATGATGACATTTATCGGCGACCCTTTATATACCCCTTCAAAAAGCCTTGGACTGAAAGATACCGTAAAGCCGGTGATTACAAAAATAGAATTGGTCAAGGGTTCCGATAATCCGGACACTTTCTGGAGAGTCCTGGCGGAATCGGACAAGTTCGTGAGAGTAAAAGTGGAATACGCTGCCGCCGGAGCGGAGGCGGAAGTTAAGGAGACAGATTCTTTTTTCAAGAAGGCAAGGCTCAATATGCCTGACCTTACCCCGGACACGGAATACAAAGTAAAAATCACCGTTACGGATTCAAGCGGAAATACGGCTTCAAAGGAAGTTTCATTCAAGACCACGCCTCCCGTCCCTGAGCAGGTGAAGATCTTCGCCGCGCAAAAACTTGACAAGGGAATAACGCTCTCGTGGACGGCAAGCGCCGCGGATGATGTCACGGGCTACCTGCTCTATCGTTCCATTGCGGGCGGCGGAGCAGAACCGGAGAAGCTTGCAGAGCTAAAGAAGGACGCCGTTTCCTATCAGGATCGCGGGCTGGTCAATAACACGACTTATTGCTATAACATAAGGGCCGTAAATAAGAACGGCGATATGTCGCCGAAGTGCGAGGTCTTCGCGGCGCCGACCGATCTTGCCGCCGTTACCGGGGTCAAAACGGAGTTCAAACTCAACGCGCTTAAAATGTCATGGGAGCCTGTGAAGTCTGCAGCTGTTTCTGGCTACCAGGTATTCAGGCATATCAGGAAGAAGGGGAATTACAAGAAGATAAAATCCACGGAAGAAAACAGCATAATAGATTTTGAACTGAAACCCGGGCAGACTTACTACTACAAGATAACAACAATCGGCAAAGGAAAGCTGGAAGGCGAATCCACCGACCCCATTGAAGTAAAGATAGAGAATTAGCCGCTTCCCTCTGATTTTTCCCCATTATTTCGAATTTAGTGCTTAGTGCTTGTTTTTTTGGTATAATGTTGAGCTATGATATCCCATATTAAAGCCATAATACGTAATGATCCGGCGGCCAGGTATATAGAGATTGTTCTGTATCCCTGCCTCTATGCCATTTTCCTGCATAGGATAGCTCACTTTCTCTGGCAGCTCCGCCTGCCGTTTTTTCCCAGATTTATCTCTCAAGCCGGAAGGTTTTTGACAGGCATTGAGATACACCCGGGTGCCGTTATAGGCAAAGGCTTCTTTATTGATCACGGGATGGGTGTTGTTATAGGAGAGACGGCAATAATCGGAGATAATGTGACGCTTTTTCAGGGAGTGACTCTCGGCGGCACGGGAAAAGAGACGGGAAAGCGCCATCCGACGCTTGGAAACAACATCGTTGTCGGATCCGGCGCCAAAGTGCTTGGAAATATTAAGATTGGCGATCACAGTTACATTGGCGCCAATGCCGTAGTCCTTCGGGAAGTTCCTGCGCATTCCACAGTTGTTGGAGTTCCCGGGCGTGTCGTTAAACACAAAGGCAAAAAAGTGGCGCTTGAGATGAGTTTTGACCACACCGGAATGCCTGACCCCCTGCTTCAAAAAGTCGCTCGTCTCCAGAAGGAACTTGAAACCCTCCGCAAATCCAAAGGCAAGAGCTGAGCTTGGATAAGAAACGCCTCACTCTAATAACCCTTGCCCATATAGTTACGGATTCCTACGGCGGCTGGATACCTATTCTTCTCCCAATGCTGTCAGGGCAATACGGCATACAACTCGCGGCTTCTTTCCCGGCTATAATGGCGCTCTTGGGCAATTTCCCGCAGCCTTTTTTCGGCCACTATTTTGACAAAACAAAAAAATCGCTGCTTTGGCTCGCGCCGCTTGGCGCGGCGCTATTTGCCGGCACCTTTATTTTCATAGACAGCTACTTTCTTAGAGCCCTCTTCCTCGGGCTTGCCGGTCTGTCTATCGGAGCGTTTCACCCTGAAGCGACGCATATTGCCAGAAGCTCAGGGGGGGAAAAGAAGGAACTCTCGGCCTCCATCTTCCTTGCCGGCGGCACAACCGGATTTGCTCTCGGGGCGCTCGGCTGCGGCGCGCTGCTTCATTTTTTTAAGTTGCCGGGGCTTTTAATAGGTATCATCCCGGGATTGGCGGCATCTGTTATGCTGCTGGCAAAGAAAGATACGGTAAGCGGCAGGCAGGATGAAACTCGCGCCGCTTCGGTCCGGGAATTCAAACAGTTAAACAAAATCCCTGAATTCATTTCAATGCTCGCGGTTGTTACGCTCGTTGTTTCCTTCCAGTCGCTGGTAAATACTTTTCTCCCGTCATTTCTTGCCCTGCGCGGGTTCGGAGAACTTGGAAAAGGGCTTTATACTTTCTTTTTCGTTATCCCAGGTTCAATTGGAGGAATCATTGCCGGGAGATTCGTTAAAGAACACGGGTTGAAAACGCTGGTTGTAGCGTCGCAACTGCTGGGAATTGTATCAATGGTATGTTTTATCTATATGCCATATCCCTGGTATCTGATATTTATCCCCCTGACAGGGGCATTCAGCCTCTGTTCTTTCCCCGCGCTGGTTAGCCGTTCCTTTAAGCACCTCCCGGGAAATGCGGGAGTTGCCGGGGGCGCGGTGATAGGTCTGACCTGGGGTGTTGCGGGCATTCTCACCCAGTTCGCCGGTTTTCTGGCGGGGCTTGCGGGCGGTATTTCCGGAATGTACCTGTGGTTGTTGCTGCTTCCGGC
>CAITPB010000061.1 GCA_903894145.1 Candidatus Firestoneibacteriota bacterium | reverse complement strand
ATAACAAGCTTCTGTAAATTAGCCAATATATGCCTGCCTTTGATTGTTAGAATATATTTTCACTCAACTTTCCATAGCCGTTGTGCATCGAAACACCAGGGCGAATCGACGTGGTCGATTCACTCCATAGGCTTGAGCAATCTTTTTTACTGCGGCTGTGTTTCTATGCAATCTCTAGCATGAAGAACTTCAAACTATGTACCTTACAAACCTTATGAACTTTATAAACCTTACAAACTTTTGATTTTAAGGCTTTCTTTTCATCGCGCAATACTTACCGCACATACTGCACGCGCCGTCAAGGATTATGCCGCCCTTTCTCAGTTTTCTGATAATGTACGGGTCAAGCGCGTATTTCTCCTGCCCTTCCCAATCAAGCGCCTTTCTGGCAATAGACATATTCCTGTCTCTCTCAGCCGCGCCGGGCACTCCCTTGGCTATATCCGCGACATGGGCGGCTATCTTTGAGGAAATGGTTCCCATCCTGACATCTTCAACATCAGGAAGGCGCAGGTGTTCAGACGGAGTTACATAACAGAGGAAATCAGCGCCCGCCGCTCCGGCAATTGCCCCTCCGATTGCCGAAGTTATATGATCGTAGCCCGGAGCGATATCCGTAACCAGAGGGCCGAGCACATAGAACGGAACTTCATGGCATAGGCGTTTCTGGAGAAGCATATTGGCTTCGACCTGTTTTAACGGAACATGCCCGGGCCCTTCTATCATTACCTGCACGCCCGCCTTTACAGCCCTGTCGGCAAGCTCTCCGAGCGTGATGAGCTCGTGTAGTTGGGCTCTGTCTGTCGCATCCGCGCCGCAGCCGGGACGGAGGCCGTCCCCGAGACTTAGGGTGCAGTCATAGGCCTTTGCGATTTCAAGTATTTCGTCGTACCTCTCGTAAAGCGGGTTCTGCTTGCCTGTCAGGTGCATCCACTCCGCGATGAAGGAACCGCCCCTGCTGACTATACCCGCAATCCGGCCTTCCTGCTTCATCCTCTCGATGGTCTCCCTGGTTACGCCGCAATGCACCGTGACAAAATCTACGCCGTCTTTTATATGGGCGATGACGGCTTCCATCATATCGTCGCCCGTGATATCGGGAAGCGATCCGCCGCGGCTTACAACCTTTACCATTGCCTGATATAGCGGGACGGTTCCCACGGCAATATCAGAACCCTTGATAACAAGCTTGCGGTTCTTATCGAGGTCTCCGCCCGTGCTTAAATCCATTACCGCGTCAGCGCCGTGCTTCAAGGCAACGGCAAGTTTTTTTAGTTCAAGTGCCAGATTTGGCCTGACCGATGAAGTCCCGATGTTCACATTCACTTTAGTTGAAAGGCCTTTGCCGATGCCGACGACCTTCTTCGGCCTGTGCTTGATATTCGAAGTGATTACTATCTTTCCTTCGGCAATATTCTCGCGAATATATTCCTTTGAAACCCCCTCGTCCTTTGCAACCTTCAACATCTCTTTCGAGTACTTACCCTTGCGGGCGATTTCAATCTGGGTCATTTGGGCTCCTATGTGATTGCCGTCCTCTGTCTTCCGTCCACCGTCATCTATCGACGAATAATTTTTGCTATCAGCCTTCTCGTCGCCTCTTCCGGATTACCCGCCGAACATACCGCCGTAATAAGCGAAGCAGAGGCAGCCCCCGCTTTGAACACTCTGGAAATGTTTTTTTCGTTTATTCCGCCAATGGCCACAACAGGCAGTTCCTTGAATTTTTTTGCAACCCTGGCGAGGCGAAGCAGGCCTTTAACCGGCGGAAGCCCTTTCTTTGTTGAGGTTTTGAACACCGGACCAAACCCGAAATAATCAGCCTTGTCTGCAATTGCCTGCCTTATCTCCTTATCGTTATAGGCCGAAACCCCTATAATGCCGCCAAAGAGCTTCTTAGCTTTTGACGCCGGCATGTCATCCTGTCCCAGATGAACGCCGTCCGCCCGGACCTTCGCGGCAATCTTCGGGTTGTCGTTCATTATGAAGAACGCGCCGTGTTTCGCGCAAAGCGCTGACATCCGGCGGGCAAGTTCAATGGTTTTCCCGTAAGGGCGCCCTTTGCATCTCAGCTGAAATATCCCTGCCCCTCCCTTTAGCGCCGCGAGGGCGGTCTTGACCGGGTCTTCCCCGCAAAAATCCGGGTCTATTATCACATAGAGACTTTTATTTAATTCTTTTAAGAATTCTTTTTTCGAGGTCATAGAGTTTAAACCTGATCTCCTTGAATCGTGAGCTTCTCTTTCCCGCGAGTTTCGCGAACTCTTCCAGCACGCGCGCGGATTCCTGGGCGCGTATGAGATTCGCGAGCGCCAGCCCCTTCAAAGTAGTCTTCTTTATTTTTCTGTCGTAACCGGCCGGCCTTCCAACATCACCGCCGGAGCCGCGGTGCTCGACAAGCAGGAAAGCGTCGAAACTCTTTGAAAGCGCGTGCCTTACTGACTTTAAAGCGGAAGACAGAGCCCTATCGTTATAATAGAAGCGCAATATGTCCTCAACCACGCGGCAGCCTTCCCTCGCGCGGTTAACATTCACGTCTATCATCCGGTAAAGCTTCTTCTTGTCCATTCCCGCCCCTTGAAAAAAATACGGCCGCAACCCTTGCGAGCTGCGGCCGTAAAGAAAGTCACTATTCTTTTCCCTTCGACGGCATTACCCGTACAGGTTCAGAGGGTGTAATCTCAGCCGTGAACCACTCGCCATGCCGTGAAGCCCGGAACTCGGGTTCACGGCGCGCTCCGTAGTTCTACAGCACCCCTTTAAATGCGATTGCTAATTACTAATTGCTAATTACTGATTATCTACTATATCCCTAAACAGATTGAGAGACGGTGGTACCTGTTCTCAAGCTGGCCGGGATAGGTGCCAAGTTCCACGCCATAGTCGGCATACTTGATGAACCCGAACAGGTCAGCGCCGAACGACGGGTAACCCTGATAGATACCGCCCCTGATTATTATAATCCCTGCAAGCACATCAATTTCCGCGCCTGCGTGCAGCTTGTTCAGAAAAGTAGATGTGCCGAGCACATCATAAACATCCACATCGGCGACAAAACCCTGGGCAATCTTTAAGCCATAGCCAAGGTTCCAGGACGAGTTTACAGGTGAAGCGCCGATGGACTCAAAGAGATCCTTGCCGACGAAAGAAAGAGTGGAAGAAATCGCCGGAAGGTAGAGATTTACGCCGAGGTCAAAGCCATAGCCCTGAACCGGATTGGAGAGCTTGTTTAGCATGGTCTTGGGATCAAGCCCGGAGATATCAAAGGCAGACCTTACTTCGTTTATCTGCCATCTGTTGATGAGCTTTCCGGTTACGCCGGCTCCGAGACGGGTGCCCGAAAGGATTGAATCAAACAGCCCGTTTAGGCCGTAGTCAATCATTCCGCTGATGTTTAGAGTACCCACCAGGTCCAGGTTGCCGTTTATCGCCGCGTTGATGTTCAAAATGTCGTAGCTCGTGGCAACATTCGCGTTAACGATGGCAAACGCGCCGACCGCAACATTTCCCAGGCCGAAGAAGCCGTTGATACCCGTAATCGCGAACTTATCGGAAACATTGAGTTTGATATTCGCATTGGAGAGGGTAGCAATAGTGGTCGCTGTCCATAAGGTGATGGGTTGTGTAAAGACGCTCGAGTTATTAATGAAATATGAGAGGAAATCGACCGTCTTCTGGTCTGTCTCAATGTTTAAGTCAAGCAGGTCGATGTGAAAATCAGAACCCTTTGCCGTTCCGGCCGGGTTCCACATCATTGAATCGCTGTTATTGACTATGGCGGTGTAAGCTCCGCCCATTCCGAGCGCCCGCGTGTTATTCGCGAACGGCGCGTT
>CAITPB010000060.1 GCA_903894145.1 Candidatus Firestoneibacteriota bacterium | reverse complement strand
GCGGCGCTGGCGGGAAAGAGGGTTAGAACAGTAATAACTGATGTGCCGTATCTTTGCCATTACAGGCGGGCCGTGGAAACTGCCACCGGGAATCCGTATCTTGAATTGAATAACTATATGAGGTTCAAGCCCGAAGACGAGGAGCTGATATTCAGGACGCTCAGCTACTTTGACGGAATGAATCTTGCTCCGATGATAACCGCTAAGACCATGGTTTCGGTGGGCCTTGCCGACGGCATCTGCCCTCCTTCGACCGTCTTTGCGGCGTACAATCATCTTAAGTGCAAAAAGGAGTTGATTGTCTTCACATACTGGGCGCACGAGGTGCTTGGGCCGCTGAATGAGAAAAGAGTGAAGTGGATGGCCGGGAACCTGTAGGCGAATTTTCCGGCTTATAATTAAGGAGAGCGCTTGAATAGCAGAGAACGTTTTATTAATTTAATGTCCTTTAAGCCTGTGGACCGCTTGCCTGTTGTAGAATGGGCCACTTGGTGGGACAAGACGCTTGAGCGCTGGAAAACGGAAGGGCTCCCGTCAGAGTTAAAAGATTCCTGGGAGATAAGAGAGTATCTCGGGCTGGATTCCTACCGGCAGGAATGGGTCAGTTTTCTCGCGAAAGATTTTCCGAGGCCGCTAAAGCATATCCACAACCTTGATGAATACAACAAGATATTGCCTTTCATGTTCCCGAAAGAGCCTGTTTTTGACCTGAAAACCGCCGAGAAATATGGAAATGAGCAGCGCCGGGGTGACTCGGTTGTGTGGCTGCAGCTTGACGGGTTTTTCTGGGGGCCGAGAAAAATGCTCGGAATAGAAGATCATCTTTGCGCCTTCTATGATAACTTTGAACTTATGAAACGGATAAATGAAGACCTGGTTGAATATAATCTCCGCGTTCTGGATGACTACTGCAAGTTTGCCGTTCCCGATTTCCTTGTTTTTGCCGAGGATATGTCCTACAATCACGGGCCGATGATTTCCAAAGAACTCTTTGATGAATTCCTTGCCCCCTACTACGGGAGAATAGTCCCTTTGGCAAGGAAGCGCGGAATAAAGGTCTTCGTGGATACGGACGGGCTGGTCCATGATCTTGTTCCCTGGTTTCTGGAGAGCGGTTTTGACGGTTTTCTGCCGCTTGAGCGCATGGCCGGCGTAGATATCAATCTCCTGAGGCAGAGGCATCCGAAGCTTCTTATGATAGGCGCGTTCGACAAGACCGCTATGCACCTTGGCGAAGCGGCAATTAGAAAAGAGTTTGAAAGGATACTCCCCGTAATGAGGTCAGGCGGATATATTCCGTCTGTTGATCATCAGACGCCTCCGGGCGTCAGCCTGGCTGATTATAAGTTGTATCTGCGCTTGCTGAAAGAATATGCTTCGGTCCGGGGATAGGTTCCAAAAGGAGGCAGTTTGAACTCAAAAGAACGCGTTTTAACGGCATTTGCAAGCGGAGTTCCGGACAGAGTGCCTGTGAATTATGAGGCTAATCCAGGGATTGATAAAAGGCTGAAAGAACATTTTAAACTCAAGGCTGATGATGGGGAAGGATTGCTTCAGGCGCTTGGAGTGGATTTTAGGGGCGTTTGGTCAGATTACAAAGGGCCAAAATTGCATAAGGATTTCCCCGAACGGGGCGTGGTTTCCGACAACCGCGGGGTAAGGCGCCGCTGGGTGCAGAATGAAAGCGGAGGCTACTGGGATTATTGCGAGTTCCCTCTCAAAGACGCTACCGAGCAGGAAGTGGCCG
>CAITPB010000059.1 GCA_903894145.1 Candidatus Firestoneibacteriota bacterium | reverse complement strand
CGCCATCCGCGGCAGCGGTTTCAAGGCGGACATGGCAAACAATATCCCTCGACGAACTGTTCTTCAAGCAGAAATTACCCGTTTCTTTCTGCCTGTAGGATTTCTTTACTCCGGTGAACGCTGCCTTCGGAGCGCTGTCAGAACAGCCGGCAAGAAGCGCGAGCATCAGCGGAAGCATCCAATATATCTTTTTCACAATCCCCCCTTGTCTAATAAGTTGCATTCTCGGAAAAGCCGGGTTTCTTCCGTGTTTTACGTTTCTTGCTGCCAGGTTTCCCGGAAAGCGCGTCAATGCTTGTCAGTTGCTGCCACCCCTCGTCCGTTTTGCTCTTCATGGCAAACCAGACTTTCGGTTTATCGTCGTTCCCGACTATTGCCAATCCTATCTTGACTTCCCCCTGCTTAAATCCATTCGGCATTTTAATTGTTTCGGAGAACCAGTTATTTCCGGGCAGAAGAGTCCTGATATCTTTCTTGAATTTTACAACCGCAACCTTCTTTCCCTGCTTGAACCTGAAGGCCATGCTATATGGACGGTAAATCGGGGCGCAGCCCACATTGTCTATATAGGCCTCAATCTTTAGCCCGGCTCCTCCCTTTGCTTCAAGCGGCATCTTTATCTGCCGCACGGCGAATCTGTAGCCGATCTTTTTATCAAACTCAAGAAGTTTATCCCTCGACTCAATCGGATAAAACACATTCTTCGGCATAAAGATGGACATGTGGTAGCGGTAGCCCTCGCGGATTATTTTATCCACATCAAAGCCCATATATGACCAGGCGGCCGCGTTCCAGCAGGACTCCATAGTAATCGGCTGGGTCTTCCACGCATCCTTCT
This sequence comes from Candidatus Firestoneibacteriota bacterium, assembly GCA_903894145.1. Lineage (GTDB taxonomy): Bacteria > Oederibacteriota > D2-FULL-39-29 > D2-FULL-39-29 > CAIOVX01 > CAIOVX01. The sequence continues at coordinate 2,576 of CAITPB010000059.1, read as the reverse complement.
TCTTTTCCATCTCTTTCGGATAAGCGTCGAAGGTATGATTGAAAGAAGAAGCGGAGGGAACGTCGGGATGGTTGCCCTGCTTAAGGTCTCCTATGCAGTCAGACCTGAAACCTATTTCTTTTCCTTTCCTCTTCATTACTTTTGTGGCATAGTCGCAGCCTGCCGTTCCAGACATATATATCAACTGTGTTTTCTTGAAGCTTTTCATATATACATCTACCAGTTTGGCGGCTGTCTTTTTATTGGTATTGCCTCCTGCTTCGCCCCAGAAACCACCATATGCCACATCAATGCTTTCAATGTCCGGGTGGCCGTCATATCTTTTTCCGAAAGCCCTGATGAAATCCCCGAAATGTTTCAGGTACCTCGGGTCGTTGTGGTCCGGCTCATACGCGCCGTATCCCGGTTTATCCGTCCAGCCGGCGCCGGTATCCCAGTACCACCTTGGCATGTTCACAAAAGGGCGCGGCGGCATGCGTTTTGAGTCGCTGTCAGGCAGTTCATCATGTCTTGTGAAGGGTTGAAACCGGAGCTGGGCGGTCTGTCCCGCGGCTTTAGCCGCCTTGAGCGTTTCGTCAATGAGCCGCCAATTGTACTTCCCCTTTCTTGGCTCAAACCAGGCCCAGGGCCAGCGGCAATAGGCGACGGTAGACCTGGGGATATAATTGACGTTGTTTAGTATTTTTCCAGGCTTCGGAAATGTTACCGGGCCAAAGGTATCAGCTGAAATAATAGAAGGATAAATAGGCTCGCCCTGAAATCTTTGAAAAGTTGCTGTTCCGCGGTGGGGATTGGGAATATAATCGTTTGATTCTTCGGGGCGGACTCTCTGGACCACTTCGCCGGCGCCGTAAGCGTCCCTCCAGTACTTAATCTTCTTCCTTTTTATCGGCTTGAAGGACGCATTTTTATAAGCCTCATTCAGCATAAGCCCTATCTGCTCAATACCGATATGTTTCTCGAACACTTTTGCCCAGGCAGCGCGGGACGGTCTGCCGGGCGCCATGTATGTGAAGGCCGGCAGCTGCTGCAGGGCGTTCAGCATGCGCTTCCCGGGCTCGCCGTTCTTGAATGCCTTCACCCAGGTTGAGCGCTCTTTGTAGTTTTCGGGATACTTCTCCAGTATTTCGGGGAAAAATTTCACCAGCTGCATTATATATTCTATTACCTGTTCCGGAGTTGCCTTCTTCGTCCTTACTTCGTATGACATAAGTCTTTTCTCCTATGAAACGAATAGTAGGAACTATTATATAACCGGGGACCTAAACGCGCAATCAATAAAAAAGTTTATAAGGTTCTTAAGGTTCATAAGGTTTATAAAGTAAAATCAATGTCACGCAAAAGAAAACTAGTTGCAGGCCTTAACTTTATGCGCTTGTGCCAAAGAACACCCCGCCATTTATGGCGGGGATGCCCGCCGGGCCGCTTAGCGGCCGGCGAGGTCTCGCCTCCGGCGGAAATTTGGCACGAATAATGTTTACACTACAGCAGAGACACCCCGGACTTTAGGCCGGGGAGGCTCATAACCTTGCGAACCCTATTCTGTTCTGCCGGACAGAGTACGAGATGAAGAATATCTTACCTTACAGAACAAGACACAGCGGAGCTGTGACCAATAAACCTTACAAACCTTATAAACATTACAAACCTTATAAACTTTTATCCCTTTATCGCTTTTCTTAAATACCCCAAGTATTCGTTTAACCCTTCCCTATACGACCCCTTCGTCATCCAGATCCGCGGCCTGTCCTTTTCCAGGACAACCCGCACCAGCTCGGTCATGACTAGAAAAAGGTTCAAGCCCCCGTTCCACTGCCCCTTTATGCCGCGGGCTTTCAGATAAAGTTCCCACATCTTCACCCGCATTTCCTGGAAATCTCTCCGAAAGAGCCACATCCTGTCCGGGAACCATTTGCTGGTGTTAAAATCAATAAGAGGGCTGCCAAAACAAAAATTATCCCAGTCGATTATTCCTTTTACTTTCGTTGAGCCCGGGAAAAGCAGGAACTGCCCGTCGTGCATATCCCCGTGAAGCACCACCGGGGCAAGCGAAGCAAGTTCAGCCACCCTATCCTTTATGATTCCCTTAAACTCCTTATTGACCGCGAAAATATTCTCAACCTCCGCGGCGTTTGAGGCGTCTCCAATAAATTCAACAAACCAGGCAGTGATACCTTCAGTGTTCTCGGGTTTGAGCCACCAAGAGAGCCATTTATTCATCAAAGGCAGGCCGGAAAGAGGAGAAAAGCTGCCTCCGTATTCCGCAAATAGCCGGCTGTCCGGAGTAATTTTATGATTTTCGGCGAATATTCCGGCAAGACTAAAAAAAACCTCCTGTATCTGCAGCCAATCCATGGATTCCATTATGGGATACGCGTCGCCTTTAATCCTGGAGACAACACAAATCTCAAAATCAGAGAATTCCTTGTCGCGGGAAGCCCTGATAAACACCGGAATTTCCGCTCCAAGCTTCCCGGCATAAGCCCTGAGAAAAGCGCATTCCCGCTGTATGAAAACATTGCTTCTCTCCGCAAAGGGGAGGTAATAAACCTCCTCCGGGAAAACTAACACATCCT
>CAITPB010000058.1 GCA_903894145.1 Candidatus Firestoneibacteriota bacterium | reverse complement strand
CAAATATGCGTCAAAAACCAAACAAAGAAAAACACTTTAAGTCATTTTGCAATTTGGTTCTTGTATTTTATTTGTGATTTGGTGCTTGGTATTTGGTGCTTATTTATTGCGTTTGCCTTTGATTAGGTAAAAATACCACTTTAGGTATTTCGGAATCCATTTAAGCAGTTTAAAACGCGATTTGCCTTTTTCCCTGTCGTACCATGTAGTCGGCAGTTCGGTTATTTTTCCGCCGTTTCTGAATACTTTTGCAGTAATCTCCGTTCCAATCTCAAAACCGCCTTCGCTTTCAATCTTAATCTGTTTTACCGAGGCCAACCTGTATAATTTATAGCTGTTCGTTGCGTCATGTGTGGGTATGCCGGAGAACCAGTGCATAGTCAGTCCTGCCATACGGGAAAGGAATTGCTTAAAAGGAGGCCCGCCGACAAGTTTCCCGCCTTTCATATACCGCGAAGGACACACTATGTCATAACCCTTGTTTGCAAGCCCGACCATTTCATCAAGTATAGAATAATCATCAGACATATCAGCCATGGTAATCAGAACAAAATCCGCGGTAGAACTTTTGAAACCGGATTTAATCGCGTTGACAACACCTCTGACGGGGTTCAGAGAGAATTTTATCGGGAGCATAAGTTCCGGCGCAACATTTCGCGCGGCGGGTACGGTATTGTCCTCGGGAAAATCATAGACGATATTCACCTGAAAATCCGCGTCTGTTATTTTCCTTGTGTTTCTGTCTATAGCCCTTAGTGTTTCCCCGATATTCTCCGCTTCATTATATACAGGTATCACTATATCAATCTTCATTCTGTCTTCCGTCCTCAGTCCTCTGTCTGCCGGCTCCGCCGGATTGCTAATTACTGATTACTAATTGATAATTAAAACTAACGAATTATTGAGTAAACCGTGCTACATTCCCTGCTGTTCTTTAACCCTCCAACCCTCTAAGCTTCCAACCATCCATATGCCCTCCGTCTTCTGCCTTCCGTCCTCTCGCCCTTAAGCATCCAACCCTCTACTTTAGATTCCTCCAAGCTTAATCTGTTCCCTTATCCATGGAATTATTTCATCTATAGCCTGCTCTAAACTTGTCGTTGCTTCGTATCCGAGCAGCACTTTTGCCTTGGCTACATCCGGAACCCTCAGCTGAACATCGTGAGAAAAAGGCTTATCTGAAACATATCTAAAAGGTTTGTCTTTATTGATCTTCTTCCAAATCAGCTCCGCCAGCTCCAGGACCGTGGTAGACTTCGCAGTCGAGATATTAAAATCCTGATTCAATGCCTCCGGTTTTTCAACGCAATACCTGATGCCCTTGGCAAGATCGCCGCCATAAGTGTAATGCCTTACCTGCTTTCCGTTGCCAAGCAGATGAAGCGGATCCTGACCTTTCAATATTTTCTGGCATATATCCGGAACAACATGGCTAAGCGCAAGAGAAACATTCCCTGATTTTATCTCAACATCCGTAACCGCCCGCTTCTCTCCTATACCGATACAGTTGAAGGGACGT
>CAITPB010000057.1 GCA_903894145.1 Candidatus Firestoneibacteriota bacterium | reverse complement strand
GGTCCAGGGAAGCAGGACGCGCTGCATGCTTATCTTTGTATTTCCGACATAATGAACTTGGCAGAGGAGGGATAGGGTAGCGGAAGTCACTTTAGTTTCTTTCGGTATTGAGGAGAGGTCAAACCAAATCAGGCCTTCCGCGGATTCCGTCATAGCGGAACCGTTGCCGGGATGATGAATGAGGATTCTTGTAGTTACCGCATTGGTCGTCTTGACATCGCCTACCGTCACCTGGACCATTTTCACGCCCGTAAGATCCTGCTTGGGGTTAGCCGCGTCAAAATTCTTCGGAAATATGAAGGTTTTCGCGCCTGCAGCGGACTGCGCCGAAACTGCGAGAACTATAACCAACAACAAGGGAAACATTTTCAGCTTCATACATACCCCCTAAATGAGATTGCTCAGATTTAGGAAAAGCGATTACGCAGATTAGGACTCTGTTTAATCTGCGTAATCTGTTTTTCTAATCCGCGTAATCATTTTCTATTATGCTCGTATCATGACCAGCAGCATCTTCCACTTCGTTATCGAATACAGCGCGTGCGGCTTGCCGGCGGGAAGTATAATAAACTCGCCTTTCTTCACAACATGCGGTTTTCCGTCTATCTCCACTCTAACCTTTCCGTCAAGTATCTGAACCAAAGCGTCAAACGGCGCGACATGCTCGCTCAAGCCTTCTCCTTTGTCAAAAGAAAAGACGGTGACCGTTCCTATCTTCTTGTTTATTATTTCCTTGCTGACAACATTGCCTTTCTGGTATTTGACCAGCCCGGCAAGTTCCAGCGCTTTTCCTTTTACGGCTTCCTTATTGTTTTTCATAGGCACCTCTGTATTTATTATACTAAAAACTCCGGAAGCTGTGTATGACAAAGGACCTTTAACCGCCGAAAAGCGGCGCTGTGTCTCCGTATTTCGCCAGCAAGTCCCTGATCTCTTTCTCGGCAAGCGGCTTGGGTTTTTCCGCGGCTTTCAACTGCATTTTGAAGAGTTCTTCGTGGCTTGAACTTAAAGCGGAAGTCACGGGAAGATTTAAGGTGAATCTTACCGCGGCATCCACCTCTTCCTGCTCATCCAGCGGCAGGTACCAGCACTTCTCCCATTTGGCGGCAGCGCCGGGCGTTTTGGCCGATTTGCTAAGCGTTTTTAGGGCGTTTATGCCCATGCCTTTCTTTACCGCCGCCGCAACAATTCTCTTCCCGAAAGAAACCTTGTACCAGCAAAAAATATTCAGCGGAAACATCAGGCTGTCAAAATTGTATTTTTCTATAAGCGCAAGCGCGGTTTCTTCATCGTGGGAGGAAAACCCGATGAATTTTATCAGGCCGCTCTCTCTTGCCGTTATGAGCGTTTCCAGCGGGCCATTCTTAGAAAAGACCCTCTCAATATCTTCCTCCGTGTTGACCGCATGCAGCTGGTAGAGATCAAGCCGGTCTGTCTTAAAACGTTTTAGCGACCTTTCGAGTTCTTTTCTGACTCCCGCTCCGCTTCTTTCAACGGATTTGCAGGCAAGGAAGACTTTTTTTCTGTAGGGCAGGAGAGCCGAGGCAAGCACCTCCTCAGCGTTTCCGTAGGTCGGCGCTACGTCAAAATAATTCACGCCCGAATCTGCCGCAAAAGACACAAGGCGTTCCGCCTCCTTTTTCGGCATGTCCATGACCAGCATGCCGCCGAAACCCGTAACGGAAAGATCAGCGCCGGTCTTTCCGAATTTTCTCTTCTGCATTGCGGTTTTCCTTTACTATGCCGTAACCTGTCGTTTCAGAAAACAAACCCCCGGTCTCCCGGGGGCCGTTTAACTCTTATTTGTTTTGTCAGTTTTTACCTTACAAACCTTAAGAAAATTATGGACTTTCCCCGCTTTACGTTATAAACGTTACAAACATTACAAACCTTATAAACTT
>CAITPB010000056.1 GCA_903894145.1 Candidatus Firestoneibacteriota bacterium | reverse complement strand
CTAATTGATGATTACTTATTGCTAATTAAGAACTCAGGGATGAGAATTGCTGATTAAGAACGCAAGGTTTAGGATTTTGTTAAGCATAGATAGGTCCTTCGCTGCTCTCAGGACTGCGCCTGCGGCGCAGCTCCGCGGATTGCTGATTACTGATTACTGATTGCTAATTGCTGATTAAGAACTCCGGAGGTGAATTGCTGGTTGCTAATTTGGAACTCTGGGATTGTGAGACAATCGCCCTATGCTTTCAAATCTTCCGCAAATTATACCTGTTGGCTTTTGCGCGTCTGCGCATCAGCCCTTCTGCACATCTGCTCTTTTCTGGCCTTTCCCTGTACCGCTCACTTCGTTCGGATACAGGGCATGCCTTCTGCCCTTTTAGTCTCTTTCTTCTCCAGGCAAGCTCAGCGGAGATCCGAACCTTACAATCAGGCTGATCCTGTGCGTCGACCCGATATCCTCAAGGCCCGGCGCGAACGCGTAGTCAATCTCATACTGCGTGCCGTTAGAATTCATTCTGTATCCGGCTCCAAAAGTAAGCGACTCAAGATCATAATTGAACTTGTAGCCCGTCCTCAGGAATATCTGCCTGTTTATGCCGTATTCCACTCCAATATTTGCCTTGATGGCTGCGTCAATTGGAAGAACTCCGTCAACAGCGAGAATAGCCGCGTGTCCTTCTGAAAATCCCGGCAGCCTGTAGCCGGCACCTATTCTCATAGTTAGCGGCATCCCGGCATCCTCTCCCAAGACTGTCCCGATATTTGAGATGCTGGCGCCGATCAGCAGGTTTTTGGCCAGGACGTAAATTCCGCCGATATCCGCTCCCACCGCCGTTGCCGAAGTGCCGTCAATACCGTCTCCGACAAATTTCAGCGTCGCGCCGAGATATATGGGCTGGCTTTCCAGGATAAACTTGCTCGCGTAACTGACCTGCGCCGAATAGGCCGAGTAATTGAAGGTGCCGTTGAGGGTGTAATTGCTTCCGGTGGAGTTCTCAACGGTTTTGTCGATAGAGCCGCTGTTTATAAAAGTTCCTCCCAGGGCAAAAACTCCGACATTTTTCATCGGGATAACGGCGCCTGCGGATTCATAAGAAATGCCCTGCCAGTAAACCAGGTGCATCAAACCAATTTCATATTTTCTGACAAAAGCGAGGCCGGCCGGATTCCAGTAAATCGCGTCAACATTATCCGCGATGGCGACCTGGGCTTCACCCATGCCTTCCGCTCTCGCGCCCATTCCTATGCGCATATAATTCACGCCGGTAGTGCCGGGACCTCCGGCAAATACCTGGAATGCCGCCGCCAAAAAGATAGCAAACAGAACAAATCTTTTCATTTTGCCTCTTGCTTTCGCATTAATTGCCTTGACTCAAGATTATAGCAAAACAGGGACAAAAGTCAAGATTAACCTTCTGTAATACTTTTCACAAAGCAGAAAATAATCATTATTGCTGAAACGCTTAAAGGCCTGCGCTTCAGCGTGAAATTCCGGCCCTATACCACAAAACTGGATTTGTCCAGGCCGCTGTGTTCGCTGTATTTCTTCTTCTTTATGTCCCCGATAAAATCATCTATCAACTTCTGTTTATCCTGCATATTCATGAAGATAACGCCGATATTGTGCTTTTCGCTGATGGTTTCGCAGCGGACAACCCCTCCCTGCACCCATTCGAGCTTAGTCCCGTCAGGAAGTTTGAAATCCAGCGCGACGGGCTCGTTAATATCAAAAGGGCCGTCAGAAATAATTCCAAGGCCGCCGCTGCTGATGTTATGGATTATTCCCTTGAACACCTTATCCCTGGACGCCGTCGCAAATTCTATGGGAAGCAGGACATGCACCCTTTGATGCTTGCGTTTCTCCTGCAGGATCTCGTAAAGCTTGCGAAGCGTCACGAGAGCCCCGTTTTTCACTATATCATCGGCGCAGTCCTGGCAGTAGTCTTTGTTTACCAGCTTTACCCTGCAATCGCGGCAGACAGCGGTTCCGCAAACCGTGCAGCGGCCTGTGACATCATGTTCCGGATGCTTTTCGCATTTTTTCACAGCATTTTCCTCGCTAAATTTTCGGCTTTTTTTCCGGTCGCCGACGACTGATTTCTAAGCGCGTCCCGGGACGCCTTGGCTATCGCGGGATTGGAATCTTTGGCAAGCCCTTCGAGAAAACTTTTCGTCTCAACAGGCTTAAAATTTGCAAGGGCGAAAAGCGCGGCCGCCCTGACCGACACCGGCTTTGCTTTTTGCATCTTAATAAAGCTTCCGGAACTCAAAGCAGCGCTTTTCAGCGGCGCTATCGCAGATATATCTTTCAGCGCGCCGAGCGCCGTGCAGGCCGCTTCCTGAATAGTGGAATCTTCGGCCTTCCTGGAAAAAACGGATTCCGGTGCGATATACCCTATAAGCGACGGCAGCGAATCTGCAATCGCGCAGCGGCCCGAGATCTTGATGGCCTCTCTTCTCACGCCCGCATCATAATCATTCAGGGCCCCAAGCACAAGTTCCGGCATTGCGGCGCAGGGTATCCTTGAGAGAGTGGACAGTATTTCCTTTCTTATCGCCGGGCTGTAGTGGTTCATCGCGCCCTTCAGTTCGGCCACTACTATATCATAGTATTCCACGCCGTCCAGCACTTCTATTATCCTTCTCGCCTCTTCAACAGGCATATCGGCAGAGATAGAACTCACCATCACTTTCACGGCTTCCGCTCCTATATTTTTGACTATAAAAGCGATTATCCTGCGAAGGTGGATGTCTTCAACGTTCTTAATCACGTTTAGCAGGGCGTAGACACCGAACTCCTCGAGGCTCAGCAGAACCGTGTAGGCGTCTTCTTTCTTTCCGGTATCACCCGAGCGCAAGTCCTGGATCAGTATGTTGATGAGCCCGCTCTCGGCAAGCCGTTTCAGTATCGTATCGGCGTGCTGCCAGCGTTTCTCGAAACCTTCATCTTTGGCAAACCTGTGGGACCTGAACATCTTGACTATCTGTTTAGGCTTTTCGTACTCGCCCTCGTTAAGGCTGCGGTTTGCCGCTTCCTCGAGAACATCAGCCAGCTCGATGTAGACAGAATCCGAAGACTCCTTGTCTTCCGTGGCAATAAACTTTTCTTCAACCCTGCCAATTATGGCGCGGTCGCTTAATGTGTTTATGGTGTTGTTTAATTGTTTAAAGGTTCTGACCGAATCAAGCCTGACCGCGGCTTCCGTATCGTCAAGGTTCTCAGCGAGCCTGTCAACAACCTGGCCCGCAAGGTCAAGCCTGTTTATGGAATCAAGTTCCTTGAGCATTCCCTGGACCTCGGCTCTCCTGCCCTCCGAGATAAGGTCCTTCCTGCTGCCGCCGATCGCTTCCCGCGCCTTCTCGGCAGCGGAGAATTTTCTTGTGACGGGCTGTCCGGCAGCTCCTTGCCCCCCCTGCCAACCCGCCGGCGCCGACCCGGCTTTATAGGCAGCCCGCGATCCCGCGTCTACCGCACTTCCTTCGCTTCCCGCGCTCTCTTCAATTCCACCGGAAGCCTCCGGCTGCCCGGCGGCTTGCGGCGCGTTCTCGTCTCCGTCTCCCTGAACGACGAATATTTTTTCATTAGCTTCTATATTCCTCACCATGCCCTTGTTCAACGCCCCCGCGATATCAGGCTTATGGCCTTTTCTTTTTATGCCCATAGCGGCAAGCAGAGTGTTGACCTCTTCGGCGGTAACGCCATACTTAAAGGTTAGGCTTTTCAGGTTGTTCTGGAGAAGGTTTTCAATGAAGGCTTCGGCACCCTTATCTACGCCCTTTATGGCCTTCCCTTCCAAAAGCAGATTGTGTTCGGATTCGGAAATTGTAAGCGTTTTTGCGGAGGAGAGATAATCATTCAAGCTGATTCCGATAGTCTTGATGCTGTCTTTGACAAGCTGGTTTTCCGGGGAATAAAGCTGGATATTGCTGATAGCAATCCTGAGCAGGCGGATTATCTGTAGGGCTTTTTTTTGGGTCTCATCCGGTTTCTGGACTTCGGGCATTTATACCCCCGGAAAATTGGTGATGCGGTATCGAGTGGTTCATGGTGGGCGGTACTGGGCTCGAACCAGTGACCCTCAGCTTGTCGAGCTGATACTCTAACCAACTGAGCTAACCGCCCTTGTCCTAAGCAATATCCATGCTCAATACTTGATCGTGCTTAATTGAAGCCTTGCTATCCATGCTCAATACTTGATCGTGTATAATTGAAGCCTAAGCAATATCCATGCTCAATCTATGAAGCAGATTAACTGGAACCATGCTTCCTAATCCGTTCAATCTATGGACCAGTTCAACTGGATCCATGCTATCCCTGCAACCCCGGCAAGCCCCATCATCTAAATCAGTCAATAATTATATCATTTCCCCCGCCTTTTTTGCAAATGCTTTTTGCCACGGTGTCAAGCCAAAATAGAAATGTCCTATTGCCACCAAAGTAGAAATGTCCTGTTTTTATGATTTTAAGGCCAGCTCTGGTGCTTGTTTTAAGTTCATTGCTTTAATTTCTGCCCTTGCGGTATCCCTGGCTACTCTCTCAT
>CAITPB010000055.1 GCA_903894145.1 Candidatus Firestoneibacteriota bacterium | reverse complement strand
ATATGTTGACTCCCGTTCCTTCGGTCTGTTCAAGAAGCTTTTTCAGAACCAGCAGGTCATGTCCGGTGACCAGTATTCCCGGTCCGGCCTTGGTGCCTGTATAAACTTCCGACGGAACGGGATTGCCGAAGTGGCGCGTGTTCCCCCGATCCAGCAGTTCCATCGCTTTCAGGTTTACCTGCCCGGCGCGAAGCACTATTTCCAGGTGGTCGTTTAAGTCAAAGCTGACATTTGTGAGAGTTTTGAAAAGGGCTTCGTGCATGAAAGCGTCGACAGTTTCATCCTTTTCTCCGAGTTCCCTCGCATGATATGCGTAGGCGGCGATGCCTTTCAAACCGTAAACCAGAGTGTCCTGCAAGCTCTGTATGTCCTCGTTCTTGCCGCAAGCCCCAGCTTTTGCCGCGCATCCTTTACCGCCGATTGTTTGTTCGCACTGGTTGCAAAACATAATGCCTCCTTTTCCGTATCTTCATAATGATACCGAAGACGTGTCATTATGTCAAGCGAAATGTCTATGGCCCTGGCTGCCTGCCTTGACAGCGGCAGGTCAAAACCCCTATACTATATGCTGTTGCCATTAGGAGGCGCTATGAAACGCTCAATTTCCGTGATACTCGCCATTGTTTTGTTTTTCGGCATAGGGTTCTTGTATTCCCAGCACAGGGCAAACGCTTTCGCCGGGCTGAAAACGGGAAACACGGCCCCTGATTTTACTTTGCAGTCTTCCTCGGGCGAAACTTTCACGCTCTCCAGGGTCCTTGGCAAAACCTCGATAGTACTCTTCTTTTATCCAAAGGACTTCAGCCCGGGCTGCACCGCGGAAGTCTGCACCTTCAGGGATTCCTATACGGTATTCAAAGAAGCCGGCGCAGAGGTAATCGGCATAAGCTCAGATTCCATAGAATCGCACAAAGGTTTTATCAAAGAGCATAAGCTGCCCTTCAACCTTTTAAGCGATGACAAGGGAGAAGTAAGGAAGCTTTACAAGATTAAGAGCTCCGGCGGGTTGATACCCGGCAGGGTGACTTTTGTGCTGGATAAAAAAGGCGTTATTCAATATATGTTCTCAAGCCAGTTTGAGGCGAAGAGGCATGTGGAAGAAGCGCTAAAAATAGTCAGAAAAAATAAAGAAGATAAAAGTTTGTAAGGTTCTTAAGGTTTGTAAGGTTTGTAAGGTTTACAAGCCGCACTTTGTGCGTCTTGTTCTATAAGGAAAAAGTAAAATCAAAACAAGGCTAAACATTTCAAATTTATACTTATGTGACATCCCCGGAGTCTCATGGATTTGCTGGAATTAGCAAAACAGCTTTTGTCAAAATACGGCTATGCCGCGATTTACGGGCTTCTCTGCCTCGGCATGTTCGGCGCTCCTCTACCCGATGAAACGGTAATTATCTTTATAGGTTTCCTGATTTCAAAAAAAATATTCCTGCCTGTTCCCGCCTATATTTGCGCCGCATTAGGCGTGATTACAGGTATTACCCTTAGCTATTACCTGGGCAGGACCCTCGGCTATTCCCTGGTGACAAAATACGGAAAGTACATACACATTACCCACAAGAGATTGGAGAAGTTTGACGCGTTTTTCAACCGGTTTGGCCGGTGGGTGCTGGTATTCGGCTTCTATATTCCCGGCCTCCGCCACATAAGCGCTTTTGCCACCGGTATTTCAAAATTAAGATACCGCATCTTCGCGCTCTTCGCCTATTGCGGCGCGATTATCTGGACCTGCTCGCTGCTTACGCTCGGCTACGTTCTCGGCAAAGAGTGGGAGCAGCACCAGGAGAAGATACTCGCAAACTTTACCCTGGTTGCGGGCGTGTTTGTGATGCTCGCGCTGATTGCCACCTGGATTGGCTACAGGAACCACAGGAAGCGTAAAGCTGTGAGAGCAGAGGGTTAGATGGTTGGAAGGTTGGATGTTTAAATGACAGCGGTGTGATGCACAGTAAGGCGGAGGACGGAAGACAGAAGCATGCCATGAACCCGAGTGTTAACGAGTGGTTCATGGGCAGAAGACAGAAGAACCATGAGTCTTTAATTAGCAATTAGTCATCAATTGGAAGTGCTTGCTCTTCTGGTGCTTGTGATTTGAGATTTGGTGCTTGGTCCCGGTTTGTTTAGAATTTCCAATTCCGTTTTTCGAATTTTGTTCGACTGTGGCCGCTGGAGGCCGGTTTTCCGTTGATTGTGTAAAGCGAAACACGTAACCCCGTATTCCCTTGAAGAATCCCGCTTTTAATGTATAATTGCATGATTGCACCCTACAAGGAGGAATTATGAAAGAAGCAACAAACTGGCTGAGTTCCAGGAACCTGCCCTGGAAGAGAGAGTTTGAGACGATTTGCGCTCCGCTTGCAAAAGCGGGCAAAGTCACGCTGCGCGGTTTTCCGAAGGCAAGGGCAACGCTCTTTTCAAATTTTACCGACAGGAACGCAAAGGCCTACATACTTAATACCGGAAAAACGCTCTATGTCCTTATGGAAAGCGATTTTGACCCGAAGATTGGGCTTCGCAAATACTGCAAAGAACTGCCGATGTGGACGGACGACACGATGGAAGTCTTCATTGACCCGAAACACGACCACAGCGAATATTATCAATATATGGTGAACCCGGGAAATGTCCACCAAGCCGTCCATATGAAAACCTATCCGGGCACGGTTAAGAGCGAAAAAAAGGCCTATGCCCAGCCGGATAAAGTGAATTTTACCAGCGAAGTAAAAGTAGCCGGCTCAAAGTGGACTACGCTCTTTTCAATACCGTT
>CAITPB010000054.1 GCA_903894145.1 Candidatus Firestoneibacteriota bacterium | reverse complement strand
TCCGAGGCGGCTTCTATGAATTCCGCGATTGACGAAGAGATGGAACTTATAAAAGCAGTAATAGTTTCCATCAGGAATTCCAGAAGCGAGGCGAACATTCTGCCTGCCGCTAAGATTAAGGTTTTGATAAAGACGGCGGACTCGCCGATTATTGCGTCTTTAACCCGCAACAAAGCCTATTTGACTGACCTCGCAAAGATAGAGGAATTGCTGATAGGCCCGGAACTTGCAAAACCTGAGCTCTGCTCCACCAGCGTGCTTCCGAAGGTTGAGATATTTGTGGAGCTTGAAGGACACATAGACAAGACAAAAGAAAAAGAGAGAATGCGCAAGGAGCTTGAAGGCGTTGAAAAGGAATTGCTTAGTATCGCAGGGAAGCTCGCGAATGAGAACTTTGTGAAACGGGCTCCTGCCGCGATTGTTGAATCAGAGAAAGCAAAGCAGAAACTGCTGACGGATAAGAAGGTAAAACTGCTTGATAATATGAAAAGGATGGCCTGATGGACTCGAAGTTGCTTGTAAAATATGCTCTTGCAGAAGATGTCGGTTCGGGGGATGTTACCTCGAAGGCAACGGTCCCGGCAAACCTTAAAGTCAAAGCGGTAATAGTGGCCAGAGAAGAAGGTCGGCTTGCGGGAATAAGCCTTGCAGGCGAAGTCTTCAGGCAGATAGACCCGTCTGTTAAGTTTAAAGCGCTGAAGCGCGATGGCAGCCGCATCAAAGACGGCACACGACTTGCCGAGATACACGGTCACGCGAGGGCCATCTTGACCGGAGAGCGCACGGCGCTTAACCTGATACAGCGCCTTTCAGGAATTGCGACGCTTACCGGCAAGTTTGTTTCAAAAGTGAAGGGGACGGGAGTAAAAATTCTGGATACCAGAAAGACCACGCCGTGTTTGCGCGCGCCTGAAAAGTACGCGGTTAAGATGGGCGGGGGAACGAACCACAGGTTTGGGCTCTTTGACGGCGTGCTGATAAAAGACAACCATGTGCACATTGCCGGCGGGATAAAAAAAGCGGTCAAAGATGTCAGGAAGAAGTATCCGCGCCTGAAAATTGAGGTTGAGACACAGAACCTGGCGGAAGTCTCGGAGGCAATGGGCGAGGATTTTGACATCATAATGCTCGATAATATGAGTATTCCTGATATGAAGAAGGCTGTTAAGATGATAGGCGGTATGTATAAAATAGAAATTTCCGGGGGGGTCAATATAAAAAATATCCGCAAGTTTGCGAAGATAGGCGCGGATTATATCTCTATCGGGGCATTGACACATTCGGCGAAGAGTCTGAATATATCGATGGATATAATACTTAAGTAGAAGTTTGTAAGGTTTGTAAAGTTCATAAGGTTTATAAGGTGGAGTCTTAAGGCAAATAATATGAGTCAGGAGGGAGCATGAAATACGAAATTGAAGTTTGGTCAAAACCAGGGGTTACCGACGCGGCCGGGGATTCGGTAAAGAAAGGCATTCAGGATCTCAATGTTAAAGGTGTGGACAGCGTTAAGGCCGGACAGGTCTATATAATCAGCGGCAAAATAACAAGGAAAGATGTCGAGAAAATATGTTCGGGTTTGCTCTCGAACAATGTAGTTCAAACTTATAAGATAAAACAGGTGAAATAGATGAAATATTTCAAAACTATTAAGATACTCAAAGCCGACGACAAAAAACTCAATGAAATCAGCAGGTCGGGACTGCTCTCGCTGAACCTTGCTGAGATGAAGGTTGTTCAGGCCTACTTCAAAAAGAAAAAGAGAAATCCGACAGATGTGGAGCTTGAAACAATAGCCCAGACATGGTCGGAGCATTGCAAGCATAAAAGTTTCGGGGCGAAGGTGACTTACAACGGCAAAGTAATGAATAACCTGATTAAAGAGACTATCTTTAAAGTCACGCAAGAACTTGACAGGGACTGGTGCGTGTCGGTATTTAAGGATAACGCGGGCATTATAAAATTTGACGGCAAGAATTGTATCGCTTTTAAGGTGGAGACGCACAACCACCCCTCGGCGATTGAACCGTACGGCGGAGCCGGCACGGGCATCGGCGGG
>CAITPB010000053.1 GCA_903894145.1 Candidatus Firestoneibacteriota bacterium | reverse complement strand
CTGTCCCAGGCGTGTTACCGAGGTTGTGTAGACTCCCGACGCGGTTCCTCTTGAGATGATATATCCGGAGACCAGCGGATTAAGGACAGGATCCCACGTAAGATTTACTATGGAATCTCCGGGTACTGCCGCGACATTCGCGGGCGGTGAAAGCGGCGCCGGCGTCGCGGTGGCTTCACTGCTCTTTGTCCCCTCGCTCAGGCTGTCAAACGCGGATATCATATAGTAATAGGGCGTGCCGTTCGCAAGGCTGTTATCCGTGTAAGAGGTGACTTTACCAACCGAAGCGATAAGAGATTTACTGCCGGTTCCCGGGGCAAGACTTCTATATATCTTGTAACCCTGAAGGTCTATTTCCGCGTTTGCCGTCCAGCTCAGTATTATGGAAGAGTCCGAGGAGGTCGCGCCGAGGCCAGACGGAGCGGCCGGTGGAACAACTCCGGTAGTAGTAAATGTCTGATCGGCCGAAGCCTGAGGGTTTCCCGCAGGATCAGTTGACCTGACGCGGAAGTGATAGGCAGTTCCAGCCTGCAGGCCGGTAATGGTTTCTGTATGGCGGCAGGACATCCATTTGTCGTAGAGTGTCGTGTTGCCGTAGGCGGACGTCAAACCCCAGTCAACTATCGCTTCCGCAGGTTCATCAGTTTCCCAGTAAATGCTCTCCTGCGTGTCCGTATACCCCGTTACCCCTGAAGCCGCAATATTTGTTATTGCCGGCGGAGTTGTATCAACCTGCGGGTTCTGCGGCAGTCTATATATTGGATCTCCGATGAATATCTGCATCCACTGCGTCCAGGGCATGGACATAAAGCTGGCTTCCGCAAAAGTATAGCCCTGCATGAAAGCCTGGTCAAAAGTACTGTTGTAGCTGTAGCCGTTTAGGTAGGGTTCCCCTACCGCGCCAAGGGTTGCCGTAAATCCCTGAAGGAGCATACGGTTCGTGTACCAGGCGCCGGTCTGCTCCATATTAACCTGTCTTATCTGGTTTGCCGTGTACGATGAGGAATGGAATCCGACCGCTCCAACCATCGGAGCAAAACAATCGGCATTGATCCCCGTATAATTGCCATTATAGAGAATCATATTGGGGCAATAGGTCAGCGAAGGAAATTGACCGAAGAGCCCTCCGTTGGTGTCATATACGTTTTTATATCCAAAAGCATTAAATAATCCCTGGCATTGAACCAGATTCCAGGGAGAACTGCTTGCCAATCCCGCGTTGTCCACATAGGCAACCCCGTTAGAAGGCAAACCATAAATTTCGGCGTAAACTGCCTTGTCGACCATTGCAAGGCAAATCTCAGTCGTAGGCCCGTCCAGATGGGTTATCAGGTAGAATGTGTTTGAACCGGAACATACCGGGGAACTGAACCTGTATTCTTTCTGCAGGTATGGATTTGAAGAAAAACTGCCGTAGGGATCACAGAGATAGGAGTCAATTGCGCAGCCGTCAACCCTGTAGGGAAGCCCCTTTGTAATGACGATAAATCTGACGGTATTTTTCAGCGCTCCGCCATTCGCATTAAGCGCTGCCAGCAGCTGGTTCTTAATAGCGAGGTAATCTGCGCCTGTGGAGACGACATTGTCAACCTGGTAGGCGGAATAGTCGCTTATGCCCGTGACCGTGACCATATTGCCCGGGGGAATGTTCCTTTTCTTCGCGTAATAATTCGCGATAGTCAAAGAGGTCGGGCTGGCGGCATTCGCCACAATAAGCACCTGGCTCGGGTCTATAGTTGTATAGTTCACCGGAACGACAGGCGTTGTGAAATCAGGTCCCGCTCCGGAACCCCAGGCGTTTGAATACCTCAGCCTGTAATGATAGGTGTTTCCGGCGGTAAGTCCGTTCAGTCTTACTGCAAAAGCCTGAGATGAAGTAATGGCAGTAGTCTGCATACCGTAGGCGGTAGTCGCGCCGTACTCCACATAGCAGGTAAAGACACTCCCGCTGCAGCCGGCAGGCAACCCGTAGAGCATTTCACAGTTTGTCAAATACTTAATGGAGGCCTTGGATGTATCCCAGCCGTCAAACATAAACCTCTTGTCGCTGCCGGCATAGGCGCTGTGGCTGCTATATTCCATATATGTTGACTCAAACCCGCCCGGGATGCTGAGGTAATTGCCTTTGGTCTGGCCTGCTCCCCCGGTTGAACAGGGCTGGAATGCAAAGGCGTAATTTGTCAAATCCGCAGATATCACCGCCGTGTGGTTGGTAACCAGGGCGGTATTCGTAACACTGCTCTCTGTGGACCAGGCAAAACTTGACATTTCCACAAAATTCTTATAATTCAGCTGGCTTGTTGAGGGTATATCCGTATTCCAGGTCACAGTCAACTTTGAAGAGTCACCGGTGGACCACTGCACATTGGAAATGACCGGGGCGGAATTCGGAAGAACTGTCCCCGTAGCCACATTTGTAACACCGTTATCAACAATTACCGAACCGGAAAGATTTTTAATGCCTGTGGCTTTTATGGAGAAGGTTGTGCCGGAGGTAAGGGTAAGCCCGCTGATAGTAACTGTGTTAGTCGCGCCATTTAAGGTTATTGCGGCTCCGGCAAGAGACACCTGGGTGCCGAGAGGGCACTGAAGATAATAATTGGCTTTATTGGTCGCGTCAGTTGAATTCAAAGCTGTGTTGAATTGCAGCATAACAGCGACAGTCGTAGCCTGCCCGACAATAATGGCGGGGGGGGCATTATAACCTCTAGCCCCATAGATAATCCCTGTTCCGCTCCTGTAGTCAGTCCAAGCCATCAAGGAATCGCCTGCTCCGTCCGGCGCCAAAACGGCCGAATCCCTGGTCCCTGAATCACTGCAGATAACAGCTCCTGCCGGTCCCCAGAGCAGAATCCCTGAGGCGTCAATCTTTTGTCCTGACAAAGTGAGTCCGTCATAAAAGGAGATTATCGCCCCGCCGGCGCTGTCAGAGACGGAGCCCAGAGACCACTGATTCTTGCCGTTGTTTGAAACCGCCAGGCCTCCCGCAGGCCAACCCGCGGCAAGAGCGCCGTTCACGTCAAGTTTCTGCGCGTAAAGACTTGCGAAAGTGCCGCTATTAGTCCAGCAGATAATCGTTTCCCCGGGGAGGCCCTGAAGCAATAGAGGGTCTTGCTGGGTTCCCGCCGCTGTGCAGACCGCGCTTCCGCCCGCGGCCCATTTCACGGCGCCTGTTGAATCAACCTTCTGCGCGTAAATATCCCACCCGGTGGTTACCGGGGTGTAAACGTTCCAGGATAGAACTCCGCCTCCGCTGCCGTCCCCGAGAAGGTTGGACCCGTACATTTGTTTTGAACTTGAAACAACCGTGGTATTGGACGCCCAGGTTGCCGTCCCGAAAACCGGGTCCAAATGTTGCATCAGATAAATGTAGTTGCCCGTGATTATCCGCCAGGTTACCACCGCTCCGCCGGCTCCGTCGCTTTTAATTCGCCCTTCGACCGGAGTACCGGTATTGCTTATCGTTACCCCGCCTGCCGTCCAGAGCGCGTTGCCCCCGGAATCCACCCTTTGCGCGCCTATCCGGTTTAAAATATAATCACTCCAGCACAATAGAGCCCCGCCGCTGCCGTCGTCGGATATCCAAAGATCGTTTATTCCGCTTGACGCTCCGCTGACCGCGACCCCGTCCGTCAACCATTTAACATTCCCTAAGGAATCAACCCTCTGAGCGTAAACGGCCTTGCTTGCCCCGCGGTTATCCTGCCAGGCAATAATAGCTCCCCCCGCCCCGTCAGTTGCAATCACGGGCGCAAACTGATCTCCGGGCGCGCCGCAAATTACTGTTCCGTCCGCGCCCCAGCCGGAAACCAGGCTGCCGTTTGCATCGCGCCTTTGCGCGTAGATATCATAGGATCCGTTCCTCTGGTCCTCCCAAACGATTATGCTTCCGCCCGCCCCGTCGCTTATCATCTGTGGATTTGACTGGTCAGAGGTGACTGTTGAGGTTAGAGGAAAAGCGCCTGACGGCCAGCTGCCGCGGGCAAAACCCGTAAAAGCGCAAAGGGCAACGAAAACAAGTGCCAGCTTCTTCATTAAAAACTCCGTACTACGGGTAATTTTACATATTTTACCACAACCAGTAATCTGCCGTTAAGTTATAATTCTTACACTCTTGGCAAGGATTTTCAATGAAAATAGCCGAAAATTAGCGCTTATTGGGGCAGATTTACACGCGCATAGGGATTAAATTGAACTCTTCGCCACCCGCGTTACAATTAGCGGCTTCCGAGAAAACGGACCGTCTCCGCAAGAAATGGGATAGAGGATTGCGCGCCTTTCTTTGTGACGCAAAGAGCTGCGGCGGCGCTGCCGAACCTGACGCTGTCGTAAAAGTCCTTTCCTGCCGCAAGAGCGGCTGCAAAGCCGCCCGTGAAAGTGTCTCCGGCCGCGGTGGTATCAACCGCCTTAACTTTGAACGCCGGAACAAACATTTCAAAACCTTTTCCGGCCGCAAAAACACCCTTGCTTCCGAGAGTTATTATGACATTCTCCGGTCCAAACCGCAGGAGTTTCGCGGCTGCCGCCTTTGCGGAACTTTTCCCCGCTATTTTTATTCCCGAAAGGAAGAACGCCTCGGTTTCATTCGGGTTCAGCAGATAAACTTTTTTCAGAACGGCTTTATTGATCTTTCTTGCCGGAGCAGGATTCAGTATAACCGGAACTTTATAAGCATGCGCAAGCGAGACAGCGAATTCAACAGTCTCTTCGGGCATTTCCTGCTGGAGCACAACGCAGGCGGCGTTTTTTATTGCGGCTTCGGCTCTTTTTATGTCGGAGGGTGAGAGTTTCCGGTTCGCCCCCGGCGCGACAACAATAGAGTTTTGCGCTTTCTTGTCTACAGTAATTAGCGCGGTTCCGGACGGTTCACTTTTGTCAATAAAGACATAAGCCGCATCAATCCCGTCGCGTTCAAAATTGGCAAGGGCTGTTTTGCCGAAAACATCCCTTCCCAGCCTGGTCACGAAAATAACTTTTGCCCCCGATCTCGCGGCGGCCACGGCCTGATTCGCCCCTTTGCCTCCCGGGGCCATGAAAAAACCGCTTCCAAGCACGGTCTCCCCCGGCAGCGGGGCTTTATCGGTCGAAACGACCATGTCTGTGTTGGAGCTTCCTATGACCACGACCACTTTCATAAACTCACCTCACAATGAAATTCGAAATTCGAAGCACGAAATTCGAAACAATACAGAAACAGGCACCAAATAAACAGCAAAAGATGAAATTCGAAGCACGAGATTCCTATGCCCCGCTTTTGGTTTCGAATTTCAGATTTCTTGCTTCGAATTTATTTCGTTATGCCGCCTTTCAAGTACCAATCTTTGGCAAATTCACTGCTTTTGAAAAACTCCGCCAGCAGTTTTGCGACCTTCTGCGTTCCTGCCTGGCTCGGATGAGTCCCGTCAGGGCCGAAGTCTTCTTTTTTCCAGGCAAGCCCGTCGCTTTTCCGCGGCTCTTCTCCGTTCGCCCAAAGATAGGGCCCCCAGAGAAGACTGGAGCCTTAACCGTTCCCAGAGCGGGATCCGCGTTTAGCTCGGGGCTTTCTCCGGATTGTTCCCTGATCAGCCAGCGCACCGGAAACGCGCTCTCAAAAGCGTAGGGCTCCGGATTCAGGTTTGTCGAGGCATAGCCCCCGTAAATCCTTGAGGATATAAATATTATTTGAAGATTGGGGCATTTTACTTTCGCGTAGCGCGCAAGCGCCGAGAGAGAATCCAGCAGGAATTTGGCGTGAGCAGGAAACTCCCCCCTGCCCGCCGGTTGGGCTATGGCTTCTTTAAGCCAGACCGCCTGCACCTGATTGAAAGAAACGCCGGCGGCCTTCAGCCTGCCTTCCACATTGCTCCACACCTTTGCCTCAAGCGGCGAGCCGGGTATCCACTTGTCAGCCGTTATGCCGCCCTGCGCGCCGTTTACCAGCACGACGCTGTCGGACTTTTCAGAGTCATTTTTTTCAAGCCGAATAAAGGCCTCGGATTCCTGCGAGGTATTTGACATTCCTATGGTAAGAACGGCTATTTTCCCGTTTACGGAAGGATTCCCTTCCGCGTCAAGGAGGCGGATATTTCCGGCGGCTTTCCTTGCCAGTTTCTTCTGTATTTCAGCCGGCTCATTCCTTCCCTTGCCGTAAAGCCCGCCGTCTTCACCCTTGTAGCGTCCTTCCATTTCGTTGAGCGGAGCAACGCCTTTTATCTTATCCGGCCCGGCATTCGCGCCGGGGCCCTGCGGCTGCCCCTGCGGCCGCGGGCCTTCGCCTTTCTGCCTGGCTTCTATGGCCCTCTGCAGGTACTGTTGTTCATCAGCGCTTAAGACAACTCCGCTCTGCCTTTTTTTGTAAAGCTGCTGCGCCTTGTCCCAGTCTATCTGGCCCGATTTCTCTCCGCAAAAAACCGGAAAGGCAAAACAGAGGCAAAGCACAAACAGGGCAACGATCCTGTTATTTCTCATTCACGGCTCCTATCGCTTCGCTTAGAGCCTTATTCAGGATCTCAGGCTCGTCTGTACCTATGCGGTGTACTTTTTTGTTCTTCATAGTTATCTCTATCGCGTCGAGCCCGGAGACATTATAGATCCACCCGTTCCCAAGATAATGGATTCCAAACCCGTAGTACCAGGGATTCCTGACCGGCTTGCAGGATACGATATCCGCGAGGCGGAACTTGGCCCTGATTACCCCGTATGAAAAT